>CAMHGK010000216.1 GCA_946184695.1 uncultured Bacteroidales bacterium | reverse complement strand
ACATTTCCGGTCTTTTCTATGTGAAGAATAGAATAACTCAACCAGATTTCGATGACTTTTGTAATCAGGTTGCAGAATTATTCGGGGTGGAATTATTACAGCATGAATTGAGTTCATCAAGACGTAGAGAAGATAATGAAATCCTCATAACTCTATCTGGGATTAAAGTGTCAAGTCGGATTATCGATGATTACATTCATAATCAAATCCTTGATAATCTATCTGAGTTTCCAACGAGAGATGCACTTGATTTATATATGATAGAAGATGAAACCCCAATAAACGGATAATCATATTTTATTGACTTATGACAAAGCAGAAAAACAACATCATTCCTGTTGAATTAACACAGGAAGAGCAAGATTTTGATAACATTTTGACAGACAAACTCATTGAAGTTGCACACAATCCCTCCATGCGCAAAGATTTTATTGTTCAAGCGTCAGCTACTGAGCAATATCGTTTCTTTAAGGAAGATATCCCTTCAGAGATAGAACATAAAGCTTTGTTCTTGTTCAATCTCGTCAATGGCAATTACGAACGTGCATTGCAATGGGCAGAGCAAGCTAAAGATGAATATACTAAAGAGAGATTATATACCACCTATTATGCAGGATGTGCGCAAAATGCAGAAAGTAGTAATTCAGATGTCGTAGAGTTTTATGATAAATATATGGAGCACGCAGTAAACATATCTGATGGGGTCTCATGCTCTATGTTGCAGAACTATGCCAATTGTCTGAAAGAAACATCGAACGTAGATGGGCTGATGTCGTTAGCTTCTAAAATTATGGTAATAGGACTGCATTATATGGATGCAACACGCGATGATGCTTTGCAAATCTATCAGCAGCTGTATTCACAAGAGGAGACAGACCTTTTCCTGAATATCCTGCAACTGATTAGTGATTGTGCATCTAATGAGGACGATGAAGGTGTTAAAGAGGTGCTAAATTATTACCATGCGTACGAAACGGCATATTTCTATGCTTGTACAGGGCGATTAACAAAAGCAAAGGAAGAATATAAAAAGTTTTGTGACTTGATAGAGTTGGAGGAAGATAGTGAAATTAGAAATATGTATGATTTCAGTAATTTAACGGATGAAGAACGCTTAGAAAGACATGAATGGTTCCGACAGAAGTCTTATGAATTGTTGCCGGGATTATATGATGATGGATCTACTTTGCCGGTAGAACAAGCTTTTGGTTTTTCAGCACCCCCGAAACAGCCACGTCCGAAAAAAGGCTCTTTTGATTGGCTCTATAATCAAGGAGAGAAGAGTTATCTCGCTAAACTCAATCACGAAGCCACCGATCAGGATTATGCCAATATGCGTGCCGTAGCAGAAGCATACCGCACAGGAAACGGCGTGCGGCAAAATCTCCGCCTAGCTAAAAGCTGGGAAGAAATGGCACAACCATGATCACCTATATAGCTGACACCGATCATTATTCCGAGGTCGTTTCGCGGATGTGCAAAGCGCGGCGCTTGCTATGGATAGCAACCGCTGACCTCAAAGACCTGTATGTCATGCAGGGCAAGGGCGATGCCGTGCCTTTTCTGCAAGTACTCCGCGACCTGCTGAAACGCGGTGTAGAGGTGCGTCTGCTTCATGCCAAAGAGCCGGGGACGGCTTTCCGCGAGGACTTCGACAAATACCCACTATTATGGAAGCGTCTGGAGCGTCGGCTCTGTCCGCGTGTGCACATGAAGATAATCGCTATCGACAGCGAAATCGTCTATATTGGCTCAGCCAATCTGACAGGAGCCGGCATGGGTATGAAATCCGCTGCCAACCGCAATTTTGAAGCAGGTATCCTGACTGACGAGCCGGGATTTATCGACTCCGCCATGAGCCACTTTGACCAAGTCTGGGAAGGCACTTTCTGCGCTAAATGTGGCAGAAAAGATTATTGTGGTGACAGAATAAACTCCTAATTTACTTTACCAAATGAAAAAAGTTGCAGAAGAGGTGATAGATTTCGCCTCTTTTTTGACTATATATAGAGGGGCATGGAAATTGAAAGGCGAATGGGGACAATGCCTCTAAATCTTAGCAATCGGATGTTTTTGCGTTTACCCGCCACCCACATGAAGCGATTGAGGCGCACCAAAAACGTCTAATGGACATTTGAAGGAGTAAGTGCGCCGCGCGAATTCGCAAAGCGAATAAAGAACTCCTTAAAGCCGAGAAGACCGACCGATGACCGAGAAACAAAATAGCTAAAAATCGTACGCACGCAAGCGAATTTCACCCCAATATTTGCATATCTCAAAAAAAACAGTAACTTTGCAGCCGAAAGTTGCAAAGACGATGGAAATACAGCATTTACATAGTATTCAGGATATATCCAAACAATACATGACCGGCGACTTGCCTGTGTTGGTATTATGCTCGGATACGCAGCAGTATATCTGCAAGTACATGCGCCCGAATAACAGTAATTATGGAAAATAATCTTCAATACAGCATTATTTACGCAGATATCCGTCCTGAGATTAAAGAGCGGTTAAGTCTGGGCGTTTTGACAATAGAGCAAAACAAGGTGAAAGTGT
>CAMHGK010000215.1 GCA_946184695.1 uncultured Bacteroidales bacterium | reverse complement strand
GGCACATACGGAACGACCTCTGTTTCCAAGAATTTCGGTACCATCTATTGGGGACAAACGGCGAACCAAACTGTCAACTTCCGCTCTTTCCTTACCAATGGCAATATCACGGTCAAACTCACATCAGGTAATAAGAACGTATGGCGCTTAGGAACTGCTGACAACACCTCAGGGCAAATTACTAAAAGCCGCGACGGTTATACCTATGCCGTAGGTAGCAATCAGTTTGCGTATAACGGTAGCGGAGCATGCTCCACCGGCAACAAGGGTAAGGCTTCCGGCTACGACTTCGTGGTTTATTTCTGCCCTTCCGAGGCAGGTAACTTCTCAGGCACCATCACCATTACCGATGGCAAGAGCACTGCCACTGTCAACCTCTCAGGCGTAAGTCAAAAGCGCAACCAGACCATTCAGGGCTTCCCCACCGGCAACCAGACAATAGAGACCTCTTTCGCTGCCGACTACGATGCCTACACCAAAGACGACATCTCCAATACCGCTAACAACCTGCCCATCATCTATTCGTCAAACAATACAGCTGTGGCAACTGTGGATGCTAACGGCAAGCTCACCATACACAAAGACGGCGATGTGACCATCACCGCCTCACAGGCAGGAAACGAGTATTACAACGCGGCAACCTCCAAGTCTGTCACCTACCATATCATCAAGCGCAATCAGACCATTCAGGACTTCCCGACGGGCTCGCAGACGATACGCACAACCGACGTCATTGATTTCGACGCCTACACAACCGACAACACTACATCTGCGGCAAACAACCTGACCGTGACCTACAGCTCGAGCAACACGTCTGTCGCTACCGTCAGCGCCGATGGCAAGCTGACCATCATCAAGAACGGTACCGTCACCATCACCGCCTCGCAGGCAGGTGATTTCATCTATTATCCGACATCTAAGTCTGTCACATACACTATCAACAAGGTGACTCCCACTCTGACGGCTCCTGCTGTACCCGAGTCGTATGTCTATACGCCGGGCGAAAAAGTCGAGGACCATTGGACCGGCGGCTCGGCTGTTGACGACAAAGGCAACAGCGTTGCCGGTACGTTCTCGTGTACCGAAGAGCTTCGCAACCGTCCAGCCGGCGAGGACTACACCGTCACCTTCACTCCGCAGAATACCAACTGGTACAACCCCAATACCATCACCATACATCCTACTATCACCCGCGCTGCGCAACAGATAGTCTGGACCATGGACGATGGCACCGAATGTCTCACCGGTACTGCTCTCGGAGCATACGCCACCTCGGGTCTGCATGTCGAATACAGCTCGTCCGACGAGACCGTGGCTACCGTTGATAACCTGACGGGGCAGCTTGTTGTCAGCAAAATCAACTCCGAAGTAGAGGTGACGGTATGCCAAGCCGGCGACCTCAACTACGAGCCTGCCGAGTGCGTCAGCAAGACCCTGATGACCGTAGGCGCACGTCCGGATAACTTCGCTTCTGTCACGGCGTCCGACATCACCTACGAACAGACGCTGGCGGAATCGGTCATCTCAGGTGTTGCCAAGCTCGGTGAGCAGGTCATAGAGGGAACGTTCTCATGGGTGCACCCGGGAACCTTGCCCGATGCCGGCGATGCACAATATGAAGCACGTTTCTCGCCGACGGACGCTGATGTCTATTCACCTGCCACGCTACTTGTCAGCGTGCATGTCAACAAAGCACAGTCAGTCATCACTCCCAACATAGCCAACCCGCTTGTTGAGAACACCACATACTACAACCCGTATTCATCCAACAATACCGAATCTCCTATCAACGTTACCATAACAATAGGAACAGGATTTGCCTCGTATGCCCACAACCAGTTGACACTTACAGAAGTTAATCCCACCTCCAATTCATACGTCACACTTACCTTGACAGTGGAACAGGCTGCCACCGACAACTATATCGGCAAATCGCAAGAGTTCACATACAAAGTATATAAGAAGAGTGCCGTATGTCTGCCTATAGCACCCCTTGAAGAGGAGACTTTCGCACAAGCAACAGTAAAATCGGACAATGCTTACTGGTGCGACACTGACGAAGACAGCAGATCTGACAACTACAGAGTCAATCTGAGCCTTTCCGACAATTACGACCTTTTCGTTCCGACCAATGTGAACGTTATATATTCTCAAAGAAAGGGCATACAGTTGGGTACATTCCAAGATGGTTTGACCGGCTGGCAGCAAATGCTACGACAGATTGTTATCAACTGGATATTAGGTCTGGAAGTCGGCAATATTGAGGTCGGCAAACTATGGATTGCATACTTGAACTGGCGTTATAACGCAAACATACATACAAGCCCTCAGGAACCTGTATGGTCTGACAAATATGTTGAATTGTCATTTACAGGTGTGCCGGACAGTCTGTTTTTCGGAGTGGAAATTCCTGCTGTAGAGACCCGTGCACACATAAATCTGGAGTTTGATTACTTTGGTAAGCACTATCAGTTTGACAGAGAGATTCTGCCCGTTCAGTTCCCCGCTACACAAAAATGGTGGTCAGTGGAAGTATATAAGGGAGGCAAATGGGTAGAGA
>CAMHGK010000214.1 GCA_946184695.1 uncultured Bacteroidales bacterium | reverse complement strand
TCTACTAACTTAGGAAAATAACAAAAAAACTGTCTACTAATTTTAGGAAAAGACAATGTGCGCTCTGAAAAAATGTGTCCCTGTTGTCCCCTTTGTCCCCTTTGTCCTTAATTTTGTGCAAAAAGGGACAATAGGGACAAAGGGGACAGATATTTTGTAGTCCGTATGCCTGATAATAAAAAAACACTCGCGGGGTGCATTAGAATTGTGCTCCGCGAGTGTTTTATTATAGCTTATTGCAAGCGCTAAGCAGGTAACCTATCTTAGGCTGAGTGCTGTAGAGAAGGTGGCATATTCGGTGTAGTATTTCTCGAACAACTCGTCTTCTTTGTAGTGGTCGAGTTGCTGTAGGATATACCCGAGCATTGCCATATTCTGATTCAAGGTTTGCTTTACTGCGCTTTGATATGTTTTGCTCAGCGAGGCACCCCAACTCAGATACTGGATGTTGTTGTCGGCTACAGCCGTGAGAATATCTATTGCTTTCTCGCGTTCTCCCAAATCGAAATACAGCAGCGCCATTGTGGTTGAGGTGTAGTCGTATGGGATATTGTAGTTTGGCAGCTCTTTCTCGCAGCGGTCGAGCACTTCTAAAGCTTTTTCGTTCTGTCCCTCGCGATAAAGAGCATCTGCCAACTGAGCAAACATCATGCGGTGTGTGCGGCACATGCGCATCAGGTTCTCGTCGATATAGATGCCTTCCTTGTTCATATTGCCATAGCGGAAGTGGTTCATCATGTTGTCGTACATCTTCTCGGTATTGACACGCGGCTGCCCGTCTTTCGACCTGAACGGAGTGACTTGGTATGCCAACCCTGTAAGCTCAAAGTAGGGCTCGAGTCCCTGATAGTAGTCGTTGCCTACCGTCACGGCAAAATATACAGGACGCTTCCAATGGTTGGACGAGAGAATCTCAAGTACCATCATCTCTGATTTGGTCTTGCGGCGCCCAACATTTACATTGAGGCGGTCGGCAAGCTGTTCTTTGGTACTACTGAATAGTCCGCTTTGGGCAACTTCTAACGAGTCAACGGGGATGTAGAGTTTGCTTGATGGCAGGAAGTTCTCGCCGTCGCGCTTTGTAGATGGTGACTCAGAGCGGATGAAGTCGAATGCCTGCTTTACGGTGATGGGTTCGCTGATACGCTCATCAACCCATACCACCTCGTTGGTGCCTGATATATAGTCTTTAGGTTGCCATGTGATAGGCAATGCCTCGGATTCATAGTACGGGCGCTTCATCTGCGAGATATACCAGTCGGTCTGAACGTATGACAGGTTGCATACTCTCAGGTCGGTTCCCACACCCTCTACTTCCTGATTGTACCATAGCGGGAAGGTGTCGTTGTCGCCATTAGAGAAGATGATACCGTTTGCCTCGCATGATTGCAGGTAGTTGGCTCCGAAGTCACGACAAGCATAGCGGTCAGAGCGGTCGTGGTCGTCCCAGTTCTGCTCAGCCATCAGTGCCGGCACTCCAAGACATACCACCGTGGCAGCAATGGCAATGCCACTCTTTAGCGCCTTATTGTCGGTCTTGGCAAGGCGGCTGATAAACTCAGCAATTGCCATCACTCCTAATCCTATCCAGATGCAGAAAGCATAGAACGAGCCGGCGTATGCATAGTCTCGCTCGCGCGGCTGGTAGGGAGTCTGGTTGAGATATACGACGATAGCTATACCGGTAAGCACGAAGAGCATGAAGGTCAGGGTGAAGTTTTCCATACCGGCTTGCTTGCGGCAAAGCTGGAATATGATACCGATGATGCCAAGCAGCAGTGGCAGCATGTAATATACATTGTGCCCCTTGTTGTTCTTTAGCTCATCGGGCAACTTCGACTGATCTCCGAGTCGGGCATTGTCGATAAAGGGTATTCCTGAGAGCCAGTTGCCTTTGGTAAGCTCGCCGTAGCTCTGCAAGTCGTTTTGCCGGCCTGCAAAGTTCCAAAGGAAATAGCGCCAGTACATGAAGTTGCACTGGTAAGAGAAGAAGAAACGCAGGTTCTCGCCGAAAGTGGGACATACGTCCACCTTCTTCCGTCCGCAGTAGTCGTAGCGTATCTTCTTTCCGGTCACCTGACCCCATTCTTTGTATGCCTGCTTATGCCGCTCGTCGCCGGAGTACATGCGCGGGAAGATAGTGCAGAACTCAGGCATAAACTTATATGAGTTTTTGTAGCCTGTTACGATGTAGCGGTCGGGCTGGTTGTCGTCGGTCTTGGGCTCGGGTGAGTATTGTGCATGACCGATATTCTCGACGGGAATGCACATATTGTCCTTAATCTCCAATTCTACAGGTGCAGAGTACATCTGTCCGTAGAGCAGCGGACGGTCGCCGTACTGCTCGCGATTGAGGTAGTACTTGAGCGAGAATACGTTATCCGGCGAGTTCTGGTCCATAGGTGTGTCGGCTGCACTTCTGATTACCAATGCTGCATACGAAGAATAGCCAATCAGCACCACTGCAATCATGAACGAGGCCGTGTTGAAAAAGCGGGTAGGAAGCTTCTCGCTCAGACTGAATAGAGTAACCGCCAACCCTGCTATGATCAATATGCCAAGCGCCACGTTCTC
>CAMHGK010000213.1 GCA_946184695.1 uncultured Bacteroidales bacterium | reverse complement strand
ACCCAGACAGACAGAACCAGAATCTGTAGTGCTACCATTACACCATTGAGCAATGTTCAGTACATGCAAACGCTGTTATTTTCGTTTGCGGGTGCAAAGGTACTACAATTTTTTGAATTGTGCAAATAAAAATGCAAAAAATTTTCTTATTCAAAAATAAAGCACTACATTTGCAGTCGATTTTGTGTGTGTTACCAATTTCAAAACAATCGTTAACTAAGCAAACAGCACAATGGTAAATTTCGTAGAAGAATTACGTTGGCGCGGCATGCTGCAAGATATCATGCCGGGCACGGAAGAGCAGCTGCTCAAAGAGCAAACCACAGCATACGTCGGCATTGACCCTACAGCCGACAGCCTTCATATAGGTCATCTATGCGGCATTATGATGCTTCGTCATCTTCAGCGCTGCGGGCATAAGCCTATAGCCCTTATTGGCGGTGCCACAGGTATGATAGGCGACCCTTCCGGCAAGTCGCAAGAGCGCAACCTGCTCACCGAAGAGACTCTAAGACATAATCAGGAAGCTATAAGGAAGCAACTCAGTCACTTTTTAGACTTTGACAGCGATGCCGACAACAAAGCAGAGCTTGTCAACAACTACGATTGGATGAAAGACTTCACCTTCCTTGATTTCGCGCGCGATATAGGCAAACTCATCACCGTCAACTACATGATGGCAAAAGACTCCGTCAAGAAGCGTTTTAACGGCGAGGCATCGCAGGGTATGTCGTTCACCGAGTTCACCTATCAGCTGCTGCAAGGCTACGACTTCGTATGGCTCAACGAGCACCGCAACTGCAAGATGCAGATGGGCGGCAGCGACCAATGGGGCAACATCACCACCGGCATAGAGCTGATGCGCAAGATGAACGGTCATGAGGCGTTTGCACTGACTTGCCCGCTGATAACCAAAGCCGACGGAGGCAAGTTCGGCAAGACCGAATCCGGCAATATCTGGTTAGACCGTCGCTACACCTCGCCGTATAAGTTCTACCAGTTCTGGCTCAACGTGAGCGACCAAGACGCAGAGCGATATATAAAGATATTCACCGAGTTGTCGCGCGAGCAGATCGAGGCACTGATAGCCGAGCACTCGCAGGCACCTCACCTCAGACTCTTGCAAAAGCGTCTTGCCAAAGAGGTCACAATAATGGTGCACTCTGAGGCTGATTACCAGGCAGCCCTTGATGCCACCAACATCCTTTTCGGCAATGCCACAGCCGACACGCTTCGTTCACTCGACGAGCAGACGTTCCTGCAGGTGTTCGAGGGGGTGGAGACCTTCGAGGTATCGCGCGAAGAACTGGCAGTCGGCATTCAGCCACTGACGCTGCTTGCTGAGAAAACGACGATATTCCCGTCGAAAGGCGAAGCCAGAAAGATGATTCTTGCCAACGGCTTCTCGCTCAACAAGCAGAAGCTGACCGACCCGCAGACCCCGCTCACCACCGATGCCCTGCTCAACGACAAGTACATGCTATTCCAAAAGGGAAAGAAGGCATACTACATAGTCGTTGCAGTGTAAAAAAACACGAACAACACGACAAATATCATATTCACCTTAAACATATTTATTTATGAAAATTAAACATCTACTCCTTATTGCTATGCTTGCAGTGCCGATGGTAATGTCGGCTCAGCGTAGTTCACGTCAAGAAGCACAAGAGCCTGAGCATGTTTATGGTCCGTACGTGACCAATTCTTATGCTGACAACTGGTTTGTAGGCATCAATGCAGGTGCTCTCTACAACGCAGAAGGACTGCTTTCGGGCAAGCTCAGAAACAACCTCACTCCTGAGGTTCGTGCATACTTCGGTAAGTGGATTGTTCCCAACTGGGGATTCCGTATCGGCTATAGCGGTTGGGCATCTCGCAACAAGAGCGTCAGCCTTGATTGGTTCCAACTCCACTACGTACATGCTGACGTACTGTGGAACTGGTCGAACTTGTTCGGTGGCTACAAGCCCCGCATCTACAACGCCATTCCTTACGTTCACGGTGGCTTGTTCATTGGCAAGTATGGTCTTGATTTCGGAGCCGGTGCAGGTTTGCTGAACGACTTCCGCATCAACGACAACTGGCATGTCAACATCGACCTGCGCGCCACCATCACTCATGGCAAAGAACTTGGTACTACCGCCGGCGGTAAAGCATTGCTTGGCGACTTGAGCGTTGGTGTCACCTACCACTTCGACAAGGCTACTTGGGACCTTGCAGGCAAGCAGCATGGTACATCGGGCGCTTCGTCAGTTAAACCTGAAGACTACACTCTGCTTGAGCAGAACAACCAAGCCCTTGAGCAGGACAATGCTCAGCTCAAAGACGACAAAGCCAAACTCACTCGCCAAGTTCGCGACCTGCAGACCGACATCCGCGACCTCAGACAAGCTGTCAACAACGGTGAGAAGATCGTTGACACGGTTTACGTAGAGAAAGAGAAGATCGTAGAGAAGGTTGTCAACAACGGTGGCAACAGTGACAACAGTACCAACAGCGGCGCTGCCTACTCGCCCAACACCTTCTACTTCAACTATGCTAAGAAGGTTCTCTCGCAGCAAGAGTCAGAGCACCTCAAGCAGTTCATCCAGAGCATCGTTGACACTGACCTTAAGGGTACCAACAAGTATGTAATAACCGGCTATGCAGACCAAAAGACAGGCTC
>CAMHGK010000212.1 GCA_946184695.1 uncultured Bacteroidales bacterium | reverse complement strand
GGTGCATTGCTTGCCCGCATATTTCGCCTGACGGGCAAAGAACGCCGCACGTTAGTGATAGAGATAGGCATGCAAAATGCGGCGCAAGCCATCACCATAGCTTGCAGTCCGCTGATATTCAATAACGAGATAATAGCTATCCCCGCTATCATCTACGCGTTGATGATGAACCTTGTGTTGCTTGCATACGTAGGCATCACTAAAAAGCAGGCATGAGGCAGACTGCATAAAAGCGTTAGGTTATGGAACAGCAGAAACAATCGTTGCCTTATCAGTTGGCTGAGGAGTTTTCCGAGCGGACTAACCGTTGCCTATTCATCACGGGCAAGGCGGGGACCGGAAAAACTACATTCTTGAGGCACCTAAGAGATGTGTCGCCCAAGAACATGGCAGTGGTGGCACCCACAGGTGTGGCGGCGATCAATGCCGGTGGCATGACCATTCACTCCTTTTTCCAGTTGCCAATCCGTACGCTTATCCCCACACCTGAATCATACAAGCAGATGTTTGCCGAGCAGCGCATGATGCAACGCAAACGTCAGATGCTCTATCACTTGGAGATGCTCGTAATAGACGAGATAAGTATGGTCAGAGCAGATGTACTTGATGCCATTGATGCCGTACTAAGGCATTATCGCTTTCGTCGTAACGAGCCGTTTGGAGGAGTGCAGGTGGTGATGATAGGCGATCTGATGCAATTGCAACCCGTAGTACACGGCGATGAGGAGCGCGAACTGATGGCACGCTATTATGAGGGACCATATTTTTTTCAGAGCAAGGTAATGCAGCAAGTGAGTCCCGTCTATATTGAGCTCGACCATGTGTTCCGACAGCAGGATGAACAGTTCGTGAAATTGCTCGGTGAGGTGCGCGAGAACAGGTTATCGGAAGAAGGGCGGGCTATGCTTGCTGCAAGGTACCTGCCCGATTTTGAGAGCAAAGAACGCTCCGTTGAAGGTACAAAGAGCAAGGGCTCTTTTGATGATGATTTTCATATTACGCTGACTACACATAATCAGCAGGCAGATGAGCTCAATCATAGGAAATTGGATGAGCTGACAGGCAGGCTTTATTCCTTCAAGGCTGAGGTGTTGCGACAGTTTCCGGAGAGTAGTTTTCCGACCGAGCAGACGCTTAATCTGAAACTTGGTGCTCGAGTTATGTTCATTCGCAATGATGAGCAGAACCCGCGTCGTTTCTACAATGGTAAGCTTGGCATAGTCAAAGGTATAGACCTCGAAGATGGTATTGTCATTGTAGGTTGTGACGATGGCAATATAGGGGTAGAGTCGATGACATGGGAGAACATACGCTATAAGGAAGACCCTAAGACCGGTAAAATTGAGGAAGAATTGCTTGGCACCTTTACGCAGTATCCGCTGCGTTTGGCATGGGCGATAACGATACATAAGAGTCAGGGTCTTACTTTCGACCGCGTGATAATAGATGCTCAGCGTGCATTTGCTGCAGGGCAGGTATATGTGGCATTATCGCGGTGCAGGACATTAGAAGGTATAGTGCTTTCTTCGCCGTTGCAGCATGTCAGTCTCAGCAACGACAGGCAGGTATTAGAATATGTAGGAGCACAGCCTACAACCGAGCAGACATACGAACAACTTGGCGAGGCTGAGAAAGACTATCAACTTCAGTTGTTTGCAGAATTATTTAATATATCTTCTGTCCTTTCGTTAGAAGAGCAGGTAGAGCGTCATGTAGCTAAGTGCGTGTCGTTTAATAGAGAAACGACTTCTTTCTTAGACGGACTGCGGAGCACGCTGAAAGAATTATCGCCCATAGCGGATAAGTTTGAACGGCAACTGGCGGCTATCATATCCGGAGCAGAAGTTCAAAAATCGAGAGTCGAAAATCAGAAGTTGGGAGCTGATTATCAATTATCAAGAGCCGAAAGTCTAAATTCAGGCACTGCCGGTCAAGAACCGTATAGCTATTTGCAGCAGCGAATCGCGGCAGCATCGGGGTATTTTGTGCCGAAGGTGGAAGATTTAGCGGAAAGGGTAGGGCAGCACCCATGCCGGTGTAAGAATAAAGAGGACGCAGCAGATTTTGATTCAATGCTGGCAGATCTGTTTTTGGTGCTATCTCTGAAAGTGGCATTGATGAAGGCTGTGGCCAAGCAAGCAACGACCGAGACTTATCTGAAAACAAAGAGCCGATTTGTAGCACCAACAATGGAGGTTGAGTCGGCTTTTGAAAAACCTCAGTCAAAAGCAAAACTGAAAGATGCCAAGAAATCTACTAAGAAGCCGCAGAAAAGCGATTTACCTGCTTTGCAGAAGAAAGCACCTAAGGTTTCGACCTACGAGCAGACCTATAATCTTTATTCAGAAGGTCTGACACCTGAGCAGATAGCAGACAAGCGTGGCCTGACACTCGATACCATATTGTCGCATTTGGCTCGATATGTGAAACAAGGGCAGATAGCTCTAAACCGTTTGGTGTCTGCAGATATGACCGACCGCATATTGAAGGTACGCGCCGCTCATCCGGAATTTACATCTACGAAGGAGTTCTATGAAACTCTGGACAAGCAAGTGCCATATCCATATATCAGGATGGTGTTAGAAGGCTATCAGCTGATATAATGTGTAATTCATAATTCATAATTCATAATTCATAATTCATAATTCACAATTGATAATTGACATTAGG
>CAMHGK010000211.1 GCA_946184695.1 uncultured Bacteroidales bacterium | reverse complement strand
TGTGCTTTCAAAAAGGTAAATCTAAGAAATCAATAAATCTAAGATATTATGCAAATTCCCGTAAATCAAGTCAACCAGCCGAATTGGCGCGACATCAACGTACATCAGAATCTCCCTGAGAATCTTAGTAAACTGCAGGAGATAGCCTATAATCTTTGGTGGGTATGGAACTCCGACGCGAAGAATATCTTCCGCTACATCGACAACGAGGCATGGCACCGTGCTCAGTCGAACCCCATAGTGCTTCTCAATATCATCAGCTACGACAAGCTCTTGGAGCTCGGTCAGGACAAGGACTTCCTTGCACAGCTTGACCGTACGTATGCTGATTTTCGTGCTTATATGGACGAGCCCCGCGACTCCAAACGACCCTCGATAGCCTATTTCTCGATGGAGTACGGTCTGTCGCATGTGCTCAAGATTTACTCCGGCGGTCTGGGTATCCTTGCCGGTGACTACCTCAAGGAAGCTTCCGACTGCAACGTCGATATGACGGCTATAGGTTTCCTCTACCGCTATGGCTATTTCACACAAACACTCTCGCCCGAAGGACAGCAGATAGCCAACTACGAGGCTCAGAACTTCTCTAACCTGCCTGTCAAGCAAGTGCTCGAGGCCGACGGTTCTCCGATGATAATCGACGTACCATACCCGGGTAGGGTGGTGCATGCATACCTGTGGAAGGTGGCTGTAGGACGTATCAACCTCTATCTGCTCGATACCGACAACGACCTCAACTCCGAGTGGGACCGCTCTATCACTCACCAGCTCTATGGTGGCGACAACGAGAACCGTCTGAAGCAGGAAATAATGCTCGGCATCGGCGGCGTGCTCGCTCTCAACAAACTCGGCATCAGCAAAGACGTATATCACTGCAACGAGGGACATGCCGCTCTGATGGGTCTGCAGCGTCTGCTCGACCTGATACGCAACGACAAACTGTCGTTCAACGAGGCTCTTGAGGTGGTTCGCGCCTCAGGTCTCTATACCTGCCATACGCCCGTTCCCGCAGGTCACGACTACTTCGACGAGGGTCTGCTCTATAAGTACCTCTCGGAGTATCCCCAGCAGCTCGGTATCGAATGGGGACAACTTATAGGTATGGGTCGCCAGACCTATGGCGACGACCAGCGCTTCTCAATGTCGGTATTCGCACTCAACACCTGCCAAGAGGCTAACGGCGTAAGCTGGCTCCACGGTGAGGTATCGAAGAAGATGTTTGCACCCATATGGCAAGGCTATTTCCCCGATGAGCTCCATGTAAGCTACGTCACCAATGGCGTTCACATGCCTACTTGGACTGCCTCGGAATGGAAGAAACTCTACCTTGAGACCTTCCCCAAACGCTGGTGGCGCGACCAGTCGAACCCCGACATGTGGGCACCCTACAACAACCTGCCCGACGAGAAAATCTGGGAGGTGCGTATGTCGCTCAAACGCAAGCTCATCGACTTCATACGCGACCAGTTCAAGGACAACTGGATGAAGAACCAAGGCGACCCCGCACGCATCGTGCGCGCAGTCAATAACATGAACCCCTCGTCGCTCATCATCGGCTTTGGTCGCCGCTTTGCTACCTACAAGCGTGCACACCTCTTGTTCACCGACCTTGAGCGCTTAGAGCGACTTGTCAACAACCCCAACTACCCCGTCCTGTTCCTCTTCACCGGCAAGGCTCACCCCGCTGATGGCGCCGGACAAGGACTCATCAAACGCATCATCGAGATAAGCCGTATGCCCCAGTTCCTCGGTAAGATACTCTTCCTCGAGAACTACGACATGCGTCTTGCCAAACGCCTCATCTCAGGCGTTGACATCTGGCTCAACACTCCTACCCGTCCGCTTGAGGCTTCGGGTACATCGGGTGAAAAGGCACAGATGAACGGCGTCCTGAACTTCTCAGTGCTTGACGGCTGGTGGCTTGAAGGCTACGTAGAAGGCGCAGGCTGGGCTCTGACCGACAAGCGCACCTACGAGAACCAAGCACATCAGGACCAACTTGATGCCGCTACCATCTACACTATGCTCGAAAACGAGATTATCCCGCTCTACTACGCCAAGAACTCCAAGGGTTACTCGCCTGAGTGGATTCAGACCATCAAGAACTCCGTTACCAAGATAACCCCGCGTTTCACCACCAAGCGTATGATGGACGACTATTTCGATCGCTTCTATCATAAACTTGCCGTACGCCATCATTATCTCGAAGCTGACAACTTCAAACGCGCTCGCGATATAGTTGCTTGGAAAGAGAAGATCGCCGCAGGATGGGACAAAATAGAGGTATTAGAGGTGAATATGCCGGAGGGTATGAACCGCAACCCGCAGGTAGGCGACAAGTACGACTTGTCGGTGGCCATCGACACACACGAGCTTGGTGACAAGGGTATCGGCGTAGAACTCGTAGCAGTGCGCACCTCCACCCACAACAACGACAAACTCTATGAGGTTCGCGAACTCAAGCTTGAACGTACAGAAGGATCACGCATGTACTTCCATCTGCAGTACCAGCTCAACTACGCCGGCGGACTGCGCTTTGCCTTCCGTATGTTCCCCAAGCATCCTGACCTCCCCCACCGCATGGACTTCGCCCTCGTGCGCTGGCTGTAATAAGCCGGTCAATTGCGGAATTTCTAATGCCGGAATACCGATATTTCGGTATTCCGGCATTTTGATATTCC
>CAMHGK010000210.1 GCA_946184695.1 uncultured Bacteroidales bacterium | reverse complement strand
GTGACGTGCATCGAGTCTTGCGGCAGTGCGTCTCCGCTGACACGGATAGTGTTGCCTTGCTCGGAGTAGAACATGTGCGAATAGACATAGCGGGAGTGGTAGAGCGAGCCGGTGAACTGTCCGAGCGAGTCGCTGTAAACGCAGAAGTTGCGTGTGGTCGGGTTCTTGATGAGGTCGCCCTCTGTCCACGGTTGGGAAGCAGTCATGACGTTGTTGATGACGCCGGTCTGATTAGCATAGACTCCTATATTGAACGAGGTCCAGTTCCAGCCGGGTTGCAGGGTTATGTTCTGCACCTCGCCTCCGCCGGCAGTGAAGATAACCGGCTGTTCGTTACCGCAACCATAAACAGCACCATGGGCGAAGGTGATGTCAACCGAAGGAGTCAGTGTGAGCACCTTGCCTGTCGATGCTTGCCAGAGCAGGAAGCGGATGGCTTTCTTGTTCATCTGCTCGTTGCCATAGACGGTGAGGAAGACGCGCGAGCGGTTCGTTATGTTGTCGAAGTCGATATTAGCCATTCCTACACATTCGTTGCGACAGAGAGCAATGACCTTGTCGTTGGTGTTGGTGAGTATCTCGCCGTCGAGTTGCACCTGCCCGCACACCGACATATTGAGCGGATAGTCGGTTGCCGACGGTTCGTTCCATGGGCATTTAGCTTGCACCTCATAGTTGACACGGAGCGGCTCGGAGAGTCCGTTCTCGTCGGTGAGATAGACGAGGTCGGTGTATGTGCCGACTGGCATTGAGAAGTCGAAGTAGAAGCGTACCTGCTTAAATTCGGTTGGGTCAACCGAGCCTGATGCCTCGTCCACGGTGAGCCATGCCGGCAGCGACTCGATGGAGTACTGATGGCGGCGTCCGCTCAGGTTGGTGAAGGAGATGTCGAGATGGTTGATGTCGTAGTAGGTGTTGTTGTACTCATGACTGAACTCCACTTGTCGGTAGTCCCATTTGAGGGCATTGCGGTCAACGTAGGCGGTCCACATCACAGGCGACGGCATAGGGTTGCCGTTGAGGTCTTCCACATCGCGCACGGTGATGTAGAGTGTCTGCTTGTTGATTTCGCGGTCTGCCATCTTGAGGTTGATGAGCAGTTCGTCTTGGTTGAAAGCCCAGTCGAAGTTGAGCTTAGTGAGCAGCCCGAAGCCGGTCACAGGGGCGAAGATGGCTTTGTCGGCGTGGGCGCTGAGATCAGCTATGTATGGCTGATACTCGGCAAGCAGCGGCACCTCTTTGTTCACCACGTTGCCGTTGGCGTCGCGGAACTGGCGTTGGTCGTTGACGGAGAAGACGAGTTCGAGCACGCCGTTGGCGTTCTGCTTCTGTTCTTCGAATGGCAGATATGCCATGAGTCCCATCTCATCGCCTGCGGGTGTGCGGTTGCCATAGTCTTCGATGAGCGTCTTAGGCAGGGCTTGTTCGAAGACAATGAACTCGTCGATATTGCCCTCGAAGCCATCGCCGCCGAAGAACATATCGCCTGTCATGCCGGTCATCTGCGTGGCAGGGTATGAAGCCTTCATCTTGCCATCGACATAGAGAGCCACGTTGTTGTAGGTATGGTTGATAGCCAGCACGAGGTGGTGCCACTCGTCGGTACCGATAGAACCTAACGGATAGGAGGTGCTGTCGTTGAGCCACCACTGTAGATTACTGTCAGTGAAGCTGAAACGCTTGTCGCCTGCAGTGAAGATAGTGCCGGTGGCGCTTGTGTTGCGGAACCAGAGCATGTAGGTGGCATCATAAACCTGAGAGCGTGAGAGCACGTTCTTGTCGAGTGCAACCCTCTCGCCGTTCTTGAGAGCGAGCGAGATACCTTTAGGCAGGTTCCATGATGCTCCGTGCAGGGTCAGGGTGGCACCGGTAGCCTTATCGCTGACGGTGTTGCCTGCTGCCTCGTTCATCTGATAGTATGCCACCAGCTCTTGCTCGAAGCCCGTGAGGTAACGCATGTTAGTGGCAGCCACCTCTTCTTGAGTGAGCGGCTTGGTCCAGAGACGCACCTCAAGCATGTTGCCATCCATACCGCGACCGAACACAAGGGGAGCATTGAGAGTGTATGGGATATCGGGTACGGGGTTAGCAGCATCATCAGTTATGTCTTCCGTTCCGGCATAGAAACGGAGGGTGTTGTTCGGGTAGTTATAACTGAGCACCACTCGTGTGAAGTCGAGCATCTTATCGGGCAGCTGTTTTGAGAATATCATGTAAGTGCCAAACTGCAGATACAGGCGATTGTCGGCTGTCTTGCCGAACACTACTCCGGTGCGGTCGAAGCCATGTTCGAAGAATACGGCTTCGGCATCGGGCGAGGTAGGTTTAACTACCATGTCGATAGAGTAAGAGCGTGCTTCAAGACTGCGGCTGACCTGTGTGGCGGCATACGAGTTGGGGGTGCCGTCGAAATGCACAGAGGCTTTGGTGGTGATACCCGTCTCATTGGTATAGCCTACAAGTTGGAAGTTGTTGTCCTCGTCGAGGTAGTTGCCTGCAATAGGTTCGTTGAAGCGAAGCTTGAGATTCTCACCCACGCCAAGGATGGCATTGACCGGCTCAGGCTCGCCGAAGACGCGTGGTGGACGGGTATCTTTAGTACCGCTGATGACAGGCGAGGACTTGGTCACGAAGCCCGAGCCGTAGCGACAGAACGAGACGGCACGCAGGTCATAACGCTGCTCCATCGGGT
>CAMHGK010000209.1 GCA_946184695.1 uncultured Bacteroidales bacterium | reverse complement strand
AGATGATGTTATGACCTTGTCCGTTCTCGAACTCAGCCTTCACCTTCACTTGATAGGTCGGGTCGCCGCAACTGTAGTTGCCATGCAGCACCTCTGTCGTCACCGATTTGATATTTGGCATGTAAGGAGCGGCTGATGTTGTGTATTCGGCAATTGTACAGCCGTGTGAACCGTTGAAAGCTACATGAAGTTTGTGCGTCTTGCCATCGGCAGGTATGCCGCTAATAGATATGGTTACTTGTTTATCATCGTTGCTGTTGACATCCCAACTGCCGTATGAGGCTGTGTTATAAATACCGTCCACATCAGCTGACAATGTGCCGTTCTGGTTGGTGTAGTTGACTTTGGCGGTGAGTGTAGTGGTGGTGACATCGCATGTGGGAGTAGACCATGAATCAGATGCTATGCTGGCGACAGGTACAGCCCAAGCATGGTAGGAATAGGTTGTTGGAGCATTGGTCTTTACGAGTGCGTCCTCAAAATATACAGTCAGAGTATGGTCGGCATTGTCACAGTCTTGAAGCACGGGGAAAGTGCCGCTGTAGGAAGTTACTGTTTTCCAATCACCAATGGTGGCTGCCGTTACGTGGTCGCGTAGTATAGAACCTTCATATATGTACAAGTCGCCGCGGGGATATACGAAATTAACGGTGTAATCGACTTCTGCCGTGGTGGCACCGCAACTTGCAGGTTGGCGTTGAGTGAAAGTGGCTGAGTTAATGACGCATTTCTTGTATTTGACAGGGAAAAGCTCGTAGCCGGCTATATTTGAAGTGTTGGCGGTGATGGCTTCAAAACGTATGTCGTCAAGTGCGAAGTCATTACCTCTGTTTTGTGTTATTGCTTTGAGGTTGATGACTCGAATCTTCACATTACTACTTGATGTGACAGGGGTGGCGATAGATGACATGCCGTGCCAACGGTTGTCCTTATAGTTGCCCAGGTCTATAGTGGAACCGAGATTGTTGTATGACGTTCCACCATCGTAGCTAATCTGGAACTGAAGTTGTGCACCATTGTTCATCTCACCAAAGTTGTTGATGTTGGCAACCCAGAATGAGAAAAGGTAACTTACTCCCGCTTGAACTTTCAGGTTGGGGTTATCACTGGTTGAAGCCACCCATGCTGCTTGGTCTTCAACATTGGTTGTGGCTTTTGAGTCGAACAATCCGAAGTAGTCGCCTTTGTGGGCTTTCACTTCATTATATGTGGTTGCGAAAGTCTTTGAGTTTTTTGATATGGCATAACCACCTGATACTCCGGGATGACTGCTATAGTAGTCAGTTTGGTCAATACCCCAATAGGTGTAACTGCTGGTGAAGGCTGTGTTAGTCAGTTCGAAGTCGCCATTGACGATGAGGTTGCCTGCCGGTTCGGGAGGGTCGTTAGTAGCAAGGAATACATAATCTATATCTTCCTGCTCCGTAGGAGCCGTAAAAGTGTGAATGCGGGTGGCAGGGAAAGTGCCTGTTATCTTGCTGTCGTCAGCAGAATTGGTCCATTGGAAGTAGGTCGAGGTTTTGTTGTCCGGAGTGAGTGTTACATCCTCTTCTGTGAAACGCACAAGGTCGTTGTCGTGTGTCCCGGGATTAGTACCTGTGGTGGAATGAGTAACAGGAGATACAGGAGGCGGAGTGACAGTGACGGTGCATGATGCCTCGCAGTCGCTCGTGCCATCTAAGAACTTAGCATAAATAGTGTAAGTTTTTGTGGTGGAAGCATCGAAACCATAGAGTTTGAATGTCTGTGGTGTTTTAATGTCATCATTCTCGATGGTTACGGTATCAATACCTATACTCCAGATTTGCAGTTTGCCGGCGTTTTTCTTGTCGTCGAAAGCTACTACACCGTTGATAGCTGAGGTGTTATCGGTGACATTGGCATCTGCTGCTACACTAACAAAAGAGGTTATCTTACATGCCCCTTCTGCCCCCTCGGAACAGTCTTTGTTGAGGCGCAAACGTATCAGTCGGCATGCTGATGGTTTTCCGGCTTGCAGAAAATAATAGGTGTCGCTGTTGGCTGCCCCGAGCGTCTCATTATAGTCTTGTAAACCTTCAGATGAGCGATATTCTATTCCGTCAAGCAGTGTCCATGTCCCGGATGAATATTTGTACCATGCGTGGTTTTTGGAGTTGTCGTAGTCGTAGTTTTTGGGTGCAAGTACATATTGTGTTCCGGCAGCACTCGTACATATCTGTTCGTCTTCGTATGGTAATGACCAAGATGCCGGATTGCCTGTTGGAGCCGGAGCAATAACCCACCAGTTGGCGCCGTTCTTGGTGCCGCCATCATCGTAGTAGAAGTTCTCTATATAGTTGCTTAACGATGCATTGAGATTGATGTCGCCAGTCTGATTAAGACAGTTGGCATCGAAAGAAGGATTATTTACCCAACCGCGATGACGTGTCAGTATGACACCATTCCAGTTTTTGGTGGATGTGGCAGTTACATAGAACACCGTTGCACTATATTTCTGTGCTTCTATCCATTGATATTCTGTACCGTTGAAGAAATATGCCCATAGACGTGTGTATTCAGGGTCAGAACTGTCGGAAGTGTGATCCATCCACCATGTTGCACTGCTTGGCGTTCCGTTGAAATACAGTCTTTCGCTTGTCTCAAACTCGCGAGCTTGAATGGCTATTGCTGCCAGCAACGCTATTGCTAATATATATATTCTGTTTTTCATAGCGCTAAAATTTTGGAATTAGAATTCA
>CAMHGK010000208.1 GCA_946184695.1 uncultured Bacteroidales bacterium | reverse complement strand
ATCAGCGGCCGTTTGGCTTTCACCTCCACTTCCGCCAACTGCTCGGTCTCTTCCTCCAGCACATAATCCGGTCCGCCCCAAGCTGTCTTATAGCCCACAAACGATGCCTGAAGGATATAACCGCTTTGGTCTTGCATCTTTTGGCTCGCGTCTTGTGCCTTTGGTTTCACGTCTTTCGACTTTTGATTTTCAACTTTCGACTGACTGCTTTTGACTTCCACACTATATCTCCCTTGTTCATCGGTTATCGCACCTGTCACAAGCGTCGAGTCCAGACTGAGCACCGACACGGTAACAAACGGCATTGCCTCACCCTGCCGGTTCGTAACCTTACCCGTAATAGTCTCAGCAAAAGCACCAATACTTATTATTAGAATAGCAATACAAAGTAACAACTTTTTCATAACGCATGAGTTTTTAGAATTATACCTTTGGAAAGGCTATATGCCCCTTCCCAATTCCGCTGCAAAATTACAGCTCCTCGCTCACCTGCAATATGAAAAATCGGACATTTGACTTTCTCACCCGAAAAACACCGAGAAATCACCCGTCAGCGGAATCCCAAGCATACGGAACTGCCCCGGCGAGACGCAGCCCATCTGCTGAAACTCCAACGCCGCATGGCTCAGGTCGTAATAGCCATGACGCAGCACTGTGCCCAGCAAATCGATTGTCTCGCCGCTATCCGCCTGCTGCTGCATATCCTGTATCGTCCTATGAAAACGTCGAAGCCTCAGAAACTGCTTAGGCGGAATACCCACATACCGGCGGAACACCCTCAGAAACTGCCGCTCACCAAGACAAGCCGCACTCGCCATCTGAGCCGCCGTGACAGCACCTCTCGCCTCATCGCACACGCTCACCACATCACATATACGCCTGTAGTTCAGGTCTTCCGTATGAGGCAGGCGTCCCAGAAAAAACGCATCCAACAGCGGTGCGATATCCTCCGCCTTCAGGGTGTTCTTAAAGATACGGTCGCAGTTCCTGAGACCCTCGTCGGCATACTCATCGGCAGTCAGCACTTGCCCTGCAAGTCGTTGCATATCCACTCCCAACAGCGCGTGCATCGCCCCGGGCTCGAAGTCCACCATCATACCCTCAAACCAGCCGCTGACAGTCTTCAGACCAAGCGTCGTTTGGTTGGCACCGAGCAGTATCAGCCCATCGCAAGTCTTGCCGCCTATCTCTATCACGGCATTGCGCACAAAAATCAGACTGCCATAGTTAGGCAGCAGCGGCTGCACGTGCTTGCCATTAACAAAACGCGGGTCGTCCTCCGGCGGCTGCATCGTATCAGTCGAACCCTCCGCACGCACGAACACATAGCGATACACATATTGCCTCAGAGCATCCGTCGGCTGTATGATTTGAAAATACATAAGAATATCAGTTTATTGCAAATGCAAAGGTACAACAATATTTTTACCACTCCAAACGTTGTTGCATATTCTAATCTCTATCCCGAACAGATTTTTATATCTAAGCAATAATGACAACTTGTGAACCGGTATTCAAAGATAAAAATAACCTGCACGCCGAGTAATATGTATTCTTGAAATAAAAATAGCAATATGCAAATCAATGGTTTGGCGGTCATGCTGCCAGTTGTGATGTCATAGATATCTTCCTGAATCGGCGTCTCCGCTGATATGATATCAAAATTTCCAAATCTCAAGAAAATGCCGCATTTTGAAATTAAACTGTAAATTTTTCTTGTAAATGTTAGAAAAAATCCGTACCTTTGCTCTCAAAATTGCAAAAGTAAATATGGGGTATGACAAGTATGACTAATTGGGATAGACGCTGATATTTGCAGCTGAAATAGGTAAGAATTCTCCCATATAGTTTGCACCCTGCTGCTTTTGAAAATGGAAAAAAGCGAGACAGTGCTGCTTGGTGGATAATAGATATTGAATGTAGTGCAATTTTATATGCAACATACATTTAATCAAATATTTAGTTTTATCCCCTCCCGTTTATGGCGAAGATGCTATAAATGGTGGTATAAAGAGTAATTCGCAACGCGACAAACGGTGTCTGACAGGTATGTCAGATGCCGCTTTGTCGTGTTGTAAGATACACAAATAGGTATGGAAAAGATGAAAGCAAATGAAGGTTTGTTTGCAATCAGAGCTCTGATTGTAGCGCTGTTGGTTGTATGTGGTGCTATTCCTGCAATGGCAGGTCATGATACTCATTATGCCCGCGTGTCTGTAACAGCTACGCCGACAGGACAGGGCAAAGTGTATATGACCACTGATGGCGACTATGTTCCGGAAGACGGCGATTGGCAGAACAATATGTCCGCCACATGGAATTGTGACGACGGAGTGGACGATGAGACGGACAGCCGCACCTATTATGTCCATGCGCAGCCGGCATCAGGATACCACTTTGTGAAATGGTCGTCCAATAGTAGCGGCACGGACTCCAAATCCACTGCTGCCAAATACGCCTATAGCACCTCGGCATCGAGTACAAGTTCCGGCAATCCTACCGCCAATAATATCTATGCCATATTTGCAGTCAATCCTACCTATACATGCACACTGCTCACCTCTGAAAACGGTACTTTCAAATACCAATACGGCAACTCAGGGGAAGTGACGGTAGCGTCGCAACACTCCGTAACGACTAACCAGAACTTCACCTTTACCGCCCTTCCTGCGGCGGGATATACGTTATACGGATGGTACACGAAAAGCTCAGGCACCAAGACCT
>CAMHGK010000207.1 GCA_946184695.1 uncultured Bacteroidales bacterium | reverse complement strand
GCAGCAGGTGAAGATGGCTCGGTAAGTACCTGTTCTACCAACCACATAATCAATTACACGGTTGTCAAAGGTACACCTGTAGCCCAATTTGTTGACGGCAACACGGCTATTACCGAGTACAGAGTAGTGCAGAATGCGGGATTCAGTGCGCCAACCGCACAAGTCATTACCAAAGCCATCAAAAACGCTTCGACATATCCCGAGTTCCGGGAGGTAACCATCGACCCGACGCAAATGACGTTCACGTCCTCCAATACGGATGTTGCCACAATCGGTCGCAGCAATACAGTGACGCTGACAAACCAGGTCGGCGAAACAACCATTACCGCCACTTGGGCAGGAGACAGCAACTGGGAGTCCGTTACCATTTCTTACAAACTCATTGTTGAAGCCGAGACACCTGTCAACCCGACACTGACCTTCGTTGACGCGTCAGGTGCTACTGTCCGCCAGGCGGAGGCTACTCTGGGTGAGGAATTCACCGAACCTACACTTACCTGCAACATACCCGAAGTGCTGCGCAGCGTAACCTATTCCTCCATGAGCGAGCGCATCGCAAAAGTAGATACCTACACAGGCGAGGTGACATTGGTGGCGGCAGGTACCACAAGCATCGTTGCATCTTTCGCCGGCAACGACAGCTATTCCACAACACGTGCCGTTTATACGCTCGTTGTCAAGGAGGCATCTGTCACTCCTACTTGTCCTGAAGGAAAGTTCTTCAGCAACGGCGCAGAAATCACCTCGCTGACAGTACAGCGAGGCGAGTCTGTATCTATACCGATGCTGCTGGTTGCTACCGGCAGTGTAATCCCGACAAGCAATATCAGGATTGAAAGCGAGCGCATAGCATCTGTCACCGAGGACGGTATGATTTATGGCTTGGCAGAGGGCACAACCGTTCTTCATGTCTTCAGCACCTCAGCCGACGGAATGACCTGCGAATATACCCTTACGATTGTGGTGGAAGCAGCCGCTCAGCAGAAACAAGACCCCGAGTTGTCGTTAAGCTTTACTGAGGCTAATATCGAACTCGGCGAGACCTTTGTGCGCCCCGACGTCATCAATCCTCACAACATCGAGTTTACCGAAAGAAACAGCAAGTGGTACACTGCCTGGGACAGCAAGGTGGCATCGGTGGATGAGGCGACAGGTAATGTTACCATTTTAGGCGTGGGCGACGAGACGATAACCTTCGAGTTCACAGGCAGCGACGATTACAACTTTGCCATCCTGACTTATACCATACATGTAACCACTACCGGTTTGGCAGTTGGTGGCGTTATGGTTACCGGCAGCAACAAAGATGATGTCTTCGGCGACAACGGCTCTATCGTCTATGACCCTATTACCCACACGCTGACAATGACCAACGCCATAGTCAACGGCACAAGCATCAACTTGGCTCCCGCCCGCATCAAGAGCGCAAAGGCAGAAGATATAGACGCTGCCATCCGCTATACCGACCCCCAGACATTAACCATAGTCCTTGTCGGCTCCAACGCTATCGGCAATGCCGACGCAGGTATCTATTCCGAGCATGCACCGGTGGTGATAATGGCTTCGGAAGACGTTTACGGTGCGGCGCGTATCGGCGGTAACACAGTGGCAATAAAAGCTGAAGCATTGAAGCTCTACCAGTGCTACGTAACGGCTTACGGCGGTGTTGGCGTGGCAGTTAACGAATTAGGCGTGGCAACAGGTGCGCACCTGGTAGCTTCCGGTCAGGGACTTGCCATTCAGGCTAACAACCTCGTCATGGCGGAAGACAACAACGGCGAAGGTATAGGCATTCTTACAGCAGGCGTCACCTTCAAGCAGAAGAGCGGATTCTACAATGCCGACGGCTCTGTAGCCGCGTTTGTGGAGATAGGAAAAGTTGTCATTCCCGTTCCAGACGACGAAGAGACGACCATTGACTTCACCTTAACCGACCCCGAAGGCAACGAGGCGGTCATCTTCAGTTCATCCGCACAAGACAGATATAACGAAGAGACAGGGCAGATAGAACTCTCTTCAACACTGACAGACGAACAGGTGGAAAATGCTGTTCAGACCCTCTTCCCTGGCTCAACAGAATGGAGAGAGAGTCTGCCCGGCTCAATCACATTCGACATTCCCGCAGGGCAAGGGATAATAACCATCGAAGGCTCGGTGTCATCCGGCTATACACTCAAACTGAAAATGGGTGACCAGCCCGTCGTTACCGTTACCAAAGGGGAGACGGGTGAGATAGTTATCCTTTACGACACTCCCGCCACCGTTCACGTGGTACTCTATCTGCAACTCGACAACTCCGCCTCTCCCGCTCCGGCTCGCATCGCTGCCGTTGCAACGGATGAGGAACCGGTCGTAGGCGCTACTATCAGCTCTATCACAATCACTCCAAATAAAGCTCAGGCAGGCGTCGAGGAAGTCGAAGATCGGGAGTCGAAAGTCGATAGTCCGCGCAAAGTCCTCATAAACGGCAACCTCTACATCCTCACCCCGGAGGGCAGAACCTTCGATGCCCAAGGCAAACAGGTGAAATGATGCGCTACGCTATTGATGAATTTACAATTTTACGATTTACCATTGATTTGACTATTTTAATAATTTTGCCATTGGGGTTTGCGTGTAAATGGAACAGTCTTCACAATGGGAAAATAAATCTGTAAATGGTAAATGAATAAATTGTAAATAGAAATGATGTATTGATAAACCGCCACTTGTAGAGACGTCGTTATACGGCGTCTCTCTTGTT
>CAMHGK010000206.1 GCA_946184695.1 uncultured Bacteroidales bacterium | reverse complement strand
TATTGGCACACCCCCTTTATATCAATAATTGTTGATAATTTTCTTTAATTGTTGATCTATATAAATAATTTTTGGATAATTTTGGGTATTTGTGGACTTATAAAAAAATCAACTTCGATTTTTGACACACTCTCTAAGGGGCGGGGGTGAAGGCAATCAAAAAAGCATCCGTGTTATCCGTATAATCCGTTGTTCAAAGATAAAGGAGGCCGGGGGTCCTTATGAGAGACTATATAAATTATGAGAGACGGTATATATTATGAGAGACGGTATATATTATGAGAGACTATATAAATTATGAGAGACGGTCTATATTATGAGAGACTAATTATGAGAGACGGTATATATACCGTCTCTACACGTATCGGTTAACAATGACTACACCTGCCAATATAACCCCCTGCCAATATAACCCCCTGCCAATATAACTACCTGCCAATATAACCCCCTGCCAATATAACCCCCTGCCAATATAACCCCCTGCCAATATAACCCCCTGCCAATACAACCACCTGCAAATGTAATCCGCCACTTGTAGAGACGCTTTATAAAGCGTCTCTTGTCATGATATGGACATCCTTTTGTCAGTACCCCCCCAAAAAAAAATACTTAAAAATGATACTATAATCCCTCAAATTCCTATTTTTTAAGAAAAAATTATCTATTTTGCGGCTCTTATATTTTGTAGTTAAAAAAAATAATATTACTTTTGCAGCGTGAATAGTGTGACTATGTCGCTATTCTAAGAAATGTTAGAAGTAATGCACTGTATAACGCATTAGTAATCTGCTGCTTATGGAGGGGTGAAAGTTCTTCCCATATTTTTGTAGCAGGTTGTGTGTGATGCAGTTACCTCATTAGGGGATAGTGTGCTCAAAGAAAGAATGTTGATAAATTGGTTATTATAAGCGATTTATATTGTATGTATAGAACGGCTTATGATACATATATATTAAGGTGAAGTCTTGTAAGGTATATTTTGTCAGGCTGACATTGTTGCTTGTGGCAATGGTGTCGGGAGTGATTGATATATGTGCTCAACTGCAAGAAGATGAGTATGATTGTCGCAATCCGCAGACCTGCGAGGCAATGATGTACTGCAATGAGTTGCCTCCGTATTTCTGCGAATGTGAGCGCGGTGTTAAGATAACGTCGAGTATCGATACCGTAATCTCATCGCCGATGTGGTTTCGCACGCCTTTCAAGAGTTTTTCCGAAGGGTTACTTGTTTATTGGTTTGGTAGTGATACCATCAGGGTAGAGGCATATCCGTTCTGCTCGTTTGACTCTGCTTCGTTTGTAAAGCGCGTCAACCCTTACGGGTCGTACTACCTCTCTGCAGAAGAGATACAGCTCCTGATGGGAACAGCCGGCTCGATGTTTGAGCATGTTGATGTGCGTTTTCACATGCAGCCCGTGGGTATCGACTCGCTCGGTCAGCCGCTTGATTTCTCAGATTTTGAGGGACGTGTGGTCTGCTTTGCGGGAGCTGAAGGTGCTCACTCGGCTTGTGACGATGGTATCTTGAGTCTCAACGACTATGGCAATATAGCCTTTGCTGACACTTGCGTGGTATATCGCTTTGATGTCAAGCATGACTTCTCGCGACCGAGCTACCTTCGCTATCGCAACCAGAAGGATATGTCGGAGCAGGTGGAGCTCTATCTGACTTACGGCTCGTGTATGGGAGATACAATGGATACCCACGTCTTTACCGACTCGATCCATCCCTACTTCTTCCCTCTTGACTTGCTCAAAAGGGCTTACGAAGAAAAGGAACCTATTTATATACATTTGAAGAAACCTGAATCGCGATATTTGGCAAATTTGTATTATCGTCCGTACTACCGGCTTTATGAGCAGCAGGTGGATACCGTCATCTGTGCAGGCAAGGGTTTTGTGTTGCCCGATACCACGCTGTATGAGACTACGCTCTTTCATGATACCATTTGCGGTGCCACATTCAAGACCGACACTCTCTACGCACGCCTTATCAACCTCAATATAGCAGATGGTGCGGTTGTGCACCGGACAGTCAATGTGTTGCCCACAAAGCTGCCTTACCTATACGGTATGACTCGTCTGTATCAATATGGCGACTATGAGTTCACCTCTCATAGAGAAGGTGAGTGTGACGTTACTACCTTTCTGCATCTCCGTCCGGTCTATACCGTGACCGAGGAAGAACGCGACACTGTCGTTTGCCGCGGACTCCCGCTTGTTATCGGTGGCAGCGAGCTATGGCAAAACGGTGACATACGCGACACGCTTTACTCAGGCGAGTACCTCGAACTGATGCATGTGGTGACCTACCACGCGACGTTCTCCGAGCCTGTACTCGAATACGACACCGTTAGCGTGCATGCCGGCATGCTTCCTTACAACTATCAAGGAGCACGGGTGAGCAGCATCAGAGATACCACCGTATTTACCAAACTCATCGGGCAATGTGTAAGGCATGTGCAGCTGCATGTAGTTGAGAGCGACAAAGAGTTACGTATCGAGACCGCCGAGCGCGACACAATGGTATGCTCAGAACAGGGCTTCTTGCTGCCCGACACACTGCTGCAGGCTACCACAACCTATGTGGATACTGCTTTTTTCGCTGACACGCTTGCGCGCATCACAACATGGAACGTTCAGGCGCTGTCGGTCGAGAGCGAACGATTCGACACTATTGCGGTGGACGAGGCTGAACTGCTGTCGGAGGAGCCTCTGTATAAGCAGAAGCATGTCATCAGTGCCGTAGGCGATACCGTAGTCATTGACACCTTGGGCTCGTGCTACCTATATACAAAACTCAGCGTGCAGCCCAAATACGTCTATACC
>CAMHGK010000205.1 GCA_946184695.1 uncultured Bacteroidales bacterium | reverse complement strand
CAGAAACACTATGCCGTTTTGCGCAACTATGCTCCTTTGTCCGTCTCGCGCCCGAATCACGACATAACGGTGCCTTTCCGTCTTATTACACCACAAGTTACCAAACGCGAAGAATGGATGCGCGGCGGAAAGAAAGCCTATAAAGGGAACCTCATGACCATCCCTGTCTTGGTACACGGGAAGGAATATCCGTTTATCTTTGATACGGGAGCAGGAGCCACTTTCCTGTTCGAAAAGACCGCTCGCGAAATGGGGCTTACCATCCTGCCGGACACCGTCACTGTCAATGGGTCGCAAAAAGGTCTGCGGGCATGGATAGACAGCCTGCAAATAGGCGGAATCACCTGCCGTAATCTTGTTGCGTATGTGGGACTGTCGGACGCAATCGACACGCTGGTGACCGGTGTGGACGCCATCCTCGGAATGGATATTATAGCGGCCTTTCCGGAGACACAGCTGCGTATGGACAAGCAGCAACTGGTCTTTCCTGCACATCCTACTCCTATGCCGCAAGACACAAAGCCGAATCTGCTCATTGACGGAAGCCTGCTACTGAGAGCCAAGAAAGATTCCGTTCCCCTGACCTTCCATCTGGACACAGGCTGCTCAACCGCAGAACTATACAGCGGTTATTATCATAAGTTCGCCGCCGAAACCGACCGCACGGCGCAGAAAGACACGATTTCCACTCTCTCCTATGGACAGATTCACAACATGGAAGTGTTGCTCCTGCCCGATGCATCTTTTATGGTTGATAACCGGCCTGTAAGCATGGAGGAGGTGTATCTCTATCCGTCATCCGGCGAGTACATGCATCAGCACGACGGCCGTATGGGAATGGATTTCCTTCGGCAGTTTGACCGCATAATCCTCAATCTGAAGGATATGTATCTGAACGTGGAGTGAGTAGGGTATAGGGTATTGTTCCCATATGCCCACGTAATGCCCCCGATAACCACTAAGAACCACTAAGTATCACTAAGAACAACTAACGTCCAGTTTTTGAACACTGCGTTCAAAAAAAAAATAATAGCAACTGAATGACCAACGAGCATGACAAATGGCAATGGCAGGAGCCGGGCGGGGCATGGAAGGGTGCCGGACTATACCATATCACGCTGACAATACCATCGCGCGAGCCGCTTCTCGGCACGCTCGTGATACCTGATGGCGATGCCACCCAAGCGAGGGTGGAAGCGAAATTATTAGGATTGGCAGTGTTAGATATTCAAAAACAGTTATCTTCGTTTTATCCCGAAATCCAAATTCTGCATTACTGTCTTATGCCGGACCATCTGCATGCAGTGTGGTATGTGCGGCAAACAATGCCGCGTGGCATAAGAGCCGCCGTCCGCGGTTTTTGGCAGGAGGTCAAGAAGGCAGGGCGTCTTTCTTCCTTTGCCCCAAATTCAATTCGGGCAAACTACCAAGAAAGAGCCAAAACGCTCCGCGAAGAGATAGGCGCAGAAATCTACGATGCCCTGCCGCCCATCTTCACCGAGATGCCTTTTATCCGACCGATGGGGCAGCGGCGGCAACTGCCTGCCACGCTCCGCTACATAGACATGAACCCGCAGCGGCTCGCCACCAAGCGTCTCATGCCGGGTTTCTTCCGCGTGCAGACGGGCATAGAGCTCGCCGGGCGCACGTATAGCGGCGTGGGGAACATAGCTCTGCTGCAGGCGGAGCGGTATGCGCCCGTCCATGTGCGGCGGATGATGGTGGAGCCGGCAGAACACGGCGAGCCGCAGACGCTCCGCGATTACATGAACGGCTGTGTGGTAGCTGCCCGAAGGGGCACGGTGATGGTCTCGCCCTTCATCTCGCCGCAGGAGAAACAGGTGATGGAGGTACTACTGAAGAAGGAACATCCGTTCATCTATATCGCGGACAACGGCTTCCGCGATTACTACAAACCGCAAGACGGTCTTTTCGACGCCGTAGCCGCCGGTCGCGTACTCATCCTCTCCCCGTGGGACTACGATGCCGACAAACGCCATGTTACCCGTGCCGACTGCTTAGCCATGAACCAAATGGCAGAAGAGATTTGCAACCACTGTTCCCTTTCTTCCATTGAGCCGTAATAATCGTGCCCTTTAGGGCTAAGAATACAATCCGGCAAAGAGAGAATCACAAGCCTCTTTCTTCCATTGAGCCGAACAATCCGCCGGAGAATATCCGCTGCTGGGGATTTATGAAATTAGGCAGGGAATATCTGCTCACCACACAGCAACTGGACATCTTCGGCACCGCTGCTGCGTACAAAGGACCGATTTTGCTGCTGCATGGCGACAAAGACAATATCGTGCCACTTTGGTGCAGCGAGAAATATCTGGAGACATACGGAGAGCGTGCAACGCTGCATGTCATTCCCGGAGTGAACCACACGATTACTACCCGCCGCAACTAAATCGTCCGCTATGCCGTATATTTCTTCCGGCAGTTAGGTAGTAGTATGAAATGATAGGAAAGCATGCAAACTCTTGCACATATCAATAAAAAGCAGTAACTTTGCAGCCAAAAGTTGCAATTAATCGTTCCCTTTAGGGATAAGAAAGTTGCAAAGATGTTTGCACATGGCACGAGAAGAACGAAATATGATCGGTTTTACGGTTGCACTCATTAGTGAGTTTGCAAGCCGTTTTGGTGTGGAGACTCGCCAAGCTTATGCTTACATGAAACGCTACAAAGGGCTGGAACATTTGCATCAGCACTATGCCGTTTTGCACACGCAATCTTTCGCTGACACGGTAGAAACGATGGCACAGGTTTGCGCCAATAACGGAGGAGGACTCAGGTGATGAAGCTATACCACGGTTCCAATGTGTCTGTCGAAG
>CAMHGK010000204.1 GCA_946184695.1 uncultured Bacteroidales bacterium | reverse complement strand
GCACCGTCGCGCAACTCTTTGCGCACGCCTTCACGGGTGCCTGAAATATCCTCTAAAGCATCTTCCAAATAGCTTTCAACTGTAACTTGGTCGTTGGCAACCAACAGCCCGTTTGCAGCCACACCGCGAAGCTCTGCCGAGAAGGCAGCCTCCTGAGGATAACTGATGCGAGCGTGGTCAAACTCCATTTGAGCGATGTTGCTATATACCTCTTGCTCTGCTGCAATAGCAACATCGGTATAGTTGAACTTGACGGTGGCGTTTGTATTGGCACTAACGCCATGAACACCTTTCTTAAACTGAGCGGCAGTAAGGTCAAGATTCGACTCGAATGACAATGTTGTACCCGTCTCAAGTACTGCAAAAGAGTCGTCATAACTACCTTCGGAACCATAAACATAGATTGTCGGTTCTGCGTACTGACCCGAGATGGTTACATTGCCGTTTTGCAGATGTAAGAAGTCGGTCTTCGCCCAACCTAAGTTGTTGATGATGTTGCCACCTCTTACTGCTATATTCAAGTCGCCTGTAACACGGAGGAAAGGTTCACCTGCTCCATACTCAATAGTTGAGGCGGAGAAAGAGATATTATTGAATACCAACTCTTTGGTTTCAGGGAAGTACTCAATATTAAAATAGCCCTCATCCACTCCGTTTGCTCCAATTGCTTCATGCAGATTTTGATAATTGAACGAGTTAACTTCGCGTCCGGCAATAGTGAACGGGATATCCATCGGTTCGGGTGTTGCATAGCGCACAACCGTAGCCCATGACAGTTCGTCGGGGTTATACGGATAAGCCAACTTAACTCCTGAACCTAATTTAAGTCCTCCGTTCTCGTTGGTACTATTAAGCTTAATCGCAGCATCATCGCCCGAGAACAGAGCATCGGCGTAGTCGTATATACGAAGCACATCAGGGTCATTGCTCTCAGTCTTCACTCTCAGACCATAATAACCGAAAGCCTCTATCTTAGCCTCTTCTTTTATTAAGAGTCCATTTTGGTCGATACTGATAGCATCAGCGTAGTTGGAAGTTATGCGGAGTGAACCGTCGCCGCAGATTGTGGTACCTAATGCAGCTGCTATACCGGCAGCTCCGTTGGTGGAGATGCTATTCTGACCGATGAGCTTGATGACGCAGAACGGATTGAAGACGATAATGCCTGCCGTACCGGGTGTAGTAGAGATGTCAGCATTGTCCAGAACCAAAGTATCTACATTCACAATACCTTCTACTTTCACAAACGTAGCCTTACCTGATTTGAGATTGCTGAACTGATAGTTGCCTGAAGTAGCAACTTCACCGTTCACAGCTACACTTGCGTTCTCGTCATCTTTCACGCGACTGAATGTAACCACTTTAGCAGCTATACCACTATAGTAGTAGTTCTTCTTTTGTGCGTCAAAAGCATATAGATGAGCATTGTCGTTTGTGAGCTTGGCGGCTACCACGTTCATCTGATTAACATATAATGCCATGTTTAGGTCGTCCGACCCTGATACAGGCTGAATGTCGATGTCAGAAAACATGATGTCCACTTTGTCAACACCTTCTACGGCATAGCCGTTTTTACCTGCCGGGTGAGAGTATAGTATTTTAACATCAGAGTTGATTATCTGTAAGCTGTTTTGAGCCATGTCAGCACCATCTTTGCATTTGATAGCTGATTGGTCTGAAGTTACTTCGAGCGACGAATTTAGGATATGAAGCGAACTTCTCTCCATCTCAACGGGAGCAGCTTCAGAAGAGATAAGATTTAGTTTTCCACTGCCGGTGATAATCGTATTTGCATCTTTCAGTTTCAATGCTATACCAGCACCATGAATTAAGTTGGTTCCTTTGAGAATGATAGTAATGGATGAGAAATCGAGGTCGATTCCAGCAACAGAATTGTCAATACTATTAGAAAGCACGAGGTCTTCTAATATCAGAGCGTTGCTTTCTTCGGCAAAAGTGATGTTGCCGCTAACACTCAACCCTTTTTTCTGTATCTCCTCCACAAGAGAGTTCTTGTTTTCAGAGGTAACCTGCACACCGGCTATGCGGATATCATAGTCGGTTGCAAATGCAGTTGTTGCCAACAAGGTGGCAGCAAGAAAAAAGTAAAACTTTTTCATACTCAATGTTGTTTGTTAAGTTAATAAAATATGATGTTAATTAAATTTTTTTTCGATATTTCGGGATCACGGGATTCCGACATTCCGGCATCGTGGGATTGTGTGATTCCGGTATTTCGAATGTGTGCCTTTTTATCTTATTATCACTGGGCCGTCGGGCAGCATGGTGTTGCGCTCGATACACTGCAGCTTTACATCGTGGTCGGGCATGGTGAAGCGGATGATGAAGCCTGTACTTCTCTCGAAATCCGGTCGGATCTGCGTGCCGTCGAGAATAAAGGTGTAGTCAGTGTCGGTGGCTATCATAGGGTAATAGAGCACTACCTGCTCGCCTGCGTGATATTCAGTGCGTACGCGCTTAGGCTCTTTCTTTCGGTCGTAGGGCTCGTTGAGATAGGCATAGTCTTGCCCCGAGAAGTCGATGGTGTACATCTGTGCCTCATCGTTGCTATTTGCTCCTTGCTCTTTGTTCTCATCCACTTCCATGAGGTTCTGTTTGGTGTAGCTGAGTTTCACATCATGGTCGGGCATGAGAAAACTAATGATATACCCGTGCTCGTGGTCGTAATGAGTATTGAGCCGTTCACCGTCTAAGTAGAACTCATAGCGAGTGTCGGAGGCAATGCCCTCGAAGCAGACCGTGACGGTGCCGCCCTTCGCTGCTTTCTTAGGCGCCTTGCCGTGAGTAAGGGTGGTGAATAGCTCTTGCTTGCCATCGTAATCGATGTCAAAGGCTTTCTGTCTGTTGCAAGCCTCGGAGCCTGCAGAGATAAGTGCTGCCATAATAA
>CAMHGK010000203.1 GCA_946184695.1 uncultured Bacteroidales bacterium | reverse complement strand
ATGTTGCATGTTCTAATGATGCATGTTTTAATGTTGGCAGAAAAGCGTTGCAAAGGTAGTAAATAATTGTCAGGTGGCAAAACTAATTTGCTGTTAGCATAGTGCCATCATCAGGCGAAGCGAGCCACGGGAAGTCGGCTGCGAGTTTTGAATAGGTGCTCTCAAGCTGCTCGCGGAAACGTCGGTACTCGTCGGTTTCGGGGTGGAGCGGACGATGGTGGAGACTCCGATAGTAGTTGGCTATACGCTGAATGTCGGCTTTGGTATCAGTGCTGAAGTAGGTGTCGGCAAAACGCTGCCAAATATATTCTACAGCTGTCTCAGACGGGTGGAGCATGTCGGAGTCATAAAAGCGATAGTCGCGCAACTCGTCAAGTAGAATCTCATAACTCGGGAAATAGTCAACCTTATCGAACAGCGAACCGAGCTGCTGCCTGAGCTGTTCAATGGCAAGCAGCAGAGTGGCTTTGCTCAACTGGTTCTCGTGCAGACCGTCTTTCAGATGCCGAATGGGCGAAACGGTGAAGATAACGTGACGGTCAGGGCCTGCTATATCAACAAGACGCTTGAGGTAGCTGCTCACTTGCTCTACAGAGAGCCGCACGCGTTTGAACCGATCGGCGGGCAGCTTATGGCAGTTGGCAACGATAATCTCATTCTCCCATAGATATACCCACGCAGTGCCAAGAGTAAATATGATGATATCTGATTCATCAAATGCTTTCCGACATGCAATCTTTGTGTTGGTCAGCATCTTCTGACATGAATTTCTGTCTTTCTGCGAGAAGTCGCCATGGTGCCATAGCGAATGCCAGAGTCCCTGATACTCGACGATAGGCGGTTCCGTTGGGCATACATCAGTGATGGACTCGCTTAGGCAGTTGTATATTGAGGCGGGGTTATACATCGTACCCCATGGATTGCAACTTACCTGAAATCCGCTTTCTGTAAGCCGCTTGGCTATGTTCTCGGCGAAGCACGAACCCATGCACAGAATCTTCTCCCGATGGTTTATCAGGGCAGTAGGTTTTGGTATATTGACAGGAGTAAGCAGTTGCATGGCAGAGCTGTAGTTAGAGTCGTTCTAATTTGCTTCTATGACAGTTGGCGGCTATTCGTAGCGCATAATCTGTGCAGGCGATATGCGTGTTATCAGTCGCGACGGTGCAATCAATATGAGCAGCGAGACACCGATAGTGCCTATGTTGAGCAGCAACCACCAGCCCCACTGAAAGCTTATTGGTACATAGCTCACGTAGTAAGACACAGGGTCTAATGGTATAATGTGCAAGTAGTACTGCATGACGCACAGCGTCAGTCCGATGGCGTTGCCAATGAGCACTCCTTCGCCTATCAGCAGTGATGCTTCAAGGAGGAATATCTGTCTCAGAAAACGATCCGCTGCACCAAGTGCCTTCATTACGCCGATTAGTTCTATGCTGCTCAGTATGAGAATTATCAGACCTGATATTATGTTGAATCCGGCCACGGATAGCATAAGAAGAATTATGACTGCCACGTTTGTGTTGAGCAGCTCTAACCATGAGAAGATGGCAGGGTTCTGGTCAATGATATTCTGTACGTAGTATGCATTGTCGGCATCGTCGAAGCGGTTGGCCACTCTCATATACACTCTGTCATAAACTTCTTCTATCCTGTCGAAGTCGCTGATTATGATGTCGATGCCCGATACCTCTGTCGAGTCCCATTGCTGAAGTCGTTGGGCATCGTTCAGGTCGCCTATGATAAACAGGTCGTCGGCTTCTTTGAGTCCTGTGTCATAAAGTCCGGCAATGGTATATTTACGCACTTGTACGCGGTCTTGGATGAAATAGCAGAGCAGCGACGAGTCAACGCCTAACCCTAATTGACGGGCAGTGCTCTTTGATATCAACACCTCGCGCGATTTCGACGGCAGTCGGCCACTGACGATATTTGTGGCAAAGAAATCCCAAAAGTCGTGGTGGTTGTCGCGGGGTAGGGTGTGACCCTTCAGCACCACTGCCTGAAAGGCATCCGAGGTTTTTATTATTCCGGGTTTGGTGACGAATGGCTCGGCTGAACTCACACCCTCGATTCCATTGAGCACGTTGAGCAGCGAGTCGCTGATATGAATAGGGCGCAGGTTATGGGTATTGTTGCTGTCGAAGTTGACAATCTGCAGGTGCGAGCCAAAACCAACGACTTTCTGTCTGACCTCCTGCTTGAAACCGATGACCACGAATATGGTCACCACCATCACCGCCACACCTACAGCTATAGCTGCAAGTGCCACCTTGATGGCGGGACGCGCCATGCGTTTGCTCTCATTCTCAGAGTAATACATGCGCCGTGCTATGAACCATTGTGCCTTCATTGAAATCGTATGTATCGAACTCTATAACTGTGCGTTACAAGAGTTTTGTTCCTGTCGCCATCCTGTCATGATCGAGTGAAGAACGAGTAAATCCATAAAAATACGCGTTTTAGCTCAACAAAACTCAAACGGTGTTGCTTTACTATGAGCCGCAAAATTATAAAAAAAATACGATACGGCAAAATAGTAAATGAGAAGTTTGGCACGGAGTTTGCGGCATAAATTGCAGATGGCTAAATATAAAAATATAGTATCTTTGGTACTTGCGCTGATGCTTTCGTTGCCGTTGCTCTTTGGTCAAGAGGAGCAGCGACCTCGTCGTACGCCTCAGGAAGAGGCGGCAAAGCAGACAGCCATGCTAGCGCAGTATCTCACGCTTACGCAGCAGCAGATAGATACCATTTATACTATCCATCTTAAGTATGCCAATCTGCGTCGGGAGCCATCGCAGGCCGACAATCGTCGGGTATTGTTCGAGCAGATGATTTACGAAGTCAAACAAATTCTTACAGGCGAGCAGAAAGCAGCACTTGAGAAGATGCAGGAGGAGAACAAGCGTGCCATGCAGGGACGCCGAGTCATGTTCCGC
>CAMHGK010000202.1 GCA_946184695.1 uncultured Bacteroidales bacterium | reverse complement strand
CTGCCATGTCATACACGTGGATATCAGTCTCGTAGGTATAACTAAGGTCGCGCAAATTGACATTCAGGTCGCTCGACTTGCGCTCTGAGAGATGTACTGCCCAGTAATACGACTCCTGCAGCGCCTTCTGAATATAGCGTGTTTTGGCCTGCAAATCAGCCCGCTGGCGCTGCTCGTAGCGCTGACGGACAGTAGAAGCGGAAACAAAGAAGACGTAAATAAAACTGACGAGTTGCAAGGCGGTGAATACATACATTAGTTTGGTACGAAGGCGCATATTGTGAAAGCCCCTTGCATACCACAATCCATATATGCCCAATGCCACAAGCACCAGACACAATAGCACCATGAGTAGCACAAACCAACTTATCGACGAGAGCGCACTGCTACGCTCCAAGTGCGACTCACCCGACTGAGTCAACTTCCAGAAAGAGAAGCTCTCGCCCAACTTCGACTTGTCGATCTCACGTGCCGGTTGCGCACCTCTCTTGTACAGGCAAAATAAGAAATTACCTTCCGGAGCATTCACAGCCACACCATCATTGCGCATGGTTCGACTGATGTCTATGTCGGCAGGCAAGTCAAAGGGCATCACATATACATTGCGCAACTGCTCATTCTCGAAGGCATAGTTATATTTTATAGGCAACACCGTCAGCACGTTATAGCCATCTGCCCGAGTCCAGCGACATATACAATGAGCATTATCGAATAGCTGATAGTACCAGCGGTCGTAGCTTGTCAGGTGCACCTGCGCTCCTGACAGACGATTCTGCGACCAATAGACCATTCGGTGGTCGTTGAACACGAAAAACAGCACCTGTCTATTCTCTGTGGTAAGTGAGAGAAGTGAGTCAACCGATGATGCTTGCAAGCAGTCCACGACCTTCTCTGTCATTCCGATAGCAGTCTGAGCCTGACGCGCTATCTGCTTCTCAAGCCGGTTCGCCGACGATTCTATTCCGCCACACGATGCCATCGCAATACAAAGAGCCACAAACAGCAATCGCGTGACACCGCCCCTCACCTTTTGCAAGGCATGGAATGTGCTAACCGGCAACTTAATATCGAAAATAGGAATCGGCACCTAGATATTTCTCTAAATTCTGCGCAATTATTTTTTTGCGCAATTAAATTTTGCGCAAAGTTAATAAAATAAAATGAATCATGTTAATGTTTCGTAAATTTTTAGTAATTTTGCGCACTTTTAATCATTTATCGTCCGTATAGCAACTCAGCCCGACTGCTTATTGTCAGGATTGACACAAAACATTAGCAATACTGCCATGACTTCTATTCCTATACTCTCCGCTTTCGTCTTAGGACTCATGACCATCATCGACCCCTGCACGCTATTCACCTCTATTGCTGCCATAGGTTATATCGACAAACAGGTTGACAACAAACGTAGAGTAGTGGTCAGCGGAACTATGTTTGTCATCGGTAAGACGCTTTGCTACTGCGCTTTGAGCATACCGTTCCTTATGGGTACGCGCATTGACGGAATACAGCATTTCATCGAGCACTACGGCGAGCCCACAATGGCTGTACTCATACTGCTTTGCGGCATCTTTATGCTCATCAGTGGACATCTGCATCACCATCACGACCATGGATTCTTTAGCTTCATCAACTCTCACGATGACCGTCTGAGTTGGCTTTGGGCACTGCTCATGGGAGTATTTTTTGCCGTAGCATTCTGTCCGCATCGCCTTATTTATTTCCTTACGATGATTGACATTGCAGTCTTGGAGCCTGCACCGCTTAACGCACTTCTTCCTGTGATATTCAGTCTCGGAACCGGCCTGCCGGTGATGATAGTGGCATTGCTGCTCTCATATAGCGCTACGGGTATAGCCAAACTCACATCCACTGTAACCAAGTTCGAGAAGTGGTTTCGTTATTCGTGTGCGGTATTGTTTATAGTAGCCGGCGTGTATCTGACGATTCATAGTTTCGTTGAGCACGACCACCATCACGCCCACCCCACCTCGGAGCCTACCGCTATCTGCCAATAGTTTGCTGATTTGCTGATTTGTTTTTTGCTGCCTCGCCTAATGTCATTTCGTTTCAAACAGTTCACAGTTGACGATAGCCATTGTGCCATGAAAGTAGGCACCGATGGTGTATTGCTCGGTGCATGGGCTATGAGCAGTGTGCCGCTTGCCGGTCAGGCAGCAGAGCCTAAACGCATATTGGATGTTGGTACGGGCAGCGGGGTTGTGGCTCTGATGTTAGCCCAGCGCTTTCGCAGTGCCAATATCACTGCCATTGATATCAATGCAGAAGCCGCCGCTCAGGCTGCTGTCAATTTTACAGCTTCACCATGGTCAGAACGGCTCAGCTCGCGACATCTCTCGCTGCAGCAGTTGACGGACTTACCCTGTGAAGGATACGACCTCATTGTCAGCAACCCACCCTATTTCACTGAATCACTCAAGGCTCCTGACACTAACCGTGCCACAGCTCGCCATGCCGACAGTCTGCCGCTTGAGCAACTCTTTAGGCTCAGTGCCGATATGCTCAAACCTACAGGACGCTTGTCAATCATCACCCCTGCCGCACACTGCAATTCGCTCCGCCGGCTTGCCGCTTCAAATAATCTGGTCACCACCACACTATGCCACGTATTTTCCAAAGAGGGCAAACCCGAGCTTCGCGTGCTCAGCGAATTTGCTCTTGCCTCGGCGTCAGGTTGGACGTCATCCTCTGAGGCAGGAGGTTTTGCCATCCCTATAGAGAGTACCATATTCTTGCAGAATAGCGACGGCAGCCGCACGGTCGATTATTCTCGTCTAACATGCGACTTTTATCTATAGCCGGTGCTTAACACGCTATCATCAAGCACAAGCGCATTTGGCACACAAAAAGAAGCGCATAGCCTTGCGGCTATGCGCTTCTTTATCGGCAGACTTAACAACCGTTTTTTACATCATCCCTCCCATTCCGGGGTTAGGCCTTGCGG
>CAMHGK010000201.1 GCA_946184695.1 uncultured Bacteroidales bacterium | reverse complement strand
GTGCACATCTCTACGGTCACAGGTATCGGTTTGAGAGTGAACTGAGCTTTCAGGTTCTCGTCGAACATAGGTTTGAGTTCAGGTTCTACAGGTGAGCCGGGAATCCATTCTCCTGTCTCAGGGTCAGTGTAGCCGCCTTCTTCGCCGCCGCCTGCATCAAATGTGTAGTTGATGCTCACACAGAGTGTGGTAGGTGCAGTCTCGATGTCGCAGATATACGGTGCTTCCATCATATCGCCGGTTTGGTAGTCCCAGTCGTTGAATTCATACCAGCCGTTGAGCTCTTTGGGAGTCAGTTTTGCCATTTCACCCATAGGGAATCTCTGGTTGTTACGGTTATGTCCGTATTGGTTGGTTATCTCAAGATAGCCTGCCCCCTCAGGTTGAACGGTGAAGTTGGTGGTGTGGAAGTCTTCATCAGAAGCTGCTATTGCATAGAGCCAAGAATCTGTGTATTCGTTCAGGTTGATGGTGCGAGGGTTGTCGGTATTGCCATCGTTCCAATAAAGGAAAGTGCAACCGTTGAATGGCACTGCCTTAACCACGAACACTCCTTCGCAGTCAAGGTCTTGCACTATCTCCATTGTCGATTTTGTGCACCAGAAGTTATCCATTTGCGAGGGGTACTTATAATTATTGTCGGCAGCCGAGATGTTGGAGCATACAGCTTTCCAATTAGCGTTCGACTGCAGCTCGCTTATTATCGTGCAGCTGCCTTTGATAGTCTTTACGTTGCAGCCTGTGAACGAGTTAGACTGAATGGTCGGAACGACCTTGGATATATTGATAGTCTCAAGTTTGGCGTCGTTGGCAAAGGCGCGTGCACCGATAGTTTGTACGCCGGCGAAGGTAGCGATAGCGAGTTTGGCATTGTCGGCAAAAGCCTCTTCACCGATAGTGGTAAGGTTAGCCATTGCTCCGAGGTCGTGCAGGTACATCAGTTTGGTGTTGGCAAAACCGCGTTTGCCAATGGTCTTAAGGGCGGGCAACTCGAAGCCAGGGAAGTTAGATGCCTCGAAAGCAGATGTCTCCACTTCTGTCAGGTTGGGGAATTTGTTCGGACCATAGCTGTCCCACAAGCTTGTGCAACCATAGAATGCTGCTGAGCCGACCGACTTGATGCTTGACAGCTCTGTCAGACCGTTTTTGTCGGTGAGGCGCTGCAAACCGCCGAAGTTGTAGAACAAGGAGTCAGGAATAACATTCAGGTCGGGGCTGATATAGAACTTCTCTATATTCTGACGGCCTGTGCTTGATTGTGTAAAGAACAAGTTGGCATAGCTTCCGCCAACTGCAGCGCGTGTTACAGATGTGGTGTTGAAGAGAATCTCTTTCACCTTTGTGCATCCATTGAGCAGCAGTCCGCCCATTGATGTTACCGACTCGGGCACATAGAACGAGTTGATACTTGTCATACCAAACGCTTCTTTTCCTATCGTCTTCAGGTTGGTGTGAGTAGCTGAGATAGGGCATGTGGTGAGCTTAGTGCAGCCATAGAAAGCATCTTTGTAGATATATCTGATGGAAGAAGGCAATTTAATGGAAGTCAGACTCTCGCAACCCCAGAAAGCACCTGTGCCTATTGAGGTTACGTAGTTAGGAATAGTGACGGATGTCAGATTGGTCATGTAGCCGCATATATAATTAGGCAGGTACTTGGTTGGTACCACTTGTGTAGAGGTTGACTCAATCTTGAACGATGTGACAACATCGGCAATGCTTGAGAAAAATCCGGTGGAAACATCTGTCGGCTCTGAAGCATAATTATAGAAGCCGCCGCGATAAATAACAGAAGTAACTTTAGAGCAAAAGCGGAAAGCTCTCCAGTGAATAAAACCTGCCACACTTATCGATTTGAGTTTAGAGCAACCTGAGAAGGCATCCTTGCCGATACCCATTTGCTCCTTGGTCGTATTTGACAAATGATCCCAAATGTCAGCCGGCGTCTCTACAGATATAAGAGCAGTGAAATCCTTGAATAGTTCCATAGGAACGCTACTATAGAGCGTAATAGATTGCACTGTACTCTTCATTGATTCAAAAGGATTATTGCCACTTCGTTTCTGAGTGTAGTCCAGCCCCGAGATGCCGTACCAATACAAATTTTTTACCCCTGTGCAACCTTCGAAGGCATTATCGTAGAAACTACCGGCGACGCGCAGCGATGTCATGCTTGAGCAGTTCCTGAAAGCTCCTGAACCTACATTATAGCCCTCTGCCATCGGTACTAACCATTGCGTCAAAGCCGTGCAACCGTCGAAAGCAAGCGTAAACACGGTGCGAATGCCAACAGAGAAGGGACATTTGCTTGTAGTAAGAGAAAAATACCTCAGCGACGTACAACCTTGAAAAGCATAGCTTCTGATGATAAATTCAGCCTTATACGAGCTGAAAGAGCTGTAGCTGTCGGAACTTTCAAAAGTGAAATTTACCGAAGTCAGCTGTTTATGGTCCTTAAAGGCGCTTTCAGCGATTTCACGAACAATAAACTTACGACCATTAGCATCGGTTATCATTGCAGGTATATCAATATCACCTGAGACATTAGTGCCGGCAAGTCCTTGAGTTGTGGTAAGGTTGCTGACAGACAGCAGTCCCGGAACAGATGAGGTTGGCATAGCTATCACCGTACCTGTGATGTAACCTTTGTAAGAAGGTGAAGCTTCTGACAAATCTTTATAGACACGAATAGAGCATGTCTTGTTTACTGCCGACAAGTTTTCCGTTACCTTTTCGGCACTTGCCGTAACTGTTGCGCCAAGCAGCATCACCGCTGCTAAAGCGAAATGTAATAAAAGTTTTTTCATTGTTTGATAAAATTTGATTATTATGTTGTTGTTTTCGATGTTTCGGGATTCCGGTATCTCGGTATTCCGATTTTTTCCCTTTGAGATACCACGGCAAACCAATGCCGTGATACCAATTGATTATGCATTGTGCATTATGCATTGTGCATTATTATCACCCGCCCCCTGCCCCCTCCCTCAAAAGGGAGGGGGAGACCATGCGGATAGAATTCAATTCATAA
>CAMHGK010000200.1 GCA_946184695.1 uncultured Bacteroidales bacterium | reverse complement strand
ACCAAACCAATCAGCAGTTCTCAGAATAGTACCCAAGTTTCCGGGGTCTTGCACTCCGTCGAGCGCCAGAACGAGCTGCTGACTCTGTTTTTGTTTTAGATCCTTATCATTTATACTTGAATCGTGCTCCTGCATGCCAAACCGGGCTGCAGTATCGTCGGAGCGCTGCCGGAACACAGCCAACACGCCTTGCGGTGAGCGAAGCGACGACATCTGCTCCATCTGAGCGTTGCTTGCCATGACAAGCCTGTCTGACAACTCCTGACCGCCTACCTGAGGCATATCGCTCATGGCATCATCGCTTACTGCCAACAGTTCCAAATCGAAGGAGCCGAGCAACTCCGACACGCATTTGCGACCCTCTGCCACAAACAAACCATACTCATCGCGAAACTTCTTGAGTTGCAACGAGCGAACCAACCGTATCTCGCTTTTGGTGATTATTTTCATAGAACTGATGTTTTTCGCGAGTTTGGGCGCCCGCATTCCTAACGGGTGCAAAATTACTACTTTTCTAAGACATTGAAAAATATGCGGCAGCAAAAGGAACAAAATTTGCTCGTTTTTGAGAAAGTTTGTAACTTTGCCAAATAATTGCGCATTGTGAACCGACCTATTCTTCATAGAATACTCTGTACCCGCCTCACCGTCATCTTGGCGGTGATATCGGCATTGGTGCTATCGGCATGCAAGACTACCAAATATGTGCCTGAAGACCAATACCTGCTCAACAAGGCAAGCGTCAAGGTCAACACTAAAGAAGTTGACAGAGACCAACTTCGCAACTACCTCCGTCAGACTCAGAACAGCGAAGTCTTCGGATTCTGGAAGATGCAGCTCAATATCTACAGCCTCTCAGGCAGCGACACAAGCAAATGGATTAACCGGCAGTTGCGTAAGATAGGAGAGCCGCCTGAGCTCTATTCGCAGATGCTCACCGGTGCGTCTATCGACCAACTCAGCCGTGCCATGCACAACCAGGGGTTCTTTCATGCACAGGTAGATACCAACGTCAGAGTAACAGCGCCGAAGAAAGTGGCTGTCACCTATTCCATTGACGCCGGTGCGCCTTATCAGATTCGTTCCTACAAGACCCATTTCACCGAGAGCTCGCTCAAGCGCTTTGCCGACTCGCCACGAAGTCTTGTCAAACCCGGCAGCCGCTATGATGCCGAGACGCTCGATGCTGAGAGGACACGTATCACCACTCTCATGCGCCGAAGCGGATATTACATGTTCTCAAAAGACTTCATACACTACGTTGCCGACTCAGCTCTGAGAAGCAACGCCGTTGACCTTACACTCACTCTCTCCGACAACATCGCCAACTCGCCTGATACCATTCAGAAGCGACTATTCACACAGTATAAGATTCGCAACGTCAACTTCGTTGTCGATACCCTCAACAACGGCAAGGATGCGATACGCCTCGGGCGCCTCAAACGCTGCTGCTACATCCGCTCGGGCGAACTCTATAACGAAGGCCTTGTGGAGCGCACCTACTCTACCATCAATGCACTTGCAGCTGTAAGATACGTCGATATAGCTTTCACTCCTGCGGGTGACGACCAACTTGACTGCACCATCACCGTCACCCGCGGCAAGGTCAATTCCGTCTCTGCCGATGTGGAAGGCACCTACTCTGCCGGCGATTGGGGTGTGGGAGCAGGTGTAGGTTACGTCAACCGCAATATATTCCGCGGCTCAGAAGAATTGGCAGTCAATGCCAAAGGCTCATACGAATGGCGACAGAACGGCGGACGTGCCATCGAGGCAAAGACCGATGTCTCGCTCACCTTCCCCTCATCGCTCAAACTGACAGCCTCCTACCAGTTTCAAAACCGCCCGGAAGAATACACACGCACCATAGCCGGCGGAGCCGTCACTTATCACTATCGAAAGCCGCGCTCCAAATGGTACCACAGCTTCAGTCTTTTGGACGTAGGCTATGTATATCTGCCGTGGATATCCGATAATTTCCGCGATTACTTTTTGCAAAACAGCAATATCCTCAAGTATTCCTACGAAGACCACTTTATCATGAGTTGGGGCTATCAGGCATCATACTCTTCTTACAACTCTCTTCAGCCGCTACGCTCGTACGGCTCAGCCGTTATGAGCGTCGAGACCGCCGGCAACCTGCTCTATGGCATTAGCCGACTGTTCAACCTGCCTGCCGCAGAAGACGGCACATATAGCATCTTCAACATCCGCTTCGCACAATATGCCAAAGCCGACATCAACCTCACCTACAACCAGATATTCAGCAAGAACCACCGCTTGGTATATCATGCTTTCTTGGGCGTAGCAGTGCCTTTCGGCAATGCCTCGTCAATACCTTTTGAAAAGCGCTATTTCGCAGGTGGTGCCAACTCGGTTAGAGGATGGACTATGAGGAGCCTCGGTCCGGGTTCATACAAGGGAACAGGCGAGCGTATCGATTTCAACAATCAGGCAGGCGACATCAAACTTGACTTGAACCTTGAATACAGAATAAAAATATACAAAGTGTTAGAGGCGGCAGCATTCACCGATGCCGGCAACATCTGGACCATCCGCAACTATGACACACAGCAGGGCGGACTGTTCTCATTCTCTGAGTTCTACAAGCAGATTGCCTGGTCCTACGGCGTAGGTATCCGACTCAACTTCGACTACTTTGTCTTCCGTGTGGACTTTGGTGTCAAGCTCTATGACCCCTCACGCATTTCCGAGGGCAAGCAATGGCGCACAGCCCCCAACGGACTCTGCTGGAAGGACGATATGACCTTCCACTTCGCTATAGGCTACCCGTTCTGATAAATCGGCATTGAAAATTGAAAATTGAGAATGGAGAATTGGACCATACGGATAGCACTCATTTTCTAATTGACAATTGAGAATCCCCACGGGGTATCTATCGCGGGTAGAGACGGTATATATACCGTCTCTACAAGTAGCGGGGAGCATAATCGCTTATTTTCCACGTCTTCAAAGAGTTCTATCCGAATGAGGGTGTGTCAAAATAGGATGATTTATCAATAATTGTCTTTAATTGTCGATAATTGTTGACCTATATAAA
>CAMHGK010000199.1 GCA_946184695.1 uncultured Bacteroidales bacterium | reverse complement strand
AAGGTACTATAATTCTTTTAGTTCTGCAAATTTTTTATCACTTTTCGGCAAGTTGGGACTATTTCGTTCGGCAAGTTGAGACTATTTCGTTCGGCAAGTTGAGACCATTTTGTTCGGCAAGTTGAGACCATTTTGTTCGGCAAGTTGAGACCATTTCGTTCGGCAAGTTGAGACTGTTTTGTTCGGCAAGTTGGGACTGTTTTGTTCGGCAAGTTGAGACCGAAAGCCCTCTACACTCTACATCCTGTCCCCCACACCATATCTCACCGAATAACTATTTGTATTTTCCTGACGGTACGAAATTTCCGTGCTACATTTGGTGCTTTCATTTATTATTCGTATTTTTGCAGCGCAGAATATAAAATTCTGTCCGGAATCTCCTACGCCGTTTCCCTTGCGAGGGAGGGTTAGAGGGATTCATTACATATTGAGATAGCGTTTATTGACGCTTTGTGTTTGATCAGCAGAAACTTCGCAACTTTCGACAAAAGGGTCAGAATCAAAGTGAGCAATAGATGCCTATGGGTATGATTATACCCTGCTTTGGTATATAATATTAAGGCAGTAAATCATATCGGCGTAGGTTTCCTGTTGTTTATTTGACCCTAAAGGCAATGCGAAGGCCTCTGTTGATGAGTAAGCAACACGAGGTCTGCGCTTTTTTTGTGTGCCTGATTGGCAAAGTTCCGGCACCTGCGGACATATTCAACATATAAACTAACACAACTAAGAATTCAATGAGAAAGTTATTCATCCTTTTGCTTTCGGCGCTGGCGCTGACGGCAGTGGCACAGCAGAAAAAGACGGTGGCAGTGCTTGACCCTATATGCAGGGATAATAGCGTAAATGTCTTTTTTCAGCAAATGGTTCGCGGAGCAATGGAGTCAGCTGTGACAACCTCAAATGAATACGATGCGTATGACCGTTCTGCATTCGACCAAATACAAAAGGAACAAGCCTTCCAACGAACAGGAGCAGTAAGTGATTCCCAAATCAAAAAGATGGGTGAAATGGCAGGTGTGGATTATGTGCTTGTTTCTGAAGTGTCGGCTTATGATGGTTATTTGTCAGCTATTGTCAAGATATTAAATGTAACTACCGGAAAATACGACAAATCTAATGATGATATTATGGAGCTTAAACCTGAAGCTGTAAAAGTGAAATGCAAAGAAATGGCAAAGTCGTTATTCGGGTCAATACAAAAAAATAAATCTCAGACAAATGATAAATCTTCTTCTGACTTTGTAATAACGAAAAAGCTATTGACAGAAAGAGGGTTTGTGTTTAGTCCTTTGTCGAGACAAGAAAATGCAACAATTGTCACCCAAGTTAATACATCAGAAGGCGCTAAACTCGAAAGGATAAAAGTTATCTGTTCTGATTCAAAATACTATGATGCAGGAACATTTTATGGAGGAAATTTGAAAAACGGGATTATTAATGGATTAGTGTACCTCAAACACGGGAAAAAGACATATTTAATGTATATTTTCGAAAACGAAATAGTATATCCCTTGATAGAATGTTATCGCATTGACGACGGATATGCCATCTGCATACAAACAGAAAATTGTTCATTTGGATGTATGTTTCCGTCTTGGAACGGAGAAAATAAATATCACAAAATCGAGTGCGGAGAAGTATCTAATTTGTTCGGAGAAGATATTGAATCTTATACATTCCGCTCTAAAGTATTTAGCATGAAAATTCCCATTGAATCGTTAGAACAACAATTTATAGATTTCCTGCGGAATGGAAAGTCCATAAATGTAAACTGCAAATTTGATAACGAATATTAGTCGCGCTTGAACACATCTAAATATCAAATAACAATTAGGGAGGATGCCGAAAAGCCACAAGTGAGTAGGCACAGTTAACAAGAAAAAGAGCAATGAGAAAAACTTTTACTGTGATTGCATTATGCTGCACAACACTTTTGTTTGCACAAAAGAAAGTAGCACTGCTGGAACCTCGTGCAGGTGAAGGTTCTGAGACCATAGCCCCTATGGAGAAAGCCATGATTCGCGGTGAGATGCGCAAGGCACTGATTCAGATGGATGGCTACGAGGCCTTCACCCGCTCGGATATCGACCAGATGATGAAAGAGCAGGATTTTCAGCGTTCAGGCAATGTAAGTGAGGCTGATATCCACCGATTGGGTGAGATGAGCGGTGCCGACTACGTATGTGTCACTACTATCACCAAATCAAGTTCTGAATTCTACTTGGAAGCTTACCTTATTGACCTTGAAAGCGGCAGGATGCTGAGTCCGGCTTCCCAATACGGCGAGCTGGTGAATGGCAAATTCTCCAACCTGCTACCCGTTTGTCAATGGTTAGCAGCTGAAATGACAGGAGCCAAACCCAATATCAACACACAGCAGCCGGCTCCTCAAGACAACAACAGACAACCTGCTGACAACTACAACGGCAATTCTCATGCCTCGCATAGCAGTCAGAACAATTATCCGCAACAACCCCAATACGTGCAGCCCAAGAATCAACCGGCACCCATCCATTGGAGCATTGACTCTCGTCCTCAAGGAGCTGACATCTATTGGCGCGTGGTGTCATCCTCTCCTGAGGTGAAATCACAAAACTTCAAATATCTTGGTACCGCCCCTTATGAGGCTACTGAACAGTTAAGCATCAGCGGACTTACAACCGACAATGCCGGCGAAGTACAGATAGTCGTAAAATGCGAGAAAGAGGGATATTATGACCAGACAAAGCGTTTTTCTCTGAGTTCCATATTAGAGGAAAAAGAGCTGAGTATCTTTTTCAAACTGGTTAAAATTGAATAAGAACAATACATGAATATTAAAGGAGTAGCCGAAAAGCCATAAGTGAGTAGGAAAAAACTAAAAATCACACAATCATGAAAAAGAAACTACAATTATTCGCAATCGTTGTACTATGCACAATTGCGTTGTCATCTTGCCGTAGCGCCTTATCGGTTATTCCGCAGGCGACCAACACCGTCAACACTGTTGATTTGGCAGAGTTGAATCTTGAGCGCAAGGATTACATCGTGTTGAACACCGTAAGTGCCGAAGCCACACTC
>CAMHGK010000198.1 GCA_946184695.1 uncultured Bacteroidales bacterium | reverse complement strand
AATGGCGGCATATTCGATGCTAAAGTAACAACGGATGGAAATACCGATTGTTATGCGTTGATTCCGGAAGGCACTTCCACCTTGACTGTCAATGGAGGTAAGTTCTCGTCGAATAAGAATCATATCGCTTATAAAAGTCCGACAGGTACACTCGCTATCAAAGGTGGTTACTTCAACGAGTCCACCGGCACCTACCACAAGAGCGAGATTGAGACCTACTGCGTCGCACCTAAGCATTGCGTTCCAATGACCGCTGCCGAAATAGCAACGGTTGGCTCCGACTATAAATACAAAGTCGTTGATGCCTACACCCTCACATGGACAACCGACGGCAATGCTCTTACAGGCACTTACACCCAGGGCATAACAGCTGTAGGAGCTACTATCACCGCTCCTGCTACTCCTACCAAGACCGGCTACACCTTCAAGGCTTGGACACCTGCCGTAGCCGGCACGATGCCTGCCGCTAACACTACCTACACTGCTACATGGACTGCTAACACCAATACGGCTTATACCGTTAAGCACTATCAGCAGAACATAGCCGATGACGAATACACGCTCTTTGAAACAGACAATCTCAAAGGCACAACCGATGCTTCTGTAACACCGGCAGTCAAGACCTACACCGGCTTCACTGCTCCTGCAACACAGACGGTAACTATCCTGCCTGACGGCACACGTGTTGTAGAATATCGCTATACTCGCAACAAGTACACCCTCACATGGGACCTCGGCGGCGGTACGGTAACTACAGCAGGTACAGGTGCCGCCAAAGATGCTGTAGGCACACCATCTATAGACATTAAGTACGGTGCTTCAATCACCATTCCTAAAGTCGCCCGTGACGGCTACCAATTCGACGGCTGGGACGCTACTCCGGCTGCCACCATGCCTGCCGAGGCTCAGACCTACACCGCCGGGTGGACCATTTATGTGGCATCAGTCAAGATTGGCTCTACCACAACCTATCACACCACACTCGCCGATGCGTTCAACAAAGCGGAAACAGGCGATAACGCCATGATTACCATGCTGCAAGATGTCGAAGGACTGACAACACAACTTGAGTATAAACCTACTACTGCATATAAGTGTACTTTAGACCTTCACAACCATAAGGTAGAAGGAACAATCTATAACTTATTATATATTAATAAGAGCACGTCAACCTTTACCATTATGGATTATTCTGCAGAAAAGGGAGGACGGATAGGTTCTGTATATACCGGTACGGATACAGATAACGCCACCAGATATGGTGTTTATGTAAATGCAGGAAACTTGGTACTCGAAGAAGGTACAATATACTTCGAGAACAGGCGTCCGCGAACCGACGGTACAAGCCTTGGTGCTGTTGCAGTTGGTGTAAGTAATTCTGCCGGCTACACCTTCACCATGAACGATGGTACAGTCGAAGCTAAAGGTAACTATCGTGCATACGGCGTTTATTCTAACGGCACAACCAAGATTAATGGCGGTACGGTAAAGGCTACCGTTCCTGCCGGAACTAATCATGGCATCGCTTATGGTGTGGCAGCATTTGCTAATACCACAACGATTAATGACGGTGCTACCATTACGGTAGAGGCTCCGACCGCTGCTTATGGTGTGGCATCCTTGTCAAGTATCAATAGCAGAACCGGCGCGGCATACAAGTCAACGCTCACGGTTGAAGGCGGTACTATCAATGTAACTACAACCGGCAAAAATGCCTATGGTGCATACACTGTCCCTGCAACAAGAACGATAACCAAAACCGAGACAGGCTATACACCAGGCGAATATGGAACTGAGTCAACACTGAATATTCATGGCGGTACATTCAATGTTACCGCGCATACAAGCGGCGCATACGGAGTTTATTCAGGTCTTGGCGCGTTCTATACCAAAACCACACCTAACGAAGTCAAGACGCTCTATCAGTCAACCGCAGAAATCACCGGTGGTACATTCAACGTCAAGACCGACGAAACGACTGGTACAACCACAGCCGAAGGTGTACGTTCTTATGGTTCGACAATCATATCGGGTGGTACTTTCGACATCAAAGCCAACACCAACACCGCTTACGGTGTTCATGTCTATAAAGGTAAAACAACCATCAACGGTAATCCTTCTTTCACCGTCCGCGCTGATGCTACTATCTATGGTGCTTCTGCCGGAGAAACACCTAATGACCAAACAGGTATGCCTTACGACGGCGAGTTGGAAATCAATGGCGGCACATTCGATGTAGCCACTACTTCGAAGGCTTCTGCCGACAATAATTCGGTTTACGGAGTGAGAGCTTATGCTAATAAACGCCAAATAACGAGTACCAACTCCGGCTACTATATAGGTAACTATGCCTCTGCCGGTACGGTGACTGTCAATGGCGGAGAATTCGTTGTTGATGGAAATAGTGCGATCGCCGGAATTATATGCAGCGGAACTGTTACTCAAGACGCAGCAACGATATCAGGCACCGCTTGCCCTGCCGCTTCTGCTACTGCCAAAATGACCGTCAACGGCGGTAAGTTCAAAGTGACAGGTACAAGCTCTGTATTTGCTACTAATAATGCTGCGACAACTGCCAACTTCAAACTGCAAGGCGGCTGGTTCAATATCAAAGACAACACTTCTTACTTGCAGAAATACGTAGCACCCACCAACACCGCTTCCAACTACTATGTCTTCGACCTGCCCGCCTCAGAAGCCCCGTACAAGTACGAAGTTGCAAAAGGCTACGAAATAATCTTCAAAGACGGCGACAACAATACGCTCGTCAACACCGACGCACCACATACAGGCAACATCTGGAAGGAAGGCACAACACCGACTTACAACGGCACAACGCCTACCAAAACACAAACACCAGCCGAGAGCTACACCTTCAACGACACTTGGAGCCCCGCTCTCGCTACCGTCAGCGCCGATGCCGTATACACCGCACAGTTCAACACCACGCTGCGCTCACTCGGCACATGGCTCGACATCGTTGACTGGACTGCTGACGTCAACGGTAAGGTGACCGGCTGCCAACTCAACATGAACGGCTACTCGTCGCCCACCTCGAAGTCGAACTGGGTACTGCTCTGCGACGGACAAGAATACAACAAAGACTTGCGCAATGCCGACCGCACCCTCGACCTGAGCTTCAGCAGCGCCCTCAACCCGGGTGATGAGTTCGTCATCGAAGCACGCAACAACGACAA
>CAMHGK010000197.1 GCA_946184695.1 uncultured Bacteroidales bacterium | reverse complement strand
CTTTGGGTCGGTGCTAATTCAATAATAATAAGCAGGGGTTTTACTATGTATGAGGGTGCAGCCATAGTGGTTGTTGATGGGGGGAAATTGATACTTGGTCGTAATTCATATATGAATGAAAGCCTAATACAATGTGCAAATTCCATAACAATTGGTGATAATTGCGCAATAGCTGGTGATGTGCTTATTCAAGATACCGATTTTCACCCAATTCTTGATAAAGATGGAAATCATAAGGCAGTATCAAAGCCAATCGTAATTGGAGATAATGTGTGGATTTGTGCAAAGGCTACTATACTAAAGGGTGTGACAATAGGAGATGGCGCTATAATTGCAGCAGGAGCCGTAGTTACGAAAGACGTACCGGCACGTTGTCTTGTTGCCGGTAATCCTGCTAAAGTAGTACGTGAAAATGTTATTTGGAAATGACACTAATTTGCTCCGGTTCGTTGATGGAGATAGTTGCGTATGGATAAAAGAATTTGTTTAATATAGTTATTGAGCAATTTGCAAACGGATGTTCGTTGACCATCGAAGTTACATATTTTGTTAAGTTTTTATGATATATGACTTCTGTTGATTTACTCAAGCAGTTGAAGGCTGATTATAACAGCGGGGGCGTTTCCGCTTTAATCGGGGCTGGCTTTTCTAAGAATGCCATCCCCGATTTTCCATTATGGACAGACCTTTTGTTGCCGATAGTGGAGAAGGTATATGCTGCTGAATTTGACTCTCTTGTGCGAAAATATGGCAGAACAAGGAAATCCGAGAAATACTCTAAGCAAGATAGAGAAAAACAAGCCTGCCAAGAACTCCTTAAAAAATATGGAAACCTCGACACTGTCAGTGAGTATATCAGGCGTGAGGGATTTGGACACGAAGCTATTGATACATACATTGAAAAACATATTTTTCCGGCTATTCGCGGTGATGCTGATACCTGGAAATGTGGTGATAAAACATATCCATATAGTGCACTCGATACTCACAGGTTGCTGCTGCAATGTGATAATTTCAGGAGCATTTTTACGACTAACTATGACAATCTGTTGGAATTTTCGGTGGAAACCACTTCTCTTACAGATAAACTCAAAATAGTATATGGTGAAGGAGATTTATGTGATATAGCAACAAGCAGACCGATAGTAAAATTGCACGGAGATATTAGAAAACAATCAGATGAAGAATATCAGTTCGACGGAGATCACTACCTGAGATATATCATTGCAAAAGAAGATTATGAAACATATTTCCAGAAACATCAGGGATTTTCATATCTGATGCGCTTGGCAATGCTTCAAGGACGGTTCTGCCTCATCGGTTTCTCCGGCTCTGACCCAAATTTCTTGATGTGGGTTAGATGGATGAAAGATATTCTTGATAAGAAAGTAGCAAACGATAATTCTGTTTACTCCAAGAATGTTACTAAGATATTCTTGATTCAAACTGAACACCATGTTTACTCCGAAGCGTCCGAATTGTTCTATCGGAATCATTATGTGGGTGTTATTGACCTTACAGATGATGATGTAAGAAAAGAATTAGGTATAAATTCTTCATATAAAGACTTAAAAAATATCGATAACTCAGTGGCTGTGTCTTCCTCCAAGTCGGAAGTCTCACATGCCGAGATGTTGCAATATCTGTTCAGATATCTAATGAAGGGAAATAACAAAAAGAATGAGTTACCTGTATATAATTCCGATAATTATTCAGAGTTATGGAGAAAAGCACATAATGCATTGGATAACAACCTCGATTTGAATGATATTTCTAACTTAATTAACCAATCGTATATTTCATCTCATGTGTCTGTTGATGTGAGTCGGCAAGAATTTATAATCTCAACAATAAAATCTCGTATCAACCATAAAGATGAACATCTTGACGCTGCTAAGGCTCGTTTGTTTGCTTTGGCTGTTAGAGACACAGGAACGTTCGCTTCTTATCAAGCAGAAGCACTATCAGAAAATGATGTCGAAGTGCTTGATAAGGATGCGGTGTGGCAAAAACTGGCAGCCAGAGAACAAATCATGATGTGTACCGACTTCTCTGAATCTTATCATAAAGCCCCTATCACACGCGATGAAGTAATGTTGGCTGCTTTCCGACTCGATTTTGAAAAAATGCAAGCCTTGCTAATGGAATGGGAGCCGAAAGCAAACGAAATGTTGCATAAGTGGATGTTGCAGTCAATGTTCAATCAGCGTGAAACATTCGTAAAAGATACTGATGATTATATAGCTAATATTACGGACGAAGCCGATAAGATGAATGCTTGTCTATTGCGTAATCTCCAGTCGCGCGTTTGGCCTCGCGAATATAATATCTCGGAATTTTCAAAAAAAGGCTATGTCTCTGTAATTGATAAGCTACAGAAGGTGGCAGACGGTATTCCCGAAAAAAGACCTAAGCGGCGGGCATACGGTATGGTATCAAGAAGCGTAACTTTTCAGAGTTCTAATCCACCTTATGAGCGGGGTTGCCGTGTGTTGAATATGTTGTACGACAATGCATTAGTGCCGAGCTATTATGCTAACACTCTTCTATCTGCAGAAAGTTGGTATGATGTATTTGAACAGATATTTGAGAAGTATCCGCTGCCTGTCATATACTATAGCTTATTTGTAACAGATAATAATATAGTCCAACGTATCGGGCAGGACATGGCGTATTCCAAGGTACTATATGAATTGATGCCGGAACTTTTAATTAGGCTCCTTGAAGTATTAAATCAGAAAAACCATCCACAGATGATTGAGCGCTCACTATTAACAATAACAAAAGAACTTTATGTGGTGGTGCCGGAAGATGTGTGGTATGATAGTTTTGTTAATCACGTTTTAGCGCCCTATATGAAGGATGTTTTGCCCAATGCCTCAAATATTGACGGTTGGACTCCCAATGTGATGTCAGCGTTATCATATATTAGGAGCCCAAAACACATCAACGAGATATTTATCAGTTTATTAAATCACCATGAAGTGAATCCGACTTATATTGACTCCTTATGCATTGATTACATGCACTTACAAGAGTTAGATATGAGCAGCAAAAACATTCAGGCGGAGATAAATAGTATTATTTCTGAAGGAACGCTTAAGCAATATCGAGCAATATATTATATTCTTAGTTTCTATGAGAAATTGTCGTCATCACAATGCGAAGATGTTGGCAGGAAAATTGAAATAGAAGATTTGTCTTTTTGTTCAGATGATCGTGTGGCATTGCTACAAGTTGCTAATCTTGCAGTCTC
>CAMHGK010000196.1 GCA_946184695.1 uncultured Bacteroidales bacterium | reverse complement strand
CGGAACGCGTCGGCAGTGCGAAACACGGCTCCTATGTTGTGCTGCGAGCGCACATTATCAAGCACCACCGTCAGCGGTACTTTCTGCGCCTCGCGGTATTGGTCCACCGTAAGGCGATGCATCTCGCTTGTCAGAGTCTTTCTGTGCGACATCTTGATTACATGACTATATTGACAATTCTTCCCGGCACCACTATCACCTTCTTCGCTGTAGCGCCGTTGAGGTAGCGGACAGTCTGCTCATCGGCCATGACGATGCGTTCAACCTCTTCGCGCGGTGTGTCTTTTGCCACTTCAATAGTGAAGCGCACCTTGCCATTGAACTGCACGGGGTACTTCTGAGTAGTCAGTTCCAGATATTTCTCGTTCCACTCGGGCCACTTGGCATCGCAGACGCTTTCCGACTCAGCCCGCTCAGTGCGCGTCAGATGCCACATCTGCTCGGCAAGGTGCGGTGCGAATGGTGCAAGCACTACAGCCAATGTGTCAAGCACTTGTTTCGACGTGCAGCCTAATTGCTGCAGTTCGCTCTGGCATATCATAAACGCAGGTATAGAGGTGTTGAACGAGAAATGCTCGATGTCCCAAGTGACTTTCTTGATGAGTTTATGCAGCGAGCGGAGCTCATCGGCTGTCGGCTCGCTGTCGGTCATGTTCTCGTACATCGACCATAGTTTCTTGAGGAAGCGATGTACGCCGTCGATACCGTTGACATCCCAGGGTTTGGAAATCTCAAGCGGACCGAGGAACATCTCGTAGAGACGCAGCGTGTCGGCACCATAGCTTTCTACTATGTCGTCGGGGTTGACCACGTTGAAGTAGGTCTTCGACATCTTCTCAACGGCACTGCCGCAGATATACTGCTTCTCGGTGGGAGTGCCGAGGTAGGGATTGTCGATGTCGGTGGTGCCGTCGGCATAGACAAACTCGGCGTCTTTGAACTCGGGCATCCAGTGGCGGAAGGCATCGATGTCAAGTATGTCGTTCTTGACTAAGTTGATGGCGACATGTATGGGTTGAATCTTGCCTTTGTACTCGGGGTTGTCTATCAGGTTGTAGCTGATATAGAGGTTGCCCGTTGCGCCCTCGCCTATATAGCGATACACGAAGCTTGAGCGCCCTTGTATCATTCCCTGATTGATGAGTTTGCGGAACGGTTCTTGCTCGCGGGCTACGCCTATATCGCAGAGGAACTTATTCCAGAAGCGTGAATATATCAGGTGACCCGTAGCATGCTCCGAACCGCCCAAGTAGAGGTCCACCTGCCGCCAGTAGTCCACTGCATCTTTGCCTACAAGGGCATTGTCGTTGTGGGGGTCCATGTAGCGCAGGTAGTATGCTGACGAGCCTGCAAAGCCGGGCATGGTGCAGAGTTCTAAGGGGAACACCTGCTTGTCGTCGATTTTTGCCTTGTCCACCACCCGTAGGTTCTTCTCGTCCCATGCCCATAGTTGTGCGTTGCCAAGTGGCGGCTGACCGGTAGTGGTTGGTTTGAAGTCGCTTACCTCAGGCAGACGTAGCGGCAGGCAACTCTCGGGGATGAGGTAGGGCATGCCGTCTTTGTAATATACGGGGAACGGTTCGCCCCAGTAGCGTTGACGCGAGTAGATGGCGTCGCGCAGGCGGTAGTTGACTTTCACGCGTCCGATGCCGGTCTTGGCTATATGCTGCTTCATGGCAGCTATAGCGTCTTTGACCTGCATGCCGTTGAGCAGACCTGAGTTCATCATCACACCCTCTTTGGCGTCGAACGACTGCTCACTGACATCGGCTCCCTCGATAAGCGGTATGATGGGCAGACCGAAGTGCTTGGCGAAGGCGTAGTCGCGACTGTCGTGTGCAGGCACCGCCATGATGGCACCCGTGCCGTAGCCGGCAAGCACGTAGTCGCTGATATAGATAGGTATCTCTTTCTCTGTGAGTGGATTGATGGCATACGAGCCGGTGAATACGCCTGTCACGCGGCGGTCGCTGATGCGCTCGCGCTCGGTGCGTCGGCGTACCCAGCGCAGGTATTCGTCCACAGCCTCGCGCTGCTCGGCGGTGACGACTTGGCTGACATACTCCGACTCGGGAGCCAGTACCATGAACGTAACACCATAGACGGTGTCGGCGCGCGTGGTGAAGATGGTGAACGAGAGGTCCTTACCTGCGAGGCGGAACTGCATCTCGGCTCCCTCGCTCCTGCCAATCCAGTTGCGCTGTGTCTCTTTCAGAGAGTCCGACCAGTCGATGTCGTTGAGTCCGTCGAGCAGTCGCTGTGCGTAGGCTGACACTCTCAGGCTCCATTGTCTCATCACTCGTTGCTCTACGGGATAGCCGCCTCTGACCGATAGTCCTTCTGACACCTCGTCGTTGGCGAGGACGGTGCCGAGTTGTTCGCACCAGTTGACCTTAGTGTCGGCGAGGTAGGCAATGCGGTAGTTCATCAGCACCTGCTGTTTCTGAGTCTCGCTCATGGCGTTCCACTCGTCGGCGGTCAGACTGAGCGGCTCGGTCTGAGCAACGTCTAAGCCGTCGGTGCCGTGCTGCTCAAGATGTGCGATGAGTTCGCTTATAGGGTGGGCTTTCTGTGTTTGGTTGCAGAAGTACGAGTCGAACATCTTCTCGAATGCCCACTGCGTCCAGTGGTAGAAACGCGGGTCGCAGGTGCGCACCTCGCGGTCCCAGTCGTAGCAGAAGCCGATTTTGCCGAGTTGCTCCTTATAGCGTTTGATGTTCTGTTCGGTGGTCTTCTCAGGGTGCTGACCGGTCTGTATGGCGTATTGCTCGGCAGGCAGACCGTAGGCATCGAAGCCCATGGGGTGGAGCACGTTGAAGCCGCACTGGCGTTTGTAACGCGAGTAGATGTCGGAGGCTATATAGCCAAGCGGGTGACCTACATGCAGACCTGCTCCTGAGGGGTAGGGGAACATGTCGAGTACGTAAAACGGACGTTTGTCACTATGGTTGCTCACGCGGTAGGTGCCGTTGTCAGCCCATACCTTCTGCCAGCGCTGCTCTATCTGACGAAAATTATATTCCATATATTTTGGGGTGTTAGTGTTCTTTTGAGTTTTGAGTTATGAGTTTTGAATTTTGAATTATAATTATGAATTATGAATTATGAATAGGCTTCTCTATAGCAATTTTGTTATTATTTGTTTTAGGGCACTTCTAAAAATTGCTTTAGCCGCGGGCGGGGACGACCGCACCCCCAAGTTTGTCTGCGGGCGGGGACCGGCAAGCCTACCGCGTTCCAGAATACGGCTGCAAAGATACAATAATTATTTTTATAACACAAACGCATGCTTCATGCGTCTGCTATTCTTGCCGTCTCTGCCATGCCGATACTTGTAGAGACGGTATATATACCGTCT
>CAMHGK010000195.1 GCA_946184695.1 uncultured Bacteroidales bacterium | reverse complement strand
GCGCGTATACTCATACGGATGAGGCATCGTGCCTTGCTGATAGCATCTGTGGTATCTTTCCGACTTGTATAGTACCCGTTTTCTATCACGGCGTGCGCGGCCTGTTCAACCGTTTCAAACCTGTACTGTATGCCATCGAGGTCGGTGGCATACACCTCGCCGTTGTAGGCGGTGTAGTAACGCTTGACAAACCGCCGAGCGGTGCTGAAGTTGGGCCTGTTCTCAGCCCCATTAGGATTAACCGGTAACATACTCTCTCCTCCTTTCAATTAAACCGTTGTTTGCGGCTGCAGTGTCGCCACTCCTTGTTCCGGGGTGTCTGATGTAGCGGCCGTCTCATCCGGCTTCGCCGGTAGCATCGCTCGCAGTTGCTCTCGCAATTCTGCGGCGAACTTCACTTGACGCTCTACCTTCGCATTTTCCTTTGCCCTATTCGAACACGCTTGACGCAGCTCACCGCTCCTGCCCGACAGCAGGTCCGTCTTGCCTCCATTGGCTGCCAAACATACAGCGTCGAGGTTGCGCTGCTCGGAGTATTCCTTACGCAGCCTCTGCAGTCTCACCGCTCGCCTTCTCCGGGCACTGCTACAGCCTTCCCGGTTTATAAACACGCTTAGGCAGCGCTTCAGGCATATCGCCTCATCGAATGTCAATTCAATAGTCATCTTCTGTTCCATAGTATTGCAGTTTTTTAAGTATTGGAATAAATTTTATCACTCTGCACACCCAAAGTGCTCTTGTGCGCGCCGCGGCAAGCTCTGCAGCAGTGCCTTGTGGTATTTGTAGCCAAAATCGCTCAGACTCGTCGTCTCGATGTCCCAGAGCCACTCTGAGCCATCCTCGCCGAACATATCCTCCCAGCGGCTCACGCCAAATATCTCTAAGTTCTTAGCCTCGGACTTCAGAACCGAGTCCATGTAGTCGGCCACTTCCGTCATCTTGTGCCCGGCAAACATCGCCGCCGGCACCTCTATCACCGCGCAGCCTTGCTGCTCGGAATAGTAAACTCTTGCTTGTCTCATTGTTGTGTAGTTTTTTAGGTTAATAATTAGGTTATCATTAAGAAATAAGAAATCAAAAATCCAATTCCACCATTAAGAAATAAGAAATAAGAAATCATCACAGCGGGTTCTCGTCCGCATCGAAGTCGATTTGCCTGTTGGGGTCTATCTGCTGCCGCTGCGCCTCGATGTCGTATGCCTGCTCACGCTCAAAGTCGATATCTATCATCTCACGCAGCGTATCGTAGCGGAACATATATGCGCTCGACACGAACCCCTTGCGCAGCATCTGGCGCGTGGTATAAGGCGTGCCGTCGTTGGCATTGGCTGTCGTCCAGTCTGCCTCCTCCCACGAGAAACGCGTGTTCTTGCATGTGCCGATGAACGCCGTATGCGAGCCGAAGTAGTTCTTCAGCGTCTGCTTCGACAGCGCCTCGCTGCCGGCTTCCTTCTGATATGCCGAATAGCACGAGTCGAAATGCAGGTATAGTATCTTCGTGCCCATGCCCACCTCTACATCCTTCTGCCGGATGCCGTCCTTCACGCGGATGCGGTCCTCCGTCGAGCATACTATCTTCAGTTCTCTGCCATACAGCACGCGGCCCGTACCCATCAGCGTATTCAGAGCTGCGAAGAAAGCACCCAGCTTCGAGGTCGTCGAGATCGACTCCATCTGCTTGGCTATCTTATCCACTGCTATATCGTAGAACTCAGTATAACGCCACGGCAACTTGAGCGTCGAGCGCTCCTCTATCAGACGCGCAGTGGCCGACAGTATAGCCACCGAGTGTATCACGCGCTCCAGACCGTCTTTGTTGACCGTCGAGGACCATGTGGCACGCTTCATCCGCGCCACCTCCTCGAAGAATATCGTCTTATAGTAACGTTCAAACACCGGGCGCTGACGCACTATCTCCAATAGCACATTGCCCAGACCCGTCTCCGACTGACTCTTCAGTTGCTCAAACTTAGCCGTCTCGGCATCCGTGAAGCCCTCTTCCTTACGCGGCACCTCGCATATTATCACGCGGTTCGACAGCGAACCGTCGTCCTGTTGCGGCGTGTCCTGACCAAGCAGTATCGGCGCCGCGTTAGTCTTCGACGCATGAGTGGTGTTCTGAGATATATCCTTCACTTTGATACGCCCCTGGTCATCGTACACCGCCGCCTTCAGACCTTGGAACTTACTCGACGAGATCTTAGCGTCGTTGTATTCCTCCATTATAACCGGCATGTTCCTCACATGCTCCAGCGTGGCGAAGAACGCCGCATCGGTACCCGAGTTCAAGTTAAACACCGATGCCTTCCTTCGCTGCCACAGACCGCGGATGGCGTATGCTACCTCCGTCTTACCCGAGCCGGTCGGACCTGCGAAACACAACGCCGTGAAGTTACCCACCACCGAATAGATGAAGTCGCGGAAGTTACAAGCTATCGCGAACAGCACAGCCCACTTGCCGTTGTCATTAACCTTGAAAACCTCGTTCATCCTCACAGCCCACTCTGCGAAGTCGATGCGGTCCTTACCCTGCGGCTCAAGATAGAACGACAACTCATCCTGCTCGTATGGGTTATCCGACTGCCGCTGCGTCAACCGTATCGACGACGACGCCGGCGAGTAGAAACGCATGCCGTTCACCTCTGCCACACCAAGGTTATCCATATACTCAAGTCGCCAGTCGTCGTCACGCTCAGAGTCGGCAGCACGGTAGAACACCGCATTAGGCAACAGCAGAAAACCCTCAGGCTGCCAGCCGAACACACGAGCCTCATAGCAGTCGGTGAACTTATAACTCAGCACCTGGCGTATCCGGTCCCACTGAACCGGACTGCCGTTGAAGTTATACGCGCCGCTCGCAAACAACCGCTTCTTCATGTCCTGCAGACTTACGAACACATCGCTCGGCCACTCTACATACTGGCTGCCACCGTGAAGGTGGTTGAGTCTGATCACGCGCTTCGAGTGGTCGGTTGCGGGGTCAACAAACAGCAGAGCCTCCATATAGAAGTCCGACACCACGCTATGGCCATCGCCTTTCTCGTTCTTGAATACGTATGCCACCGGGCGCGGGTCGTTGCCTTTCGTCATCAGAGGATAGAAGCCATACTGCTCGTACTGCTTCTTCATCAGCTCGTCTTCCTCTACATACTCCGGCAACCCGTAGAAGTCGATATGCGTCGTCTTATCGGCCATATCCTGGCGCTTGCGCTCAGCCTCACGACGGTCTTTCTTCTGCTGCAGCACCTCCTGCAGCAGTTTCTTGTAACTCTGCGCCGGCAAGTCGAGTATCTGACGGTAGTCTTGGTAGTTGATCTCACGCTCGGTAGAGTCGGTGTCGGCTATCACGCCTATGCAATCGCGCGTGATGGTGGCGCGCATGCCCGACTCCAAATCTTCGCGGCTCAGCTCCGGAGC
>CAMHGK010000194.1 GCA_946184695.1 uncultured Bacteroidales bacterium | reverse complement strand
TTGTCAGTTTAAGGGGTAATGTCTATGCAAACACCACTGGGCAGGCTTGAGCAGAATGTGCTCAATCTCGTACAGCAGCACCGTAACCTCAGTGAGCTTAATGAGGCTCTTGCTGAGCAAAACGAGAGGTTGCGCGACGAGATGATGCGCACCCATGCAGAGCTGGTAGAGCTGCAACGCAAGTACAAGCGCCTGCAGTCTGCATATACACTCAGCGGCAATACCGAACAGCGCAACCAAGCCAAGCGGCAAATAACCAAGCTCATAGACAGCATCGACAAGGCACTTGCCGAGCTCCGCCCGCTCGACTGACCCCGCTCAAAGCCCCGCGCTCAAAGGTCCCCTCGCGCCAGCCCCTGCTCATCAGCCCCTGCTGCCCGCCTCGACCCCGCTGCCCGCCTCGCCCCGCTGACCGCCTCGCCCCTGCTGCCCGCCTCGCACCCGCGGCCCGCCCCTCGCCTTCAAAAAACTCGCCTGCCAAAAGCCCTCGCCTCGTCAGTGCCCGCGAGTCGTCAAGTGTTAGCCGGCATTGCCGGCGTAAAACTACAGAAAATGCCGGACAAGCAAAATATAACACTCAACATCGATGTTCACAAGGTGACACTCGAGGTGCCGCGTGATGACGAAGAGGTCTATCGCAAAGCCGCCGTGCTTATCAACCGCAAGTTTCGCGATTATCGGCAGGTGGTCAGGAAAGAAACCTCAGCGGAACGTGCATGGGTGTATGTGGCGCTGCACATGGCTGTGGAGCTCATGTCGGACGAGCGTGACAAGAACCTCGAACCCGTGATGCGAAAGATAGAAGAACTCAATCGGATTATCGAGACAGCCGCTTCCGACAAGGCAGAGCAGCCATCGGCAGGTCCCCAACCAAGTACCAAGTAAGGCAGAGCAGCCATCGGCAGGTCCCCAACCAAGTACCAAGTAAGGCAGAGCAACCATCGGCAGGTCCCCAACCAAGTACCAAGTAAGACAGAGCAGCCATCGTTAGGCGCCAACACAAGTTCCAAATAATACAAAACAAACATATATATTATCATCATGAATCCCATAATACTCAATGTCATAATAGCAGTTGTGGCCTTCGCATTAGGCGGAGGTATATGCTACTTGATTTTTAAGAATGTGAGCAACGGTATCCTCAAGAAAGCCGAGGAGGAGGCCGAAGTGATTAAAAAGAACAAGATTATCGAAGCCAAAGAGAAGTTTATAGCTCTCAAGCAGGAGCATGATGCCCGCGTACAGCAGTCGCAGCAGAAGGCTCACGAGCGCGACCAGCGCCTGCAACAGCGTGAGCAGCAGCTCTCTCAGAGGCAAGGTGAACTGCAGCGTGCACAAAACGAGGTGCAGCAGCGCTCGCAGCAACTCGACCAGCTTCAGCAGTCGCTCGACTTCAAGCAGAAAGAGACTGAGAAGACGCTCCGCAAGGCGCAGATGCAGCTTGAGACTATCTCAGGGCTGTCGGCAGAAGAGGCTAAGAAGCAACTCGTAGAGTCGATGCGCGATGAGGCTAAGACCAATGCCATGTCGTATATCAACGAGATAATGGCTGATGCCCGTATGACTGCCAACAAAGAGGCGAAGAAAGTCATCGTGCAGACCATTCAGCGTATCTCCACCGAGGCCGCCATCGAGAATGCCGTCACCATCTTCCCCATCGACAACGACGAGGTCAAGGGCCGTATCATCGGTCGCGAGGGTCGCAACATACGCGCCCTTGAAGCCGCTACGGGCGTCGAGATAGTGGTTGACGATACCCCCGAGGCCATCGTCCTTTCTGGTTTCGATCCCGTCCGCCGCGAGATAGCACGCCTCGCACTTCATCAGCTTGTGGCTGACGGACGTATCCACCCCGCACGCATCGAGGAGGTTGTGGCAAAAGTGGAGAAGCAGGTGGAAGAGGAGATGATAGAGATAGGCAAGCGCACCACCATCGACCTCGGCATACACGGACTGCACCCCGAGCTCATCAAACTCGTCGGACGCATGAAGTACCGCTCTTCTTACGGTCAGAACCTCTTGCAACATGCTCGTGAGACGGCTAACCTATGTGCAGTGATGGCTGCCGAGTTGGGACTCAATACCAAAAAGGCACGCCGCGCAGGTCTGCTGCACGATATAGGCAAGGTGGTAGAAGACGAGGAGGAACTGCCGCACGCACTGCTTGGTATGAAGGTATGCGAGAAATACGGCGAGAAACCCGATATATGCAATGCCGTAGGTGCCCACCACGACGAGATAGAGATGGAAACCATGATAGCTCCTATCGTACAGGCTTGCGATGCCATATCAGGTGCCCGTCCGGGCGCTCGCCGCGAGATAGCCGAGCAGTACGTAAAACGCTTGAACGATTTGGAAAACCTCGCTCAGTCGTATCCGGGAGTGATAAAGACCTATGCGTTGTCAGCCGGTCGCGAGCTGCGCGTCATTGTCGGCGCCGACAAACTCACCGACAAAGAGGCTGAGCTTCTCTCCTTCGACCTCGCTAAGCGTATCCAAGACGAGATGACCTATCCCGGACAAATCAAGATTACCGTCATCCGCGAGACTCGTGCTGTCAACTACGCCAAGTAGCATATTGCTTGTCTTTATATACAAAACAGGAGTGCCAATTACGGCGCTCCTGTTTTGTATCTGTTAGTAGCTGATTGGTTTTAGATTCCCAAGCTGGCTTTGATGGCGGGAACACGTGCCTCGGCTTCTGCGGTGCAGCGCTCGTAGTCTTTGCCGGTGAAGGGTTTGGGACTGTTGGCAACGGGTATCTCGAAGTAGAACTTGATCTTAGGCTCGGTGCCTGACGGGCGTACGCTGACCTTCAGACCGCCTTCGGTGAAGTACTGCAGTACGTTAGAGGTGGCATTGAGCGACATGGTGATAGGCGACTCTTCCCACTTGCCGTCCTTTAGCTCTTGCTGTTTGAGCAGTTTGAAGTCTTTGACCTTCTCGCCTGCTATCTCGCGTGGCGGATTCTCGCGGTAGTTCTTCATCATGGCCTGTATCTCCTCGGCACCTGTCTTGCCCGGACGTACCACGTTGATGGTGGTCTCGCGCTGGAAGCCGTAGTCCTCGTAGATCTTCAGCAGGTAGTCGTAGAGCGTCATGCCGTTGTCCTTGGCATAGGCTGCTATTTCGCAGATCAGGCAGATGGACGAGGGTGAGCATTTGTCGCGCACTGCATCATACGGCAGGAAACCAAACGACTCCTCGCCGCCACCTATGTATTTGCGCTTGCCTTCCCACTCGCGTATGCGGTTGGCAATCCACTTGAAGCCGGTGTATTCGTCGGTCAGTGTGACACCCTGGCGGTCGGCAATCTTGCGTATGAGCTCAGAGGTGACAATGGTCTTGACGATGTACATGTCGTCGCGGAGCTTACCCAGACGCTTCATGTTGTTGATGATGTAGTAGTGGTACATGATGTTGGTC
>CAMHGK010000193.1 GCA_946184695.1 uncultured Bacteroidales bacterium | reverse complement strand
TCGTCCTTCAGGCCGGTGGACTCGAAGTCCAGCGTGTAGCCGATGAGTCCGTTGAGCTGACGGGCATCGAAGAAGCGCACCTCTGCCGTGTCGAGCAGATGCAGGCACGACGGACAACTCTCATCGGAGTCAGACTCAAGGCAGCGAAGTATGAACTTGAGGGTCTCGAGGCAGCGATTCTGGATGACGAGTTCGGAGACGACATCGGTGTTAGACTGGTTATAGTGTTCGGCGATGGTGACACCCAACGAGAGGGTGACGCCACCATCGGTATGTGAGCGGTAGTCGATGCGGTCGGAGTCGACGAAGAGCAACTGACCGTCGGACTGGCGGAGCCGCTCAAGCACCGAGTCCTGATCACCGAGGAAAAGGTAGTCGGAGATGGTGGTGAGGCGCCGGTCGGACTCAAGACTGAGAGTATCGACATGCAGTTGCTGTGCACCACTGTCGGGCTCAGCGCCGCTGGCATGGTTGCGCTCGAGCACCTCTATCGGCACGAACTGCGCGAAGTACTGATATAGACTAAGAAGATCCATGTTTGATTTCTTATTTCTGATTTTTAATGGTGATAAAAAAAATGCCGGAGGGTGTTTCTCAACAGCCTCCGGCGGAATAATCTAATACCATGAAAAACTACGTTTACAAAGACTGAAGGATTACGGGTGCAAAGGTATATAATTAGTTACGAATACCGAAAGACGCGATTTTTGAGATCAGGGGTTTGCTCATCTCATATATGAGACGAGCAAAACAAGCGAGGCTGCTGTCATTCGGAGCGGGTGGTGAGGGCTTGCTGCAGGCGGTCGGTTAGTTGCTGCTGCAGGGCTTCGCCGATGCCTTGCCGGAGTCGGGTGCGGACGGAGTCGTCGCGTCCGAGCAGCACGCCCCATGTGGGTCGGTTATAGACGCGGGCATTAGGACCCTTAGCGCCATTGCTGAAGCGCTTCATGTCGGCATAGCGCAGATGTTTGTCAACAGGCACGACTATACGGTAGCGGCCATCGGAGCCGACGATGCCGGTAGAGCGGGTGGCGACGCCGGAGTAGAGGTCGGCGTAGTTGAAGTGGCGCTGCTCTATCTGCTGTCGCATGGCGGTGAGTTGCCGGAGTTGCACTTCGCGCAGCCGGCTCAGTCCCCATTCGAGGGTCTGAACGACGAACTCGTGTTTGATATAAGCGGTGGTGTTCATAGGCAGGGTGGCGTGATGAGCAGCCAAAACCGGCTGCTTGCGATAGGGTGGCAGGGATGGTGGTTATTCGCCGTATAAGTTGCGGCAGCGGTCTATCATCTGCAGAACAGCCTGCTGTCGTTGCGGGGTGAGGTGCTCCATCAGGCCGGAGTCGTAGTGCCAGGTGGGTTTGTCAATCTGATGTTCATAGACAACCCCATTAAAGTATCGCTGCAGATAATAGATGACACCTTTAAGTACGGCGCTTTGTGAGTCGCCGTAAACATAGATTTTGCCGATATTATTACGTGCCCATCCGAAATAGGTCTGCGAGAGGCAGCCTGTGATCATATTTTCCGGCTTACGAAAGCGGTCGGGCATAGGTGAGAGTTGTGCGCCGGCGTCGGCGAGGATGTCGAACAGCGATTCGGTAGTGCCGCCGGCAGTGAGCTCGGCGGTTATTTCTTCATTAGTCATCATACTTTTTTGGATTTTTATTTTTATTTCTAATAGTGATTTGTGACACAAAGATATATTATACAAAACGAATATCGAAAGACGGTTTTATTATAAGATCAGAGTGATACCGGCAGCGGGGTGCGATTTATCAGATGGTCCTCATTTCTTATCTGATACCGGTGAAGCCTGAGGATTGCAATTGGTGTGAGGATGATGCCGGCAGGTAGAGCGCCGAGAACTCACCCCAGAGCAGGTACATGAAGGCAGAGGCTATCTGGGTGGAGGAGTATGCCTGTTCAGCGTATGGCAGTTTCTCTGACGACTTGTCGAGCTGTACCTCGCCTTGATGGCGCTTGAGTGGTGAGTTGTAGATAGACGAGATGAGCGCTTCACATTCGTTCTCGTCGATACGGACGTCGATGACACGTCTACCGTTGGCGGTGTAGTCCTTTTGTCCGGAGAAGAGTCGCTGCAGCAGGTGCAGATGTTCGCGATAGAGTATAGTTCGTTGACCGAGCGACATAAGTGTGGGCATGAAGCCGCGTCGCTGCAGCATATCTCGCAGAGTGAAGGCATCGGTGTCGGCGCTGTCGCCGTAATACTGCCGGTATTGCTTCCATTGCGGGTCACGCTGGTTGCCGGCGCGGTCGTAATGAAGGAAGATCATCCGGTTGCGCATAGGCGAGAAGAAGCGGTAGAACTTCTCGACGAGCTCCGCCTGTTGCTCGGGCCAATAGACGTAGATATCCTTCAGAACATAGAAAGTCTGTCGGTCGGCTGAGTACTGTGCCACCACGAGAGAGGTGAACGGTCCGGGATCGTAGCCGATATAGAGCGGCGCCGTGAGGTCGCAATGGAGCATGTCGGCACAAGTAAAATCGGCACTATCGGACAGCGAGAGGCTTTCTATCCGGTCAAGCCGGTAGGTGTCGGAGCAGATATACATCGGCGAGAATTTGCCGAAGAACATCTCTTTGACGCGGTTTTCGCGAACAGCGAAGATAGAGGTGTTCAGAGAGGCCTTATCCAAGGTACCATCTATCTGCTTCTTGATATAGTCGATACCGAGCACCTTGATATTGCTGAACGAGGAGGCGTGCAGATAATAGACGGCATGACGGCGAAGCGAAGTGAGCAACCCTTCTAAACGCGTGGTGTAGTTGAGCAGCCGGTGAACAGCCTGTTCGTCGCCTTTGGTGCGAGCGCAGTCTAACAGGTAGAGCCGGTGGTCGAGCTCGAGAGCGAGGTTCTGAATGACACGAACCCTTTCACAGTTGTCCTTGTCGAGATATTTCTTATGATATTCGAGGAACCAGTCTTCATCGGTCTCGATGTTAGGAGTAGAGGTGGTGCCGGTGGTGCCCATGAAGTAAGGCGAGTCATACATGACGGTAGCCTTAGAGCGTAGCGAAGGCAGCACATTCTCATAATAGACACGCGACTTAATGTGAAGCATCTCATCCATATAGAGATGGGCAATGTTTTTGCCATTGGCACGCTCGGGCCGCTCGCACGAGACGAACTGAATGACAGTACCGTTGACGAACGAGATGGTGTTTTTCCAGTCGGTGATCAGAGTCTGACAAGGCTTGAAGTGTGCGGGTGGTCGCTTGCCGATGCAGAAGTATATATCCTCTTCGTAGTGCTCAGTGAAGAATTCCATGAGTCCGGGCACGAGGTTTTCGAAGATGGCTTTGTAGGTTGATGCGAGGAACACCTGTACACTTCCCGGCATAGAGTTCTGCACGCGGTCCATGCGCGGGCCTAGGATATGGGTGGTCTTACCGGAGCCGCGGCCGAGTTCGCAGAATAGATCCTGAGTGTCGGCAAGCAGAGCCAAGG
>CAMHGK010000192.1 GCA_946184695.1 uncultured Bacteroidales bacterium | reverse complement strand
AAAAGAAAAGTATTTGAGCACAGATGGAGTGACACTCGTCAACGATAAAGAAACCGGTGTGGCAGGAATAAATAGGACGTATGATGATAATGGCAATAGAGTAAAGTCAGAGTATTTCGATGCCGAAAACAATTTGGCCAATTTTAGAGGACTCTATTCTACAATTAAACTTGTCTATGACGACAATAATAATCAGACTGCCTACTATTGCTATGATAAGACGGGTAAGCTTGCTTTAGATGAGAATGGATTTGCAGGCAAAGAATATAAGCTTGATCAGCGTGGTAATATCGTTGAGAGTGTTCCTCTTGGTACTGATGGTAAACTGAAAAAGAACTATCTCATTACCCGTTGTATATACAACGAGCAAGACAATAAGACGGAGGAAGCATATTTCGACGCTAAGCAGAAGCCGGATGTCAATTCTAAAAACTATCATAAGGTTAAGTATGGCTACGACGAGCGCGGGAATGTGATAAGCGAATCGTATTTTGATACAAAAGGGAATCCTACTTTGCACAAAAATAAATATGCAAAAGTGGAAAAAATTTACGATCAACGCGGACAAGTGGTAGAACTTCGCTATTTCGATGTGAAGGGAAATCTGTGTAAAAACGGCGAAGGGTTTGCTATCAAGAAAATCGAAAACGACGTTTTTGGCAGAACCGTCAAGGAGGAGTATTTCGATGTCAATGGCAAACCTACCGACCCCAAGGTGATGGTTCCTGTGGCTCTATGCGGCTACGATGAGCGTGGCAATATGAACTATATCGCCGCACAAGACGGCAAAGGCAATTTCATTATCCACCCCACAGAGGGGTATGCTATTGCGCGCTATAAATTCGATAACAATGACAACATCATAGAGCTTGCATACTTCAACCAGAAAGATGAGCCGATGGTGGTGAAGGGTTCGGCACATATCATTCGTAAGAAATACGATGCTATGGGCAATACGACAGAGGAGGCTTATTTCAATACCAAAGACCAACCCATGCTCGTTGATGGAGTACATCTGACAAAGTATAGCTATAGCAGCACAGGCAACCTGACCGTGGAGAGCTATTTCGGCACTAAGCAACAGCCCGTCAACAACTCCTACGGCAACCATAAGTTTGTATTCTCGTATGACAGCAACGACAACGTGAAAGCATGCAAGATTTACGATGCTAAGGGCAAACTCCTGAGAAAACTTAAGAAGACATCGTCAGGCTGGGAACTTGATGATAGCGGTACGAGCGCGCAAGGTAAGTCGAAGGTGGAAAGCCAAAAGTCGAAAGCCGACAAAGGAGCATCGTGGCAAGAGCTGGTTATGGCTCTTGATGGAGAACTGCCACTTGACCTCGGCGAGCAGCATGGCAACATGAGCATCGAGTCGTTCAGAGTAACGTCGAACAACTCATGCTTGCTCAAATTCCTATTTCCGATGGACGAAATCGACATGTCGGAAGAACTCATAGAAGCTATCAAATCAGAGGTCAACGCTTTCACTAAGTACTTCTGCGAGCAACTCGACACACCCGGATTGCGCGTTGATAGCAACACCTACAGTGCCGACGGTAAGCTCATTCATGCCACATCCTACAAAATCGACTAACTTCTATTTGAGGATTGATAATTGATAATTATGCATTGTCAATTATCAATCCTCAATTGTTAATTATGTATTATAAAAAAGGTTATGAAACAAATTATTACAATTCTTGCCTTTTGCATGTTGCCTATTTTTGCGTTTGCTTATAACGACTGGCAGCAGTACAACTTTCGCGGAGCAGTCAAGTTCTGCACTATCGAGTCGTATCTAACTGATCTTGACGATGAAGAGCCTGAGAGACAGAGTAACCTCGTGGCACGTGAGACTAACTCGTTCAGCAAAAGAGGCTATCTAAGTTCGCAGATGTTCAAAAGCTTCGTGGGCGACCAAAAGAATATATTCTATCGGTTCGAGTTGAAGATCGACTCCGCAGGAATACTCAAGCAGTGGCGCTACAAAAACGATACGCTTTCTAATCTCTATTCCTACGATCTAAACGACTCAGTGGTTTCAATGGCAACGATAGATGGTGATAAAATACCTACTTATATATCATATAAATATGATAAGCAGGGCAACCTTATCCATAAGTATCACTACCGTAATCAGGAGTACTATGGTCAGATTGACTATACCTATGTTAACAACAAGCTCACAGAGGAAAACCAATACTGCTGTGGCGAGAAGAGGTTATCTTACAAGAAGACCATCACCTATAAAGACGGTAAGATGCGTACCATCACTGAGTATGAGGGCGAAAAGCAAGTTTTAGATGCCGTCACAACCTATAACTATGCTGCCACAGGCGAGTTGCTCAAGGTGGAAAAGGCTGATGCTCAGGGTCAGATATTGTCGAAAACGTATTACACATACGACGAGAACGACCGCATAAAAAAAGAATTTTATTATGACGGCGATACCGATGTTGCCTACGAGACCATAAGTTATACATATACTGCGAACGGAAGGATAAAGTCGAAAACCACAACCACCCTCACCGACAACACTATCAAAACCAAGAGTGTCGAGTACGAGTACGACGAACATGACAATGTTACCCGCAAGCGCACCATAGAGGGTAACTCCCTGAGGATTACCGTGTATTCATATACCTACTACAAGTAGCAATCTGCTAAAATCTTTCTGCAAATGAGCAAATTCAAAGTTCTTCTTGTCGCTCTGCTGCTGACGTGTATTCCTACAGTCTATTCCGATATTGATGTGGACGAAGTGCGCCATCAGCACAACGAGTTGCCTAATGGCGGCTATACCGACATCTACACCTATGCCGATGGTCAGATGCAGACCATAGTATGCAACCCTTGCCCTGCCTGCTATAGGACGGGCAAATGTCAGATGTGCTTCGGTACGGGTAGGTACCTTGTGGGCTCAGGAATGTATGCCTCGTATATGACTTGTATGGGCTGTATGGGTAAAGGTACATGCCATGCGTGCGGGGGCGAAGGCGACCTTGTAATCGTTGGATGGAGCAACCTGCATACGGGCGAGTATGTGGCAGTGAGCAACGGCGGACATGCAGCCGCAGGAGTGGCGCGAAGCAACGAAGGCTCGTCCGGCTCTAACTCCGGCTCAACGGGAGGTTCAGGTTCGTCGGCAAGTTCCGACGGCAACGACTACTACGAAAAGAAAGTATATGCACCCGACTATACGGGCAGGCAGCGACAAGTGTGGTGCGACAAATGCGGTACGCGCGACTATCCTCACGCTCATGTCAAAGTGAGAATATAAAATCACCTAAAATAGTTTTTAGTTACCCTTATTGGAAGCACTGCTATTATATGTAAGTGTCCATATTAAAAAGTATAGTAATATGATAGGAAAAGAAGTACTCAACTATCGCATCGTGTCGCTCATTGGAGAAGGCGGCATGGGTAGCGTATGGCTTGCGGAACATAAGTTCATAGCCAATCAGAA
>CAMHGK010000191.1 GCA_946184695.1 uncultured Bacteroidales bacterium | reverse complement strand
ATTAAACGGATTTCGGGCGGGGGAGACGATGCCGATAGGTTCACCGCTACGTGTAGAGACGCTTTATAAAGCGTCTCTACGAGAGACGGCAACACGTCTTAAGTTCCTATAAAGTCGAAAGCAAACCATAATATCAAACAATAAGTTCAAACATAATATCAAACGTAATATCAAACCATAATATCAACCATGAAAAAACTAATTCTTTTCATTGTGGCAACACTAACACTCGTTGCTTGCTCCAAGCAACCCCGATTGGAAGACGAATGTCTTTACAGCAAATCGAAGACCCAGTTCTGTTTTTGGTCGCCCGTGGCAGAGCAGATGGAGCTCCGCATCTATGGCGACAGCGAGACCCCTGAGGCTCAGACCTTTGCTCTCAAGAAAGACAAGTACAACTTCTGGCATCAGACCGTCAAGGGCGACCTTGCCGGTAAGTTCTACACCATCCGCTCGCGGCAGAACGGTGAGTGGGCAGAGGAAGCTCCGGGCATCTTCGCCAAGGCTGTCAGCGTCAACGGCACACGCGCTGCCATCATCGACATGAGCCGGACCAACCCCGACGGTTGGACCGACGACAAGCGCCCCGCCATGACCGACCCGACCGACATAGTGGTGTATGAGACGCACCTTCGCGACTTCACCATGTCAGTCAACTCAGGAATACAAAACAAGGGTAAGTTCATTGCCCTGACAGAGAACGGTACGAAGACCCCCGAGGGGCTCAGCTCCGGTATCGACCACCTCAAAGAGCTCGGCATCACCCACTTGCAGATACTTCCCATGTTCGACTACGGCAGCATCGACGAGACCACACTCGTCCTCGGCAACTACAACTGGGGCTACGACCCGATCAACTACAACGTACCCGAAGGCGGCTACAGCGTTGACCCCTACGACCCCGCTCAGCGTATATACGAGGCAAAACAAATGATTCAGGCACTGCACCAAGCAGGCATACGCGTCGTGATGGATGTTGTTTACAATCACACATATAACGTGGCAGGCTGCGCACTCGGGCGCGTCGTTCCCGAGTATTTCTACCGCCTCAATGCCGATGGCAGCTATGCCAACGGCTCGGGTTGCGGCAACGAGACCGCTTCTGACCACGAGATGATGCGCAGGTTTATGGTGGAGTCGGTCTGCTACTGGGCACGCGAGTACCACGTTGACGGCTTCCGCTTCGACCTGATGGGTATCCACGACCAAGAGACGATGCGTCAGATACGCTTGGCGCTCGACCAAATAGACCCCACCATACTGACCTACGGCGAGGGTTGGGCAGCCATGTCGCCCGCCTATCCCTACGAGGAACTTGCCATGAAGCAGTTTACCTACAAGATGCCACGTGTGGGAGCCTTCAGCGACGACATCCGCAACGCCCTCATCGGCTCTCCCTTCGACCACCTGCGCGGCTTTGCCTCCGGCAACCCGCAAGGCCGGCAAGCACTATGCTTCGGCATTGCCGGCGGCATCAACTACGATGAGAAGGAGTTTGGAGAAGGCTGGTCAGGCGAGCCCATGCAGCACGTGAGCTATATCACCTGCCACGACAACTACTGCCTGCGCGACCGTATAGAAGTGAGCGCTCCCGAAGAGACTGAGGCAACACGAATAAGGATGAACAAACTCGCACAGACGGCAGTGCTCGTTTCACAAGGTATGACATTCATCTATGGCGGCGAGGAACTCTACCGCACCAAACGAGGCATCGACAACAGCTATCAGAGTCCCGACTCGATAAACATCATACCATGGGAGAACAAACAGCTCTACAACGATCTGTACGAATACTACCGCCAGATGATACAGATTCGCCGTCAGCACAAAGGTTTCCGGCTCGGCACTGCAGAGCTTGTGAACCGGCATTTGGATTTCCTGCCCACAGAGCAGGAATCGCTGGTAGCGTTCCGCCTGAAGGAGCTTGAGGGTATCGACAGTGCCAAGTCGCTTATAGTGGTGCTCAACGGCAGTGCCGAACCCGCTGAAACGAACATACCTATGGGCGAATACGTGGTATTAGCACAAGACGGCAAAGCCAACGCCGAAGGTCTGACAACAGTCAGCACCATGCAGTTGACCGTCGCCCCCTACTCCGCCACCATCTTAGCCGAGAAATAATCTTATCTTGCGATAAAAAAAGAGAGTGTGTCAAAAATCGAAGTCGATTTTTTTATAAGTTGTCCAAAATTACCCAAAATTATCCAAAATTATTTATAGGTCAACAATTAAAGAAAATTATCAACAATTATTGATATAAAGGGGGTGTGCCAATAGTTTTGACACACCCTCTTTTTTTCGGGACGCCGGAACCGCGGAATCACGGGAGCACGATTATTTATTCGAGGTCGTAGCCGTAATGGCGAAGGCGAGAAGACTTCTGGCGCCAGTCCTTGTCCACCTTGACAAACAGTTGCAGAAAGACCTTCTTTTGGAAGAACGCCTCAAGGTCCTCACGAGCCTCTGACCCCACCTTCTTGAGCGCCTTACCCTGCCGGCCGATGATAATACCCTTCTGACTATCGCGTTCCACGTATATGACAGCGTTGATGCGCAACAACGTATCATACGGCTCAGAAGACTGACGCTCTGACGAATGTTTCTCTGATGGATAGTTCTCTAAGGAATGACTCTCTAAGGAATGACTCTCTGAGGAACCATGTCCGTCAGTCTCGGTATGGTTGCGCAGCGGTTCTTCCTTGAAGCTCTCCACCTCCACTTCAACGGAATAAGGTATCTCCTTGTCGTAGTTGCGCAGAATCTTCTCACGAATTATCTCGGTTACGAAGAACTTCTCGGGTTTGTCGGTGAGCTGGTCCTTATCGAAGAACGGCGGCGACGGCGGGAGCAGTTCGAGTATGCGCTTGAAGAGCTGGTCAACACCAAAACGCTCAAGTGCAGAAATCGGAAATATCTCTGCCTGTGGCAACTGCTTATGCCAAAAATCCACAAGGTGCTCCAACGTCTCTTGTGTGGTGAGGTCTATCTTATTGATGACAAGCAAGATATTAGCCTTGTTGTGCTTCACCTTCTCAAGGAAGTCGGCATTGCGGTCGGCACTGTCCTGAACATCGGTCACATAGAGCAGGATATCAGCATCGACGAGAGCTGAGCGCGAGAATTCGAGCATACTTTCCTGAAGCTTATAGTTGGGCTTCAAGACGCCCGGAGTGTCGGAATAGACGATCTGAAAGTCCTCACCATTGACTATACCCATGATACGGTGACGAGTGGTCTGTGCCTTGCTCGTTATGATACTCAGTCGCTCTCCTACGAGTGCGTTCATCAGAGTTGACTTACCCACATTGGGATTTCCTACGATATTGACAAATCCGCTACGATGCATGTTTCTTATTTCTTATTGCTTATTGCTTATTGCTTATTTCTTATTTCTTATTGGCTTTCTATAGCAACCCGCCCCCTACCCCCTCCCAAAGGGCGGGGGAGACCATGCGGATAGCAGGCAAGGCATAAT
>CAMHGK010000190.1 GCA_946184695.1 uncultured Bacteroidales bacterium | reverse complement strand
CCTGCAGGATACGGTCGATACGCTCGACAGATGCCATACCTCGCCGAATACCATAGACAGCTTTCGAGAGGTCTTTGGCAGGGTTGATGATGCTATAGAAGATGACCAGATAATAGATAAACTCGGCGGCGTCGATGGTGGCGCGGTCGGAGAGTATGAGCGAACCGCCATACCAGAGCAATAGGGCAATGACCACGGTACCGAGAAACTCTGACATGGGGTGTGCGAGGTAATAGCGACGGTTGATGCGGTTGAAGGTCTGCCGGATGTCGTCATTGAGTTTGCGGAAACGCTTTGAGAGCATATCTTCGGCATTGAAAGCCTTGATAATACGCAGTCCGCCGAGCGTCTCTTCAATTTGTGAGAGCAGGGCGCCGTTTTGCTCTTGTCCGCGCGTAGAACGCCGCTTGAGCGAGCGTCCTATTTTGCCAATTACAAGTCCGCTAAGCGGCAGCAACAGGATGACAAATAGGGTCAATTGCCATGAGATGGCGAATAACGTAACTAAATAGACCACTATCATTATCGGGTCCTTGATGAGCATGTCGAGCGAGGTCATGATGCTGTTTTCCACTTCGCCCACGTCGCTCGTCATGCGCGAGATGACGTCGCCTTTCTTCTCTTCGGTAAAAAAGCCGACGGGCAGTGAGAGGACCTTGTCGTAGAGTTGCTGACGGAGGTCGCGCAGTACGCCGGTACGGATGGGCACCATATAGAACGAGGCAAGCCAAGCGGTGAGGCACTTGAGTAGCGTCATCACGACGAGAAACAGCCCGAGCAGAAAGAGCACCCACCCTGCCCCGCTGAGCGCAGCTTGCTGCTCGACATACCAATAGACGTTGTTCTTGACTGCGGCAAGCGTCTCCGTGAGTCCCTGCACATCAGCCAATGGCACATAGGCTGCATGCTCGGCAGATAGCCCGAACAGCAGTTGCAGCACGGGTATGATGGCTGCAAAAGAGAAGAGCGAGAGCGTGGTACTGAGCATGTTGAACAGCACATTCAGGCAGAGCTCTTTGCGGTATGGAGGTACGAAACGATGTAGCAGGCGAAACATGGCGATGCTGAAAATTGATTATGTGCAGTGCTGCTGATAGTGATTTAACAAAAAAGAGTGCGCAGGGGATGTGCACTCTTTTTTGTATTTTAGGAAAAAATTAAGCGTTTTTTGCTTTTTCGACGATAGCCTTGAATGCCTCTGGCTGATTCATAGCGAGGTCAGCAAGCACCTTGCGGTTGATGACGATACCTGCCTTGTGCAGAGCACCCATCAGCTGGCTGTATGAGAAACCTTCGAGGCGGGCTGCTGCGTTGATACGTTGAATCCACAGAGCGCGGAAAGAGCGTTTCTTGTTCTTACGGTCGCGATAAGCGTATTGCAGACCCTTCTCCCAAGTGTTCTTGGCTACGGTCCAGACATTACGGCGTCCGCCGAAATTACCTCTTGTGAGGCTTAATACCTTTTTTCTACGGTTGCGCGAAGCAACATGATTTACTGATCTTGGCATAATTGTTTGTTTGTTGATTGCCGGCGCTGACTTTTGCAGACTTTAGTTATAATTGTCAATGGTAAATGGTAAATAGTAAATTATGCATTTAACATTGTCAATTATACTTTGTGCCGGTCATTCGGTTAATAAATTAAGTTTGCTCGGAAACCGTTAGCGAAGCAGAAGCATTTCGCGTACAGAACGCAGGTTAGAGTGGTCAACCAACGACACATGAGTGAGGTTGCGTTTCTGTTTCTTGGTTTTCTTAGTCAGAATGTGACTTTTGTAAGCGTGCTTACGCTTGATTTTTCCTGTTCCGGTAAGTGTAAAACGCTTTTTAGCACCGGAATTAGTTTTTACCTTTGGCATTTTTGTTTGTTATTTAGTAGTTTATATTATGGAGTGCAGGCAGGTAATAGCCTACGGCTCCGGAAAATACAATTGACAATTGATAATCGGGAATTGACAATTATTTCTTAGGTGCGAGATTTAGAATCATCCGCTTGCCTTCGAGCTTGGGCAGTTGCTCCACTTTAGCCACGTCCTGCAGGTCGTTGGCAAAGCGTGCGAGCAGCAGTTCGCCTTGCTCCTTGAACAGTATGCTTCGTCCGCGGAAGAACACGTAAGCCTTCACCTTGTTGCCGTCCTTTAGGAACTCTTGCGCGTGCTTGAGTTTGAAGTTGTAGTCGTGCTCGTCGGTCTGTGGTCCGAAACGTATTTCCTTGATCACCACCTTTGCAGAATTGGCCTTCTGCTCTTTCTCCTTACGTTTCTTCTGATAGAGAAACTTCTGATAGTCGATAATTCGGCACACGGGCGGGTTGGCAGAAGCGGAAATCTCAACGAGGTCGAGATTCTGCTCGTCTGCTATTCGCATAGCCTCACGATAACTATAAATGCCTTGCTCCACATTGTCGCCCACGAGGCGAACTTCCTGCACACCGCGAATCTTATCGTTGATGCGGTTAGGCAACTCTTTCTCCCGACCCTTGCGGGGTCCGACAGAGGGTACTGGTTTTGCTATAACTTGGTCCTCCCTTAGTTGGTTAATAAAGGCTGACGCTGAGGCGCCAGCGTTGTTTTTCAAATTCGGGGTGCAAAGGTACAACTATTTTTTGAATAGGCAAAAGAATACGCAAAAAAAATTTCCACTTTAGAGAAATAGAGCGGCGACAGATAATTTTTGAAAAAAAAACACAGAAAATTTGGTCGGTACGAATAACATTTGTAACTTTGCGCTGCCTTTCCGAAAAGACGGTCAGGCTTTCAGAAAACAAGCCGACGAGGCTTTCAGAAAACATAAAGATAGAAATACCTTTTATATAATTAACTCATTTATTAACCTTAAAAAACTAATTCAAATGAAAATCAACAAATTTTTCTCGGCAGTTATGCTGATAGCTGCAGTAGCTCTTGCATCGTGTGGTGGAAATGACAATCCTCCTATTCCTGATCAAGGCGGACAAGGCGGTCAGGGCGGTCAAGGCGGCGAAGTTACCCCTACCGAAGACGTCATCACCGTTGCCAAAGCTCTCGAAATCATCAATGCTCTTGACAATGCAGGTCAGACCGACGTTGAGTATTCGATTCAGGGAACCGTTAAGATTGTCACCAAAGCAGCTGACGTTGAAAGCGGCAAGTACACCAATCTCAACCTCAACCTCACCGATGCTACCGGCACTCTTTACTGCGTATTCACCAATGGTCTTAACAATGAGCCTGTGACATCTGTCTCACAGATTCCCGCTGACGGCACCGAGCTCATCCTCAAAGGCAAACTCAAAAAATACGTTAAGGACGACAAGGTAACCCCCGAAATGGTTAACGGCTACATCGTAAAAATCGTTAAGGAAGGTCAAGGTTCTACCGAGCCTTCAGGCGACGTAGTTGCTATCCCCAACACCATCACCATCCCCGATGGCGCTCTTACAGTGGCAGCTGCACGTGCAAAATGCGCAGCTTTGGCTGACAAGGCTACCTCAGGCGACAAGTTCTATGTTCACGGTTGGATCAAGAAACTCCACAAGAACAACGAATCGGGCATCAAAGACTATGGCAATGCCACATTCTACATGTCAGAGAACAAATTCAC
>CAMHGK010000189.1 GCA_946184695.1 uncultured Bacteroidales bacterium | reverse complement strand
TACCTCGATGACTCAATTCAATTACAAAATTATAACTATTTTTTAATATACAACCAAAATATAATTTGTTTCAATCTGTTACATCTGATACATCTGTGGTTCTTTTGTTTCCCCTTTCACGGAACAGGCGTACTTCGCGGTTGAGCATGGCGGCAGCGATGAGGGCTGACAACATATCGGATGCCGGCAGCGACATCCACACGCCGTTGAGCCCCCAGAACATGGGCAGCAGGAGCGAGAAAGGAATGAGCAACAGCACCTGTCGGCTCAGACTCAGGAAGATAGCCTTGCCCGCCATGCCTATAGAGGTGAAGAAGTTGCCGGTCACCATCTGAAAACCTGTGCAGAAGAACACGCACAGCACAATCCGCATGGCAGGCACCGACATCGCCACAAGATCGGCGTCGTGAGTGAACATGCGGACCATGAGCGATGGCATCAACTCTCCCATTAGAAAAACAAGAGAGGTGACGACGGTGGCACAGAGAGCCGTCAGCTTAAACACCGCTATCATGCGGTCGTACTGCCGCGCACCGTAGTTGTAGCCGGCAATAGGCTGCATTCCCTGATTGAGTCCCATCACTATCATCGCAAAGACGAAGGTCACACGGTTAATAACGCCATAGGCTGCTATAGCGAGGTCGCCGCCGTAGCTCTTGAGCTGGTTATTGAGAATCACCACGACGACGCAATGGGCGAGGTTCATCAGGAAGGGCGAGAGTCCGATAGCAAGCGATCGAGAGACAATAGTCATGTCCAGTCGCCACATCTGACGGTTGAAGTGCAACAGCTCATGCGGGTTACAGAAGATAGTGAACTGCCAAACAACAGCCACTGCCTGCGATATCATAGTGGCAAGGGCAGCACCGCGAACTCCCATGTCGAGAACAAAAATAAAGATGGGGTCGAGTATGATATTCACCGTAACAGCAACTATGGTGGCTATCATCGAGGCTGTGGGGTGACCCGATGCACGCAGCACATTATTAAGTCCGAAGTAGATATGAGTCAGTATGTTACCCACGAGAATAGGCACCATGTAGTCGTGAGCATAGCGAAGCGTCTGCTCGCTTGCGCCAAAGAGCATCAGTATAGGATCAAGAAAAACAAGACCGACAATGGTGACTACTGCGCTGAGAATGATATTCAGAACTATCACATTGCCCAGCACCCGACGAGCCGAGTCGTAATCCTTCTCACCAAGTTTTATGGCTACCAACGTGCTCGCACCCACCCCCACGAGACTGCCGAAGGCGGCACAGATATCCATAAAAGGCTTGGCTATCGTCAGACCCGATAGAGCCATCGGACCCACACCATGACCGATGAAGATGGAATCGACGATGTTATACAGCGACGATGCCGTCATGGCTATGATGGCAGGCATGGCATACTGTCGGAGCAACTTAGGTATAGGCTCAGTGCCGAGGGTCAATGTGTCACGTCGGTCGCGTCGCATTTTTAATTATCTTCCTTCTTCTAATTTTCTTACCACCGAGCGGAACGCCTCGGCTGCAGGGTGACCGTTTTGCAGGACTATGGGTGTGCCCTCGTCGCCCGACTCGCAAATCGACTGCACGAGCGGTATCTGTCCCAAGAACGGCACATGGAGCTGTTCTGCCAAGCGCTTGGCACCCTCTTTGCCGAAGATGTAATACTTGTTCTCCGGCAGTTCGCGAGGTGTAAAATAAGCCATATTCTCTATTATCCCGAGCACAGGGACGTTAATCTTCTCGTTCTGATACATGTCCACACCGCGGCGTGCGTCTTGCAGAGCCACCTGCTGCGGTGTGCTGACGATGATGGCGCCGGCAAGATGAACGGTCTGCACCACGGTAAGGTGTATGTCGCTTGTTCCGGGAGGCATGTCGATGAGCAGGTAGTCGAGCGGACCCCAGTGTGCCTCTTCGAGCAGCTGTCTGACGGCGTTAGAAGCCAATCCGCCGCGCCATACGACGGCATTGTCGGGGTCGGTGAAGAAACCTATGGAAAGCAGGCGCACTCCATACTGCTCAATGGGTTCTATCAGGTTGGTGTCGCCGTAGGTGGTGGGGCGTGCGTCTTCCACTCCGAACATCTTAGGTATGCTCGGTCCGTGGATGTCGGCATCCAAGAGACCGACGCGGTAGCCTGCCTGAGCGAGTGCCACTGCGAGGTTGGCGGTCACCGTGGACTTGCCCACACCGCCCTTGCCTGACGAGACGGCGATGATATGCTTCACCTCGGCCAAGGGCGACTGTTCTTCCTGCTTGGGGGCTGTCTGTTGCGGGTGCTTGGCGCGTATCTCCACCGCGGCATTAGGGTCCACGTAGGTTTTCACGGCTGTCTCGGCGGCTTTCAGCACCGACTTCTCGAAGGGGTCACGCTCTTTCTGAAAGATGAGTGAGAACGAAACCTTGAAGCCTTGAATACGTATGTCGTCTTCTAACATTCCCGACTCCACGAGGTCCTTGCCCGTGCCGGGGTAGCGCACATGCCGCAGCGCATCTATTATCTGTTGAGGAAACATTTTTGATTTTTTATTTTTTATTTCTTATTGCTAATTAAGCATTTGAATTATGAGTGCAACAATAAAACATTAAATCATTAAAACATTAAATCATTAAAACATTAACAATTGTAATTCCTTCCGTACGAGCGGTAGGTGTCGTGTTCTATCTCCACCTCCGGTTCTACGAGTTCGCCTTCGCGGGGCAGTCGGAACTGCAGATACTTGATTGTCAGTCCGCGCTCAAGCCATTGGCGCTCGTAATGAGTCTTCAGACTATGTACCACATCCGCAAATTCTGAAGCGTAGAGGTTGTCGGTTCGGCAGAGCGGCGTCAGCCGGTTGGCGTTGAGCACCTCTGAGGTATAGGTATATAGGAACGGGCTGTCAGTCTTGAGGTGTATGATGCCGTTGTCTGCCATTACTCTGCGATAGCGTTCGAGAAAAAAAGTCGAAGTGAGACGTTTGGTGGCTTTCTTCATCTGCGGGTCGGGGAAGGTGAGCCATATCTCGCTTATCTCGTCCTGAGCAAAGAAATACGCGAGCATCTCGATGTTGGTGCGCAGGAAAGCTACGTTGGTAAGCTGCAAGGCGTTAGCCTCTTTGGCTCCTGCCCACATGCGTGCGCCCTTGATGTCGATGCCTATGAAGTTCTTCTCTGCAAAAAGCTGGGCCAGACCCACAGTATATTCCCCTCTGCCGCAACCCAGTTCCAGCACTATAGGGTTCTGATTCTTGAAATATAACTCATGCCAATGCCCTCGCATATGCGACAAATCGGCATCGGTACCTATGTGGCGCGCGGTACACTGAAACACATTCGGCAATGTCTCCATCTCCGCGAACTTCTTGAGTTTGTTCTTCGACATGCTGTTTAGGAAATTTAGAAAAAGCCTGCAAAGATAAGCTTTTTTTTGCAATCTCGAAAAAGAAGTCAAATGAACCACGGATTGAACAGATATATTGCATTGCCTTGCAGCATACGGAGAATTGAGAATTGAGAATTAGCCATGAGGATAGCGACCTCCGTCTTAGTTCTGTAACTAAGCGGGATTACAACAATTTGCTCATATCGAAAAAAAAACATACCTTTGTCGAGTTGAAA
>CAMHGK010000188.1 GCA_946184695.1 uncultured Bacteroidales bacterium | reverse complement strand
GTGTGTTATTCATTCATCGTTTGCCAAAGACATACCCTCTTGCCGCTATGACATAACAATCGACCCCAAGATGGCATTCGGTACCGGTCATCATCAGACCACTTCGCTGATGCTCGAAGCCATACTCGCTTGTGAACTGCATGGCAAGTCGGTGCTCGACATGGGTTGTGGTACGGCAGTATTAGCAATTCTTGCCTCGATGTGCGGGGCAGAAAAACTGACTGCCATAGATATCGACGATTGGTGCGTGGACAATGCCGCAGAAAATATAAAGGTCAATAGCATAGACAATATAGAGGTGCTTCTCGGTGATGCACGGTTGCTTGCAGGCAGAAACTTCGACCTTATTCTTGCCAATATCAACCGTAATATCTTGCTTGCCGATATGGCACAATACGAACATTCGCTCAACCGCGGCGGCAAACTCATCATCAGTGGGTTCTATACAGAGGACGCGCCGCTACTCATTGAGAAAGCCGAGTCGCTCGGACTCTCGTATACCGACCAAAAATCTAAGGACAACTGGTGCCGGCTTACTTTTATTAAGTAGCTAATAATGGCTGAAATGAAGCAAGTTAATGATACTATATGTGCCGTTTCCACTCCTCCCGGAGTAGGCGGTATAGCCGTGGTCCGCTTGAGTGGCAGCGATGCATTTCTAATAGCCGACACTCTGTTTAAGGGAAGACGCCAACTAAGTCAGATGCAGCCATACACACTTGCCTTTGGCAAAGTGGAGCGCGCAGGTGAGATGCTCGACGAGGTGGTGGTGTCGGTGTTTCGTGCTCCTCATTCATATACTGGCGAGGATGTGGTGGAGATTAGTTGTCACGGCTCTCAATATGTGCAGCAGACCTTGCTTCGCTGGCTTATTGATGCTGGCGCACGTTTAGCAAAGGCGGGCGAGTTTACCGAGCGGGCATTCCTTGCAGGCAAGATGAACCTGATGCAAGCGGAGGCGGTGGCTGACCTGATAGCAGCACAAAGCAGTGCGGAGCATAGGTTGGCTGTCAGTCAGATGCGCGGTGGAGTGGAGGCTGAAATACGCAAACTGCGCGAGCAACTGCTTGAGTTTACGTCGCTGCTCGAACTGGAACTCGACTTCGCCGACCACGAGGAACTTGAGTTTGCCGACCGTACTCAATTGCTATCGCTTGTGGATAAGATACAGCTGAAAATCGTGCAGTTGCTAAAGACATTCAAGCATGGCAATGCCATTAAAAACGGCATCAGTGTGGCTATACTTGGCAGAACTAATGTCGGCAAATCGACTCTGCTCAATGCACTTGTGGGTGAAGAACGTGCTATTGTCAGCGACATCAACGGCACCACCCGCGACACCATCGAGCAGGAAGTGACCATAGGCGGAGTTAGATTCCGCTTTGTCGATACCGCAGGTATCAGAGACACTGCGGATACGATAGAAAAAATAGGAATAGAGCGCTCGTTTGAGGCGGCTCGCAAGGCGCATATCGTCTTGCTGCTATCTGACGCGGCAGGCAGTACTGAAGTGGCTGATTTCAATCCTGCTGAGGAGCAAATGGTTATTCATGTTGTCAACAAAGCCGACTTGCTCGATGCTTCCGCTGAATCCCATGCTGCCAAAAGAAGCGCAGATGCGGTATATGTATCAGCCAAGCACTCAGATATAGCAGAGCTTACTGAGCGTCTTGAACGAATAGCAGCTGAGTGGTCAGCACCCGATGTTATGATAGCCAATATTCGCCATTATGAGGCACTGAAAGTTGCGTCTGAGGCGTTGTGCCGCGTCCGGGAAGGTTTGACGCAGCAACTCAGCGGAGAACTCGTTGCCCTCGACCTGCACGACTGCCTTGCAGCGCTTGCCGAGATAACAGGTGAGGTGACCTCCGACGAGGTGCTCGCTTCCGTCTTTAGTCGCTTTTGCATCGGTAAATAATTATCAATTATGCAATAAGCAATATGAAATTATAATTATGAATTATACTCAATCATTAGAATATCTGTACGGTCTGCCCACGTTTCACTTGAATGGTGCAGAAGCATACAAGCCGGGTTTAGACAATATATCGCTGCTATTGGAATATCTGGGCAACCCTCACCTGATGTTCCCGTCGGTGCATGTTGCCGGAACCAACGGCAAAGGTAGTACCGCTCACCTTATTGCTGCGGCCCTGCAGAAAGCAGGCTACCGCGTAGGACTCTACACCTCGCCTCATCTTGTTGACTTCACTGAGCGTATTCGTGTGAAGGGTAAGCCGATAAGTCATGGTCAGGTGATGGCGTTTGTGGAGCAGTATCGCGATATCATCGACGATGTGCGTCCATCGTTTTTCGAGGCTGCTACGGCTTTGGCATTCGACTATTTTGCGCGCAAGAGAGTTGATGTGGCAGTGGTGGAAGTCGGACTCGGTGGACTTTTAGATGCCACCAACGTCCTGAATCCGCTTGTCTCGGTTATCACCTCTATCGGCTTCGACCATGAGGAACTGCTTGGCGACACATTAGAGAAGATAGCAGCGCAGAAGGCCGGTATCATCAAACCATCGACGCCGGTGGTGGTAGGTGAGCAGTCGCCTGCGCTTATCGATGTTTTCCGTGCTAAGGCAGAGCAGGTAGGAGCACATCTGTATCTGACGTCGGCCTTGCCTGAGCCGGTGGCAGAGGCTGAACGGTCGTGGCATATCGACTGTCAGCTCCGAGGTGACTATCAGCAGCAAAACATCCGGACAGCACTACTCTCGCTATATGTACTCAGTCGTGAACATGCGCTAAAAGGTTTTTCCGAAGAAATTGTCGCAGGGGCATTCGCTTCGGTTTGTGATATTACAGGCCTGCAGGGAAGGTGGCAGGTGCTGGCCGATGAGCCGCTTGTGATATGCGATATAGGCCACAACTCACATGGACTCAAATATGTGTTCTCACAACTCGCAAGGGTCCACAAGGAGCGCGTCAGTCAGTGGATGTGTCAGCCTTTCGATGGTAGTGAACCTAAAGCCCAGCCGCGTATGAAGGTGGTGTTCGGAATGGTCAACGACAAAGATATCAACGAGGTGATAGACCTATTGCCTCGCCACTCAGCTGACTTCTATCTCACTCAGGCGAAGACTCCTCGAGCTATTCCTGCGGAAGAACTGAAAAAGAAATTCCTGTCTGCGGGGCTGCAGGCTGAAGCATACCCTGCTGTCAACTTAGCCGTCAGAGCAGCGCTCGCTGAAGCCGACAAACGTGATGTCGTTCTTCTGACCGGCAGCAACTATGTTGTCGGTGAAGCCCTCGCATGGTGGCACCGCTACCGTAAATGATGTGAAACTTTAACATCAGAAAGCGACTCCTCGGAGCCGCTTTTTTTTGTCACTGGAGTACAAAAAGCGTCAGGATGGGGCATTTTGACCGAAAATGATATCGAAAACGGAAATTTTGACCGAAAATGTTTAATGTAGTAACTGAACTTTGCCTAATTTTGCAGCGCTTGACATAGCGGCTGTCTGCTGCCTGTCTTGAGCAAATTAAGTAAGGAAGGAATGATGATTTGTCGATTCTTAAAATTGCTAATGCGAACACCCACTTATTAACCAACAACTATATTTTTGACCCGATGAGCCGATGGGATATAACAGGTTAGACAACACATGAAAAAAATCTACTTTTTGTTTGCAGCACTCTTGCT
>CAMHGK010000187.1 GCA_946184695.1 uncultured Bacteroidales bacterium | reverse complement strand
TTATTCTTTAATGATTCGTTGTATCAGGTATGCGGCGGTGCCGTTTACTTCGACGAGGTATAGACCTGCGGGCAAGGCAGACACATTCACTTTCTGACCGCTCGTCAGTTGGTTATGCCTTATCAGCAGTTGCCCCGTCACGCTATAGACGGTTACCGCGAACGTTCCGTCAGCACCTGTTACCTCAAACGTGTCATAGACGCGCAGAGGAGTTATGCTGATGCCGTCGCCTGTCAGGTTGTTGATTTTGCTATCCAACTTCACGGTGTAGTGGAAGGTTACCAACTCACTCTCGCCTATGCCTTCGACCACAGCCACTGCCAGTAAGGTCGTTTCCTCATTGATGGTAACAGGTGTGCCGTCGTAGAGGATGCGGGTGTCGGAATAATACGGACTGCTGCCGTCGAGTGTGTAGTAAATCTGTGCTCCCTCTGTCGGGCAGCTCAGGGTTATCTGTGTGCCCTTCTCCACCTCTGTTCCTGAAGGTACTGACGCTTCGGGGGCTTGTACCATAGTATCTGCTGATTTGCTTGACACTCTGACAGTTGATGTGGCAGTCAGTTCGGAGTCATCCATAGTGAAAGTAACAAAGTCCTTTCCGGGTATGTCGCCATGGATGAGCACGGCAGCCTCGCCGCTATTATTGAGAACGACACGAGTCTCTGCAGCTGATGTGATTATTCCCGACATGCAGCTTACCGTCACCGTCTTGCCGGCGGCAGCGGCGGCAGGCTCAGCCTTTACATGGAGAAGTTTCGCACCGCCATGGGCTATCTTCACGCTCTCGTCGGCGATGAGTTTCTTCACCTCTCTTTCTATCGGCAGGGTAACCTCGAACGGTTCGTCCATCTCGATGCCGGAATAGCTCTGCACCTCGCCTGAGATACGCAGTGTTACCTCGTTTGCAGTAAACGGCTTTGCAGGCACGAAACGTAGCTTCGAAGCATAGGTAGCACCTCCGTCACCGGCTTCCTCGTCGGTCAGTTCGATAGTACCTTCGGCGACTGCATTGTTTTCCGTAACGATAATGAGTTCGGTGTTGAGGGTTGCAGGCGTCATATAGCTATCGAACTTCACAGCCACGGCATCTTCATAGGCGTGTGCACGCTCCACTTTAGGCAACCTCATACGGACGATAGGGATGTTGATATCCAACTGCGGCGGCGGTACGGGCAACCAGTCGGTCTGAGTATTAGCGTAGCCTTCTTTCTGCACGCGCACCTGCCATAGTCCCTGCGGCACATCCCATTGGTACATACCGTCAGTGCCGGTTATTTGCGGGTTGATTTGTCCGTATTTCTCGGCATCCCATAGTACATCGCTCTCTCCTGCGCTGCTGCCGCCGGAAGTGAGCATAAAGTCTTTATAGTAGATGGTAGCGGTAGCTCCTTCCACGCGGTTGGACTGCACTGCCTCATATACAAAGCCTGACGGGTCGATAAACGGTCTTGCAGGTTTGGGGTGAGGGTGAGGGTGATGACGTTTAGGAGTACTAGGAGGATCTTTGGGATAGTCAGAACATTGAGGACAAGGGCGAGGGCTATACGGGTCATCCTCATCGTCGTCGTCGTCATCATCGTCGTCGTCGTCATCGTCATCACAGTCGTCGCCTTCACAATCAGGCTTTCTCTTACAATCTTCTCCTTCACATTCTTCATCGCAGTCTTCCTCCCACCATTGACAATCCTTAGTACAATCTCTCCTGTTTTGAAATATATTATCATTAAGTTCCTTTAAACTATTTTCTATTGCCGTCCCCTGTATTTCAGATTTGTTCAGAAATTTTTGATATATACTACTGAAGTCAATATCTAACAACTCTGCAATATCGGGTGGAGCAATATCTGTTACTTCACTCCAGAATCCTGCTTGGCCGGAAATCATTACTCCATTTTCTGACTCCATATACCTATTAGCTTTTGAATACATCTTATACACTTTAGGAGCTTTCTTTAATCCTAATAGAACTGCCTTACCTGCTCCGCCTGAGCCAAGAGTAGTTGCTAAATCTATTGCCCCCTTTTTATATAAATTTTCAGTGTATGTGTTTATGTATCCTTCCAGTTCATCCATTAATTTATCGCGTCTTTGTTCCAGACCATTCAAAAACTTTCTATAAGTAGTCCTCTGCTCAATCGTGTACCAAGGTTCCCCACTAACTACACATCGCCGACTTAAAAGCTCATTAATCTGTGAAATTCTACGATCAGTCTTTATTTGAAACATATCAAGATATAAATTCATCAGGTCTAAATTCATAGGAGCTTCAATGTATTCCTTTAAGCCCACAAGATCTAACATATCGGAAGCAATATTACCACCTTTCCCTATCAAAATCTTTTTATTTCCCGGTATTTTTCTTCGCAGTGAGGCAGCCGGAGCATTTATCTCAGCATGGGAGATGACTGTCCGCATGGCTGTATGCTCGTCCACATCCACGATAATCATCTCCGCCTCATCTTCCCCGTTCACTAACGTATATACTATACTGCCCTCATCTCCTTTTAATACAAAGGGCTCGTTTTGCATCACGTATGTCGCAGCCTCATCATAGTCCATATCTTTAATGGTGAAATCAAAAGGCTCTTTTCCCCCTACGGTATATCTCAGTTTCAATGACTCATCGTCACTTGGCATCACTTCTATTTCTCCTTTTCCTGCCGCTTTCATAGCCACTTTCATAGCTCTATCAATAGCATTAGTCCATGTCTCTTCCCTTGCGGCTTTCTCATCATCACTCATAGGAGGCATTACGCCTTCTGAATAAGCGTATGCCGAAATAGGCAATTTGGATGGGCTCGGGTAGTCGGATATGGCATACCAGCATTGCCGGGTACCATCGTATTCCGCCTCCAATGTACGGGTACTTCCATCGGATGCCAATACGTTGATTTTCATACTTTCAACAGATAATATGTCCAAATCGTCGAAATAGGCAAGGAAAGTGAATTCGGTGGTATATGGTGTAGTCTGTTTCCAATATGATGACCAATACTGTTTCAATATATATGTATAATACTGTTCTTCGGATGACGAGTCATAATAATTGAAATTTATAGGTTTCTTCAGCTGGTCTAACATAACAACCCTACTTGCAACCTTACTATTAATATCATAAGTAATATATTTCACATCCGACTCTATCACCCCTGCGTCGGGAACCGTCATCCGTGCTTTGATAGCATGTTGGCGATTGATGAGTGAAGCGGGATATTGAACTTCAGCCGACCATTCGCCATCTGAATCTATAGAAGTGATTGCTACCAATTGGTTGTAATCATAGATGTCTATCTTATTACCGCTATAATCGATTGGCCCGTCGCCGGTAATCACCAAATTGAAAGGTGTAATAAACACTACTGATTTCATGGCAAAGCCGTTGACTTTAACCCATACCGTTCCTATAGGCTGAATTGTTTCTACGCCGTCTAATTTGAAACGAACGGAGCCGGTAACGCGGAACTCTCCTGCTTGCAAAGGTTTGAGGCAGAATCGAAGAAGGTTATCTTCCATATTCTCCATCGGGAATACATATTGTCCGTTCTCAATCCGATAGCTGCCGGTGGTAGAACCTGAGAGAGTTGAGTTATCCACAATGTCGATTTCTTCGGGTATATCCACCACTAACTCCACATCGCTGATTCGTCCTGCATATTGGTTTGCAAAAAACACTTGTGAAGATA
>CAMHGK010000186.1 GCA_946184695.1 uncultured Bacteroidales bacterium | reverse complement strand
TATATTGGGCATAAAAGTAACATAAAACTCTGTTCCTTCGGTAGAGTTATAGTCGGTGTTCCACCACACTGTGCCGTCGGCAAAGAGTGGTGAAACACAAAAGAATAAGGAGAATAATATAAGGGGGAAACGAAACTTCACTCTACTCAACTCTCTTTTACGAATCGACTATTTGATGACGTAAAACCCTGCGGGGTCGTCTTCTGCCCCGAACCATACACATGCAACGCCCTTGAACATACCCATTCCAATGGCTTTCCATTCTTTGGAGCACCATTTGCCGATGTTCAAGATTACTGCATTATGACCGCTGCTCGACTTCCATCCATCAAGTGCTCTTTGTGGCGTGCAAATACCCGATGAAGGTGGATTATAGAAATGGCATATTTCATAACCGTTGCCTTCGTAGTTTGTGAGCTCGCGAGGCTTCGACCACATAAGCTTCGAGTTGCGATGGTCAGGGTAATAGTCGCACCGCTGCCACGGACCGTGTGACGACCAACTATGAGAATTACAGCCCGCCGGAATCTCATCGAAATGGTAGTATACGTCTTTGGCATGCGTCTGAGCTACCTGGGTAAGCGAAACGGAAAACGGAATCTGTGGCAGCTCATATTGTGCTCGGTATTCCATTATAAGAAGGTATAAGCGTATCTCATCCTGACTTGGTTGAGAATATGTATCTTGAGGTATTAAAAAGCATAATACCATCACACAACAAAGTAGTTTGTTCGTTCTCATAGAATGTTATTAACTATATTTACACAAGATGTTTGCTTTAACAGCGCTGTGGTCTATCGTCTAACCTGTATATACACAAAAAGCGTGAAGTCCGTTTGTTCTTCACGCTCGACGAGGGCTTCGCAATCCCTGTAAATAGTAGAAAAACAACCGACGTCCACGCTGAATATGCAAAAGTACTACATGCATATCATGCAGTACGGATATTACATATCCCGAGGACATTCATTGGCTGATGCTGGGACTATTTACAAAATGTTGCGAAGATTTCGTCGAGTCGCAAACAACGTTCAATAAACGCCTTATTATTATGTTATGCCACCTCAGTAGCGATTAAACTATCCGCCGTGACTTTCACCCCGCAAAGGTAGAAAAAAGATTTGTACTGACAAATTATTCAACAAAAAACACTGTAAAATTGCAGTGTTAAATGTGTGTGTTTATAATGTATAACTCTCAATTTTCAATTTTCTATTATATATATTATGCATTATGCATTATTGGTAGGCGTGCATGCCTCCGAGTAGGAAGTTGACGCCGAAGTAGGTGAACAGTACGGTAAGGAAGGCCGCTATCATATAGACGTGGAAGAATGCAGGTCGGCGGAAAAGGGCGATGCTGCGCGAGTGCAGGGGAAAAGAATAGACGAGCATGGTTATCAGCGCCCACACCTCTTTCGGGTCCCATCCCCAGTATCGTCCCCAGCTTATGTTAGCCCAGACGGCACCTATGAAGATGCCTATCGTCAGGCAGAAAACAGCAGGGTAGAGCATGAGTAGCGACAAGCGCATGTGTGAAGTCACGTGGACAATTGGCAATTCGTTAGCAGCCTGCTCATTGTCGCCTTCCTTCGTAATGACGGTGGAGAGCCTGCGGTCGGCTATGAGTCCGACAATGCTGTTGAGCATGATAAAAGCCAACAGGCAATATGCTATCATGATGATAGCCACGTGGATAGTCAGCAGTGGCGATTGCAGCACGGGCATGAGGTTCGTTATCTGCGGATTGCTCTCGCTCATCATTGAGACCATCAGTGTCATGCCTGCTACGAGCCATCCTGCGGGCATGAGCAGGCGGTAGTTGCTCAGCAACATCGAGCCAATCATCGTGAGCAGCATGGCGGTCCATGCAAGAAACTGCATGGTCTCGTGTCCGTTGGCGAGAGGAACATGCCCACTTATAATCGAGCGCAAGCCAAGAGCAAAAGTCAGGACACCGAAAGCGAGCAGCATGAGCATCGAAAGTGCTATAACCCAGCGTCGGCTGATTTGTCTGTCGCCAAGCAGTATGAAGATGACGAACAGAAGCAGTCCGATAGTGGCGCACGCCATAGCCATCGGGCGAGTGTAGCTTAGCGAGTTGAAGATTTTTTCTGCCTTGAAGCGGGTCTGTGTAGGCAGTTGTGCTTCGCCTGCGTGGTCTCGTTGCCATTGTCGGATTTTGCGTAGTGCGTCTTGTGCCTCGCTGTTGGCATTGCGAGCCACGCAGAGGAACACGTAGTCCATACTGCGATAGACGAATTGCCAATCGTCGTGAGTAATGTCAGGCGGCAGCTGGTCTGACCACGAGTACCACGTGAGGTTGGCGCCGTTTTGTCCCGTTGTGCTTATGGGGTAGATCTTGAGCATGCGCGCGGTGCAGACCATGCTTATCAGTTGGAACTTCTCGTCGGCAGCGATAGCATTCTTGTCGCGACGGCGGATGTCATTTTCTAATTTATACTTGCCGCTTCCCACAAAATCGTTGAGGCAGGCGTACTTACCCTCAATGCCGAGTGTGTGACGTGTCTGTTTACCTTTAATCTTTATGCAGGGTTCGTTAGCCCAATCGTCGTAGTAGAAAAGCCAACCACATAGCACTTGCTCGCAGGATAGTCCTTTGTAGGTGGGTTTGCCGTATAGTTTGACGGTGAAGTCTTTGGCAAGCGTCTGCATAGGGCAAACTCGGTCGCCGAAATAGACATACAGGTTGCAGAACTCTTTGGCGGTCTGCTCGTTGATAGTTGGCGGAGCGGTTTTTGATGCTGAGGCGGAGAGAGGCAGGCAGACGACAAAAAGCGCTATCAGCGCAGCGCGGTGGTGGCGTTCGGTGTTGTCAGCTGGCTCTGTGCCGCGCAGCAAGGTTCGGAAATACGTGCGGCGCTGGAAGAAGAAACCGATTATCGAAAGCAACAGCAGTGCATAGCCGGCATAAGTGATACCTATACCCCACGGGTCGTGACTGATTGAGAGTGTGGTGCCTCGGCGGTCGCTGTCGAAGCCCGACTGGTAGAAGCGGTAGTTGCGGTAGCTGAAAATGTGGTTCATGCTGACACTGCCGTAGCAGGTGTTCCCGTCGTCCTCTGTCAGTTCTATATCGCTTACGAAGTCCATCGGTGCCTGAGTGCCCGGGTAATACTCCAAATGAAAATCGGCAAGTCTGAGCTGAAATGGCAGGCTGATGCCCGCAATGCTGTCGCGGCTGTCGGATACGGCATAGCCGGCAACGGTATCACTCCTGAGTCTCAGGTGTGCCTTGCCCTGTTCGCCGAATAGGTGCGTCACCATAGCTCCGGCAAGAATGACTACAAAGCTGAAGTGCAGAAGGAAGGTGAAGGGTTGTTGCCATACCTTTCTGCGCACGATGTAGCAGATGGCGCATACTACCGTCAGCGCCCAAAGAGCTATGGTCCACGGGGCGGCATAGAAATAGCGTACTACAGCTTCGGTGCCGATAAACTGTTCGGCCACCGATGCTGCCACAAGCAGTAGGATTATCAGTCCCATGAGCGGGAAGGCAAGTTTGTCGAGTTTCATCTTTAGTTATTTTAATTTCGGAAAGCCGGAATACCGGAAAGCCGGAAAGTCAGGACGCTGAAATGGCGGGATCCTGACTTTCCGTTGGTGATTTTAGATTGCGTTGATAAACTCCACTATGGCATCGCGGTCGGCCTTCGGCAGGTTATAGAACTTCTGTGTGGGGAAGTAGGCGTCGCTTTCTTGCGAGTAGCCGTGCCACATGATAGCTTCTATGACGTTGCGGGCACGTGTGTCGTGCAGACGGGCCTCGGAAGCGTCGCCGGTAGCTTTGCGGTGGAGTCCGCGT
>CAMHGK010000185.1 GCA_946184695.1 uncultured Bacteroidales bacterium | reverse complement strand
TATTGCGCGCCGCAAAGATACATAAAATCCTTCTTTCGCGCAAATAGGTTTGCGCGAAAGAAGGATTTTACCCATCTACAAGGCAATCGCTTTTGCCAACTCGCAAAATAATTGTACCTTTGTCGTCCCAAACACACGTCCTTGACTTTTCGCGACTACTTGCCATATTACCGGCGCAACTTGCGCCTCGCGTTCCCCGTCATGCTCACGCAGCTTGGCGGCGCTCTTGTAGGTCTCATCGACAGTGTTATGGTCGGGCACTACTCCACCACAGACCTTGCCGCCGTGTCGTTTGCCAATGGCGTGTTCTTCACTTTCATGGTCTTTGCCATGGGCGCCATGATGGGCATCACCCCGCTCGTAGGCGAGTCGTATGTAAAGAATGACCATCGTCGCGTCGGCCGCCTTCTGCTCAACGGACTTGTCTTTTGCCTTTTGCTTACAGTGCTCACCTGCGGCGTACTCTTTGCTCTCGTCCCGTTTCTGGGTCAAATGGGACAGGAAGATGCTGTTGCACAGACTGCACGACCATACCTGCTCACGCGTATCATCGGACTCGTACCCTTCATGCTCTTCTGTCTTTGCAAGCAGTTTCTCGAAGGCATCGGCAATACCACCGTCGCTATGGTCATCACCATAGTGCTCAACTTGCTTAACGTAGCGCTCAACTACATACTTATCTTCGGGCACCTCGGCGCACCCGCCTTAGGCTCTTTCGGAGCAGGACTCGCCAGCATGATTGTCTCCATGCTTATGCCCATAGGCTTCATCATCGCTATTCTGCGCAACCGCGAGTGGCGACGCTACCTGAAGTTCTTTTCATGGGACAACATCAGCCGCTCCGTACTCGCCGAACTCCGTCGCGTCGGCTTCCCTATCGGACTACAAACGACAATGGAGACCATACTCTTCACCCTATCGTTTATCATGGTAGGCTGGATATCCAAAGAAGCTCTCGCCGCACACCAGATAGCCAATCAGATAGCCGACCTCACCTTCATGGTGGCAATAGGCATAGGTGCCGCCACCACTATCCGGGTCAGCCATCAGCGCGGACTTGCCGACTACCACGCCATGCGTATGGCGGCACATGCCAGCATACACCTCGTACTGCTGATGAATACTATCGGTGCTTCGCTCATGATTCTGCTTAGAAACTACATTCCATATCTATTCACCGACGATGAGAAAGTCATCGAGATAGCCTCCGAACTGCTCGTTTTTGCTGCTCTGTTCCAGTATTCCGACGGCTTGCAGTGCGTTGGTGCTGCAATGCTCAGAGGCATCAAAGATGTGCGCCGACCTATGGTCTATGCCACCATATCATATCTTATCATTACGCTGCCGCTGGGCTATCTGCTCATGTTCTCGGCAGGACTCGGAGTAAAGGGTATGTGGCTCAGTTTCATCGTCGCACTCTCACTCGCCGCCATCTCGTTCCATACGCGCTTCTACCGACTCACACGCAGATTATAATTGAGATTTGAGAATTATCAATTATGCATTGTACATTATGCATTGTGCATTATGCATTATGCATTAAAAAAAGTTCGGCGGCGAATCTCACGATTCGCCGCCTCTCGAAAGATGCTGACTCTCATCCGGCTATGGCAGGTATATTTATTTATGGCAGAAAAAAAAAATTGCCACGCGCGGATAAGCGTCGAGTGTGTTGTTGACTATCGAGTTGCTATTTCACGTTCTCCACTGCAAAATAAGCAGGTGTGGTCATCCCGTAATTGTTGTTGCGAGAGCTGGTGAGGGAGAAGCTGAGTTCGGTAACCTTGCCGAGCTTCTTGAGGCTGACGGGAGTCCACTCTTTAACGTACTTACCATCCTTGGCAAGATAGAAATCGATGGAGTCAGTCTTTGCCGAGCCATTCCAGCCGAAGATTCTGAGCATGAACCAGTCGTCTTTGGTGAACGCCCCCTCTGTCATACCATCACCATTGATGATAGCGTTCTCTACGTACAGAGTGTTATTGACATACATTCTCTGCAGCTGTTCTGCTTTGCCGCTTGCCAATTTTACTCTGTCAGCGCCAATGTACGACGGTGTAAACACAGCATAGTTGGTACCGCTGTAAGGCTTGCCGCCTACTACGCGATAGGCATCGTTCCAGTCCTTAAACTCGGTGCGAGTGTCGTTGGATACTACAAATCCGTAGTAATAAGCAGCTCCCCAATCGGTGTTCACTTCCTGGTCGAATATGAACTTGCCGCTTTCGAAAGTGCCGGTCTTTTCAAGCAACTTGGCAGAGTTGGCAGCAGCGGGAGTATTGGCTGCTTCGTCGAAGGTTGCTACTACATCGGGCTCATCGCCACAACTTGCCAGCATCAATACCGATGCTATGGCAACAAAAAATAAATGCTTTTTCATTGTGTTTTTGTGTTTTAAAGTTGTTTATATTTGAATAATTATAAATTATGCATTATGAATTTAATACAGCGCCACTCCTGCCACTTCGGTTGAGAGTTCCCCTATCATCGGATAATGCTCATCAACGGCTGTCATCACTCTGACAAAATCGCAACGGTCGAGCTTCACCTTGCGTCCTTGTTCGTCCACTGCCCAATCGATGTCGAACGAAGTGCCTGCAATGTCGGTATTAGGTTTATTGTCGGCATATCCATAGTCGCGTATTCGCTGTGCCCACACTCCGTCTTTCTGACGAGCTGCCGGAGCAAGCAATGTTCCCTGAACGGTGAACGCTGTATCTTGCCGCCACTGAGGATAATAAGGCTGCGTGTGGTATGGGTTGTTGAGAGTGGTGTCCGACTTATGCCATGTCTTTTTGTAGCCGCGCACTGTCGTAGGCAGAGAATAGTCTGACCCTGCAAGCTCATACCAGCGGTCGTCGGGCAGACCATTGCCATTGTCGTCCCGACTCACCCAGACTGCACCGGGTTCAGAATTGCCATATTCAGCATCTTCACCTTCCTCGCTCGCCTGACGGAACGCATTGCCTAATATACGGAAGTCATAACCTGTCTGATTCTTTATGGAGCGCCCAACGGAAAACGTCACATATCCGCCGAAGCCGCCGAGAGTAATCGGGCTTCCTGCCGTCAGATACTGCTCAGCCTCACGACACATATCTGCCTCCGTGAAACCTTCCTGATACTTGGGCAGCAGATTCACAAACTGACCCATTGCCGGACTGTACTCGTGCACGGTAATCACAATTTTATCCTCAGGCTGATCGCCACCGCAGGCAGTAAGCGACAACATACACACTGCCGCGAAAGTAACGGCACACAACAAATGCTTCTGCTTAAGAAAGCAGAATTGTCCTAAATACATAACCAATGTAAGCTAAAATGTTCCTCATTTTCACTTGCCCTTTCCTCGAGGACTTAGTGTAAGTTAGCTTATGGCAGGTCTTCCGACTCGTCTCCTTCTGCTGTCAGCCTTCCCATCGCCCGCGACGGGCGACAGTGGCTAAAAGATTTTGCAACAAAAGTTCACAAGACTCACGGCTGCGGGACAGCGCAGGACTCACACCTGCTTCCCTTTTCAGGCAGCGGACTGATAATCCGCCACACACCATAAGTTATAATGTATAATTTACAATTGATAATTATGCATTACGCATTATGAATTATGAATTATGAATTATGAATTATGAATTATGCATTATGAATTATGAATTATGCATTACGCATTATGCATTATTTCTCAATTGCGCCGCAAAAATAATACTTTTTTTGAATATACAAAAATTTGCCAATCCAAAAATTATATTTATCTTTGCAGCCGCTAAGTCTGAAATCAATAAGAAATAAGAAATAAGAAATAAGAAATAAGAAATAAGAAATAAGAAATAAGAAATAAG
>CAMHGK010000184.1 GCA_946184695.1 uncultured Bacteroidales bacterium | reverse complement strand
CACCGCAGGCAAGCGACGAGTAAAGCAACGCACGATCACCTGTCGTGGACATCTTTACGACATCAGCACCTGACTCATACTCCTCAGTGAAGCGGTCGGGGTGAGCGAAGATATTGGCTACATCTCTGCGACTGTCCTGACTCGTCTTGCCGTAGCTGAGGCGTACCCACTCCTCCTCGACGCTCCGGTCTGTGTAGTTGAGACGAGGTGAACGGCGAAGTATCTTGTTCGGAGTCTCCTTAAACGACAATTCACCGTCTGCTTTTCCTGCGTGCTGATAGTAGAACGGCACGGCAGGCTCAAGGTTGGTGGCTACGTCCTGATAGTAGTTGACATTATCTTCATAGAGTTTGGCTATCTTTATCGTCTGCGACGGGTTGCCTGTCGGCGTCGTCGAGGCGGTGGCGGTGAAGGGTGTTACTATCATGTTCCAGCCCTCGTCTGATGGGTTCTTGCTCTCGTTTGCCTCTACCGCAACCGTAGCATTTGCTGAGGGTTTCGAGTAGCTGACGGGGAACAGGAACTCGCGGTAGTACTTCGACGTGGACAGCAGCAGGTAGCCCTTCGAGGCTTCCATCTTGTTGCCTTCGTAGAGCATCCAGTTGCCACCCATGCCGCTCTCGGCACGACGCTCTGCGTCGTATGACTGAAGAGCGAAATGCGTGCCACGTATGGCGGTCACCATGTTGCTGTTGCTCAGTATGATCTGAGACAGAGTCACCTCAAACGGGAAGCCTATCGGGTAGAGCTCCATGTTGTCGCTTACCACGCGTGAGTAATACATCTTGGCACCGTCGCTCAGTCTGAGCGTACCGTTGTTGATGAGCTCGGGAGCGCGGAAGTCGATGTCCTTGGTGGTGCGGGTGCGCAGTATGAGGCGGTCGGTGACGGTCAGCGTTGCACCAGACTCTATCTTCAGAGCACTGCCGGCATCCACGAGCACGGAGCGCAGCGTCTGGTTGGCACCGATGGTCAGGGTGGCGCCACCTCGTACTAGGACGTCGGACGTTGCAGCGGGCGACAGGGTCGATAGAGCGTCCGAGCTGTTGACAACGATAGGCACTTGATAGTGTTGGCGGCTCACGCACTCGTACTCTGAGGTAGAGCCGTCCTTGTAGTCATATACTTTTATCGTCAAGTTGGAGCCTGCTGTCGAGAGGTCGGCACCGGAGATATTGAGCAGGCGTGTCGCTCTATCCCAGTCAGCTTTGGTGTATTCCGAACCGCCGAATACCACCTTCCAGTTGGTCTTAGCGTTGGGCAGCGTATAGCCGCTCATGTTCAGTGTGATGGTGCCCGAAGCTGTGTTGCCCGACCAGTCGGCAATGTCCAAGCGGTACGCATCGCCGTAGGTGCGCTCCACTGAATTGAACTGAGCAGTGTAAGTCGTGGGAACGGTGGCAGCGACAACTGCTTTGTCCCAACCGCTGAACTCATAGGTGTAGTCCTCCGTCGGGTCTTTCACCTTAGCCTCCTCGGGGGCTGTGGGGATGGTGCCGTAGGTGGCATCCGCCTCATGCGACACACCATTGCCGTCAACCCACGTGATGGTCACGTTGTTAGGAGTCCATTTGGCATAGAGCGTGGTGGCAGTGGTGACAGCGTCGCTTGCAAAGTTCCATTGGTTGGTGCAAGCCTCTTCCTTATACCAGCCGCCGAAGGTATAGCCTATGGCAGTGGGAGCCGTAGGTGCTATCGCTTTCTCACCATTCTTGACAGTCTGTCCGACAGGCGCAGTACCATGTCCGTTGGCATTAAAGGTAACAGTATATGCTTCCGCCACTTCGTACTTGTATGGATCCTCGCCTGTCAGCGGCAGTACATGGTAGTTCGCAGCGCAGTAGGTTGAAAGACCGGCGTTGGTGTTATAATATCCGCCTTGGAGTTTTAGGGTTGCATTAGCATTTGACCGGTATGCACAGGCAGCGGTTGCGCCGGTAACGAGGAACTTTCCGCCATTGACGGTGACATTTCCTATATTCTTTCCGTCATCACTGACGCGTGCCTCTATACCATAACCGGCTCCCGAAGCCTCTACTTGTATTTCTCCGTCATTGATGACAGCAATACCCCTTGAGACTATACCACAAGCCGGTTTGCCATTTGAGGTTACTACGTGTACCTTGCCGCCGTTCATAGTGAAGGTACTTGCCGCCGGATCGATGCGGATGCCTTCGTTGAATTGATTTGCTTTTGAACGCAAAAATACCGTACCTGCGTCCATTTGAAGATTACCGTTTGCCACATACACACACCATCTGTTTACTGTACTCGTGGATTCCAAATGCAGAGTGCCTGATTTGCTTTCTGTGAGGTCAATAATAGTAAAGGTAATACCTGCCTTATTGATATAAAGCAACGCGTTTGCCGTAGTGCTGGATAGTGTATGTCCGTTGAGATTGAGCGTACAATTCTTTGCACCCGTGTAAGAAAGCATTGAGGTGGTAGTAGTTACTGCATCTTGCAGCAAGGTTATAGTCGGCTCGTAAGTTGCAGATGCATTAGCGGCAGTGAATGTAGCGTCAATAGTCGTATAATATGTAGTTGCTCCGTTGACAGTCACGGAGGCCACGACAGGCGTGGTCGTGTAGGTTGCCGTATAGGTGGCATCGCCTGTGACGGCACTTACCTCTGGTGTCCATGTATCAAACGTATAAGCATACTCAGCATCGATTGCTTTTGTCGGGGTTGCGCCATTATACTCCGGCGTATTGCCATAGGGCACATTCTCGTCCGTCTCCAATGTTGTGCCGTCAGCATTTTTCCATGTCACGGTATAAGTGTTTACCGTGCTGCTGAATTGCGCCGTATAGGTGACATCGGCGGTTACCGGAGTTATTGCCGGACTCCAATCGTCAAAGGTATAAGTGTATTGTGCCGTGGCGGCTTTAGTCGGTGTTGTACCGGTATATGCAGGCGTAGCACCTTTCTCCCACAAGTCGGATTGCAATGTTACATCATCGTTCTTGAAGGTGACGGTATAAACTTCTGCCACCCGGTAGATGTAAGTTTCATCGCTATTCGAGAAGATATGATAAGGAGTTTTGACATGCGGCTCAAAGTACGTGGTTGTATTGGCACTGTAGTAACCTCCCCGGATATTCAAAGAATTTTTTACCCCTGTTTGGTTGGTTACAGCAGCCGTACCTGAAGCACTGATGTTGAACAGACCGCCATTGAAGGTTACATTTCCACTACTATACACAACACCGATTGCATCCTTTTTAGATTCCAATCGAATTGAGCCACCATTGATGGTTGTTGTGCCACCATTCGCATGTACCAGACGACTATTCTTAGTGTTGACATTACCGGTATAGTTCACATGTACTGCTCCATTTTCATTCATCGTAAACGTTCCGCCGACCACTTGCACAGCACCAATGGATGCAGTAGATGAAGTCGCCTCTATCGTTCCTGCCTCTAATACGAAGGTACCGCTATTCACTATTACGCAGTGAAAACTCGATGTGCTGCTTTCTGCGGTGGTGAACGACAATTTTCCGTCGTGATTGGCAGAACCGTCGGTCACGGTAAAGATGTACCCTGCACAACCGACTTGGAACAAACTCGTGCCTGAACCTGATAATGTATGTCCGTTGAGATCCAGCGTAAGATCGTGTGAAGCACTATAAGTTCTCGATGACGACAGCCCTGATACATCCTGCAACAGCGTAAGGGTCGATGCTGCCGTTGCGCTGTTCGCAGCCGTACATGCATCAGCAAACGAAGTATAGTATGCAGTTGTGGAATTAACAGTCACGGATGCTATATTCACAGCCCAGTTTGCTGTATAGTTTTTATCGCCGGTTGAGCCGTTGGCGATGCTGACAGCGGTCTGAGGCGTAGAGCCGTTGCTGCCTGTCCAGCCAAGGAAGGTATAACCTTCTTTTGTCGGGT
>CAMHGK010000183.1 GCA_946184695.1 uncultured Bacteroidales bacterium | reverse complement strand
ACACCCCCCTAACAGCACCAGTAAAAGTATCTGCAAGTGGTGTTGCGAGCTACAAAATATGCTAAAGAGCATATTTTTTTTGTAGGTAAATAAAAAATTCGTAAATTTGCAGGCTGCTTTGTGCAGAATACGAGTAACTGGTATTTATTATAAACATCCGACATATCCGACATGGCAAAGAAAACTGTTACAGATTACCCCAAACTATGGGAGCTCAACGAGGTGTGGCAGATGCTTTCCGACGATGAGAAAGTTTATATCAATGACAATTGTACGATTGTCAATTTCCGAAAGAACGAAATTATCCATAAGGAAGGTGATGTCCCCACACACATGATGATGCTTGCCAAAGGCAAGGTGCGCGTATATAAGGAAGGTATAGGCAAAAAACCTCAGATTATCCGTATGCTCAAACCTTGCGATTTCTTTGCATATCGTGCTATGATCGCTAACGAGAGTTCAAACACCTCGGTTAGCGCTTTCGAGGCATCGGTCGTATATATGGTTAAGAAAGATGCATTTATGCATGTTATTGAAACTAACAGTCGCTTCTGCTACCAGTTTATGGTGATGATGGCACGTGACCTCGGGCAGTCTGACCGACGCACGGTCAATCTCACTCAGAAACATGTTCGCGGAAGGTTGGCCGAAGCACTGCTTTCTCTAAAACAAAACTACGGACTCGATGATGACGGAGCTACGATTAGCATGTACATGTCGCGCGAAGATATGGCGAATTTGTCCAATATGACCACTGCTAATGCCATTCGTACATTGTCAAACTTTGTCGAAGAGGAGATTATTGCACTTGACGGACGAAAAATAAAGATATTAGATGAGGACAAACTGATTAGAATCAGTCGTCTGGGTTAGATGGTGCAAGGAGCAGTCTTTCTATGTCAACTCTTAATGCATATTATAAAGGTATAAATGCTCTTGCTGCGGGGCAGCTTACAGAGGCTGTCAGGCTTCAGGAAGCATGGCTGACCAAGTTGCACGATGGCGATCTCAATGACCAGCGAACCTCACTGCTATCCGACAATCAGCTCATGCTCGGATATTTTCTTCGGGTCGGTGATGAAAATACCGGTGTCAGGTGCTCACTTATAGCAAGAGCGTATGTCTTTCTTGATGAGGTGTATGAGCAGATGCGCCTTAAAACCAATTCGCGCCACGAATTTGAACTGCTGAGAAATATCGAAAAGCAGACTCGGACACTGTCAGATGTATCGCGCGATCCATACGACGTGTTTGACTATTTTTGGCTGACGCGTACCCCCGATGACCAACAGCGGCAGCGTCTTGCCGATTTATTCAAAAATGACGATTCCCTGCTTGCTCAGACTGCAATCTCTGCCGTAATGCTCAATGCCCTGAGGCGTTTCTCTCAAGAACGACTGCTGTGGCTGATGGAGGGTTATATATCCACCGATAACGATATTATCCGCCAAAGGCTTATTGTAGCTATATGCTTGTTGCTTTTGAAATACGACAGGCGTCTGTCATGTTTCCCAAAACTTATTAGTACTTTTGACTCAATGCTTGAGGTGGACGGTTGTCGCGAGTTGATGTTGTCCGTGCTTCAGCAAATGGTACTTACACTCCGGATTTCTGAGGCTGACGATGCGGTGAAGATGGTGCAAAATAAGGTTTTCGACATGATGCGCGATAGTAAAACTATGGGTGATAAGCTGTCGAAACTGATAGTTATAGACGAAGAAGATGAAGATCAACCGGAGTGGTTGCGGCGTTTTCAAGACTCGCTGACAGATACCATAAGTCGTATATCACAGCTCGCGGAGCAAGGTGTGGACGTTAATTTCTCACATTTCAAGCCGATGCGTGACTTCCGATTCTTTACCTCTGCAGAGGCTTCGTGGTTCATCCCATTCTATTGTTCCAACAAACGGCTTAATATTGATTTCTCAACGCGCATAGGTACACTGCTCAGTTCAGCACTCGAAAAGAATGGGCTGTGTGATTCTGACAAATATGCTCTATGTGTCATGTATCAGCAGATGCAAAGTATAAAAGAGATATCAGATGAACAGTGGAAAGCCATAGCAGAGCAAATTGAGGATTACGCACAAACTCCACTGGAAGCCAACCTGACGGCTAAACACTATCTGCAGGATATATACCGCTATTTTCAACTCAATGCTTGGAAAGTACCTGACGATTTTTCAACTGTGTTAGATACTTTTGTCGGTACCACTTTGCTCAAAAAACTTTCACCATCCTCAGATTGGCTCATAGGGCAGGCTGACGTGTTGGCGCGGACAGGGCGCTTTGCGTCAGCTATAGAATTGTATAAATGGGCTCTCGGACAATTGTATGATAGTCCGGATGTGTTCGACGGGCTCGGGGCACAGCTCTATCAGAAAATAGGTTACGCCTATGAGAGTACAGGAATGTTCAAGGAGGCGTTAGATGCCTACACTCATGCTGATATATTCTCTGTTGACCAGCGGTGGACGCTTTGGCATATAGCCAAATGCGAGTTGCAACTTGAGCATTACGACAAAGCCCTTGAGCTCATAGAGCGCCTTTGCAGGCTTTTCTCACCTTCGCGTCGTTATCTTTTGTTCCGAGCTGCCATATTTGAGCGGCTTGGCAACCATGATGCAGCAAACGAAGTGTATTTTGAGATGCTTGCAGCCGATGCTAACGACGCAGATGCTCTAAGGCACCTCTCGCGCAGTCTGTTGCTCGGTGGTCATACCGATAAGGCAATAGGTTTCTCGGAACAACTTGTTTCGCTTCCGGACCCCTCGCAAGATGACCGGCTATTACACGCGTGGCTGCTTCTCTTTAACTCTGATATACGTGGGGCACATTCCGAATTTCTTAAAGCAGAAGCTGACCGGCAGAAAAGACTTGAGCTTTTTGATGCTGATGCAGCGCGAATACCGCATGACGTGCTCGGACTGATACCGCAGTCTCGGCTATCGCTTTTCCGCGACTTGCTCTGCTCAGTCGTATAAATCTGTGTGTTCTGTGATGTATATATGGATGCAGAGAGATAAATGTCTGACAACTAATATGCAACAGGAGATGGCGCATATACTTTCTGCAAAAATATACGCCTCAGGCAATAATTTTTTCGCATTAGAATTTGTGTAGTTGAAAAATATACCTTACCTTTGCACCCGTTAACGTGAGCAGGGCATGTGCTTGCGAGCATAGCAAAATGCGGTAATAGCTCAGTTGGTAGAGCATCAGCTTCCCAAGCTGAGGGTCACGAGTTCGAGCCTCGCTTACCGCTCAAAAGCAGGCTAACTATCAGTTAGCTGACAAAAGAAGAAAAATCCCGACGGAAATCCGACCATTTGTTGTCGGATTTCCGTTTTGTTATATGGTGCTCCACTGTTGTGTTTTTTTCCTATCATGCATTTCTTATGACTTAGTTGCAGTAAATGCTGCTAACCAAATTGCGAACTCGCCAAAATGCATGCATTCAAAGTAAAACCTACAAAAAAAGCAACAACCCTCTCACTCTGAGAAGGTTGTTGCTTTTTTGCGGAAGGAGGGGGATTATTTCAGGTAAACCATAAATATCCCGTCTTTTCTAGCGCGAATACAGGCATTAAGCCAATTTGTCTGACAATAATATTGATGTTCACTCATTTGTATAGGTCACATAAACGTACACAAATGATGGTGTAAAGATCTAAGTGAAAAGGCGATAATGGAATATAGTGTCCAATGATAGATGTAAATGCGAACAAAATGAGCAAATTAGACAAAAGTGTCTCAAGTGTCTCAAGAATCTCAATGCAAATTTTTATAGAGGGCAAACTTGGACATGCACGAGGAAGAGCGTGATTCAATCCTTATCATATGCGGAGATATACTCGCGGTCAACACCACGGGTCCACTGAAAATAATTACGCATGGTATATA
>CAMHGK010000182.1 GCA_946184695.1 uncultured Bacteroidales bacterium | reverse complement strand
TTTTGACACACCCTCTAACCATTGCAAGAATTACATCTCAACAATAGAGAGACGCTTTATAAAGCGTCTCTACGCGTAGCGGTAAACCCTGCCGATTGTCGGTTATTGATTGTTGATTAGTCTGCCGGTGGAGTCGTAGAGTTTGCCGTTAAGTTCGATGATGACTTGGTCGTTGCGCATGAACTTTCGTGCGTCATGCCCGTCAGAGTCGGGCAAGCAGATGTCGGTGGAGATTTTGAACAGAGCGCTCAGATTGTCGGTCTCTGCGATGGTTATCTCGCGCGGGTTGTGGGTCGAGCCGTCAGACCAGCGGTCGAAAGCGTAGCCTTGCTTGGCAATAGCCGTGATGGTGACGGTCCGGTCGGCACAGTCCAGAGTCTCCTCGCTGACCACCACCGTTCCTTGTATGGTATCATAGGCTATCTCTATAACAAACGGTATGACATCTTCCTGTATGTTTGCGAAAACACTCCATTCGCTTTCGCGGTAGTCATCTATCGTGCCGCACGGAACGGTCAGAATGAGGTCTGCAGGCACACCATCAAGACTGCTGTTGCCTATCTTTGGGGGCAGGACGTCCTGCAACTTGATAGACAGTAATGCCGTACAACCGCTGAGCACTCCGTCCTGCAATTCGTAGGTCTGACGAGGAAAGACAAAACTCCTCAGCGATGTGCAACCGGCAAACATCTCCCTAAGCGGATACACCTCGCCCTCGACCTTCTCCAACTGCCGGCAATTGAAGAACATCTGTTCGCCGACTGTTCTGACGCCACGGAAGTCGAAGCTGCGGATTCCCGACTCCGCAAATACAGCCTTGCCGTAGTCTATCTCTACCAAACTGCCGGCGGATTCAGCCAATTTAACCTGCTCCAAACCGCTGCATCTGAAGAAAGCGCTGTCGCCAACCTGATACATCGTCTCTGGCAGTACTACGCCGGTCAGTTGCGTGCAACCGGCAAAGGCTTTGCGGTCGATATACCGAACCTTATATTCCACATAGTCGAATGACACTCGGGCGGGTATGGTCAGCTCGCCTGAGGGAGCCTGAAAACCCTCCCAGCCACTGCCGGCAGACGGAGCTACGAGAGTGACGATGGTGTCAGCAGAGGCGTTATCGCCGCCTATGCGACAATAAAGGGTCTGCCCGTCAGGCAGAGTTGCAGAGAAATCATAGTTTTTCTCATTCGCGACGATAGTGCCACCCATAAGGCACAACATGATAAGGGTAAAAAAGTTTTTCATAACGATAGGTGTTTTGGAGGTTATACACTTGTGATGCTTCTTATATTGTAATTAGTTTCTTGCTATAACATAATACCCCGCTGTCGTATAGAAATTACGAATAAATTTCAGAGACCTAAAAATCGGAGGTACACGGAGTTTTTTCAAATGGAACTTCACTTCATAGTTCGGTTGTATGAACCAGTAGGTTTTTCTCAGTGTCAGATACTGCTCAGTCTGCAATATGCGTTCAAACCGCTCTAACGTGATACCGGTACGCTTAATCCCAAGCAGTTCATCTATCACCGGTTTCTGTTCTCCTGCTTTTCGCATTAACCATGAATAAATGCTCTCGGGCAGAAGATGAACAAATGGCAGTTTGCTCAACGCCGAAGAACACACCTGCTGATGTCCCCCGAAGGGCATTTGCCATGGCGGGAACCCGACAAATACCACTGCATAATCCGACATGATGTATTTAAGCAAATGCATGAAACTTTCCTGATTAGGGATATGCTCTATCACATCACGCAAAATAATCAGGTCAAATGTGCTGTTTCTCTGCATATCAAATACGTCCTGAGTCATTAGCGTCAACCTGTCAACGTAAGGGTGCTCGGAAAAGAATATATGCGCTAACTCTATCTGCTGCCGGTTGAGGTCTATGCCGGTACACGAAAAACCTCTGTCGAGAAATGGTTTGAGATTGCCCCCCTCACCACAACCTATCTCCAAAACTCTCATCCCCTCGAAAAACGGGAACACCTTTTCTATAAAAGGTATGACATATCTCTCTGTGGTTTGCGCCTGCTCAGCAAAATACAACTGCCTATTTCGATGTCGCTCCTGCATAACAACCTGAGTCTAAAACTTAAAGTTTTCTAATTATCTAATTACGCTATCACAATCATTGCGGATTATAATACCTATTCAACATAAGCTTTAAATGTGGCTCCTTGCTCAACAATGAAGCCCTGTTCAAGATGTATTCCCTCAGTAGCTTTAAAAGTTACATTGCTTCCTGATTTTACCACAACATTTCCATAAGGAACATCGTCAGTTACGGAATAACCGGCAAAAATATTCGGATATTCTTCTACAATACTTGTTCCGCTTGTGTATGTCTTATTCTGAATGTATTTGTTATTAGCTGCCAAAACTGCTTTATATGCATCAACAAGACCATATCCCATTTCGTTATTCCATGTACCATTTGGTCTGCCACTTGCTGTAGAGTAAGTATATGAACCTACTTTTTGTGCAGTTTTCTCAATAATATCTGCCACCTCTTTTTGTGTTAAGTTTGGATTTTCAGAAAGTACCAATGCTGCTACGGCAGCAACATGTGGGCATGCTGCAGATGTGCCGTTAAAATCATTCATATAATCGGTAGTTGTTTTTCCTGCACTACCTACATTATCCGTTGTCCGAATTTTAACACCAGGAGCCATTACATCCAGTTTATTACCATAGTTGCTCCCCCAACTTTCACCATCGCAGGATGTATATGTTTTCCTTTCTCCACATGGTGACATTGCTCCTACTACAATTAAAGAATCATTTGAATTAGCCGGATAATTAGCACTATCTCTGTTATCATTTCCGGCAGAAAAAACAATTACGCATCCTTTGCCGTTTCTACCTTGTGACAATGCGTATGAAATGCCTTCATCTATTAATGATGAACTTGTGCCCCAATGCCACGAATTGCTTATCACGGAGCAACCATTATTTGCAGCGGTAATGAATCCCTTTTTAAGTTTATTGGAAGTGGTATATGAAAATTTTATGCTAAGTGACATTATAGGACAATTTGGAGCAATGCCTGCTACGCCTATACTATTATTAGCTTTTGCACCGATAATACCTGCACAGGCTGTTCCATGATATATTTTACCGTTACTGGCATATATTTGACTGGGCGATGATTCTGTGTATGCATCATAACTGAACGAATGAAGATTAATATCCGGATGAGTTAAGTCCACTCCCAAATCATATACTCCTACTATTACAGAATAATCTCCTTGCGTTATTGCATGAGCATTGCAGAAATTAATATCTATTCCATTATATGAGGAGCCAAATTGACCGGTATTAGTAAGATTCCATTGTTCGTTATACATGGAATCATTTACACAATCCGATTGCATTGTTCCCATAAATTCAGGTTCTGATGCAGCAAATAATCCAGTTTCGTAAAAGATATTTGCCAATTCAAGTGCATTATATTGTGAATTTTTATCACAACTGACAATATACCATAATGGCAAATCTGTGTCTTCTTCAAAATATGCATGATATTGGTTTGCAAGATTATTCAAAAGGATAATATCTTCGGCTTGTTTTAATTTGACATAAAAACGGTGAGTTACATATATGTCCTGAGTCCCATCAAGACACAAAAAAGATGGAGTACGGTAAACGACATTCTTGATATCGTTTCCGTTTTTCTTATCCACGATTTTCCATGCCATGTTTGAAGGTAACGAAAACAGATCATTAACAACTTTTTGCGACTCTTTATCAAGATTACTATCTTCATAAAGTATGTACCAATTATTACCCTGCTGAAGGGGAATCTTATTTCCCCTATACCAGTAATAATCTTGGGGATACGCGACTGACGTGATAAAACTTAATAAAAGAAGTATTGAATACAATGATTTCATGATTTTTTCAGCGAATGACAGCTTTATTATGTCATCTATGAATCAAAAGCTGTCCGACAATGAAAAAAA
>CAMHGK010000181.1 GCA_946184695.1 uncultured Bacteroidales bacterium | reverse complement strand
ATGCCTTGAGGTTTGCGGATGGTGTAGCGGGTCATCTCCTGATTGCTGTCGAAACCTATTCCGGTGATTATCGACTTCTCGCGCGTTATTCGTATCAGCGAGTCGGAATAGACCTTCTCGGTGTTTTCGTTCCAGAACAGCTCTTCGGTCTCGAACTGCTCACCCTCGAGGTTGAGCGCCTTGACGTGTCCGCGAAGCCACCAGATCTTGTCGGTCTGGTTGTAGTGAGCGTAGTCGGCCTCAAGAAAAGCGTCTGCCGACAGGTCAGGGCTGAACTTCTCCAAATAGACGCCCTCAGGAAACTCCCAGTAGGCAGGCGATGCCTTATCGTAGATCTCCCATTTGGCAGTGGTGATACGATAGCGCACCACACCTGAGTCGGAGATGAGGGTGGTGACGGTGTCGGCAGACAGTGCGGGCATGGCGGCGCGGTCGCTCACGGCTTCTACCGTCTCCACGCGCTGCTTGCGGCGGCACGATGATACCAGCAACAAACAACTGAGCACCACCATACTGATGATGCTCAATCGTAAATAATGCTTATGTATAGTGCTCTGTTTCATCCAACAGGTTTATCTCACTCTGGTAGTCTCGCCTATCCAACCTCCAACGGTGAACGAACCTGAGTTGAACTCAGCCGGCAGGTCAAAGCGCTCCTCTTTCGATGGGAAATGGCGCGAGTAGGTGGAGATAAGTTTGTTGGCTTCTTCTACGCAGGTGGGGTCGATCTGCTTTGCCTGCTGGAACTTATCCACTGCAACCCAATAGACGGTCTTATTGAGAATCTTACCCTTAGCGTCGTTGGCATAAGGTTTGGATGATGCATAGAGGCGACCTATCAGCAGGTAGCACTTGCCCATACCTGAGTTGTACTTGAGAGCCTGACGAGCGAAGTCGCGCGACTTGGAATAGGTGGAAGCATTGACTGAATAGATAAGGGCTATGTTGAACAGGTAGTCGGCTTTATCGTAATCGTCGTCAGCAAGCTCCACTGCCTGCTCGAAATAGCGAACAGCGTCGTCATACTCTTTCTTCTTGAGACACATCTTAGCGCAACCAACGGCTGAACCTTCTGTAGGTGAGAGCTTGTGCGAAGCCTCGGCAGCAGCGAAATACACGTCCGACTCGGTGCAACCCATACGCTTGTAGAGCATTACCACTTTGCTCAAAGTCTCGAGGTTTTCGAGATTAGCAGCCACGATAGGCTGATACAGCTCGTCGAGTTTCGAGCAGTTGGCAGCACCCGACAGGGCGAATATCTGATCTATATGATCCTTATACTGCTTGGCAGCAAGGGCGTTTTCATTGGTTTTGTCTTTTGATATCTGCGTAAGCAGGTCGGTAGCAAGCTGATAGTCCTCTACGTACTGTTCGTCGTATTTCTCCGGATCGCTCTTATAGAGGCGGTTGCTCACGTCTGCCAGCAGGTCGATCATAGGTATCTGCGAGTAGGCTCCGAGAGTCGTCACCGACTCCTTAATCCACGGGTAAGCCGTTGCTTTGGTCTCGTCCTCGGTGAACAGGTCGCAGTAGTCAACAGCCTTCAGACCAAGAATATAAGCCTTCGGATATCTGGGGTCGTCGCCGAACCATTTGATACGGTCGTCGTAGAGCTTCATCAGCTGGTTCTTCAGAGCAGTGCGCTCCTCTTCGGTCTTGGCCTCAGAAATCTGCCACTTGATAATCTTCTGACCGGAGTTGTATATTGCCTTGTTGTAGTTAGGGCAGTTTTCATACACCTGCTTCCAGGGGCCAAGAGCATCAGCATATTGCTTGTTCTTTACCGACTCGGAAAACAAAGATGTGTTGAGTACGCACTCATCGGTGATAACGGGGACCTCGTCCTTAGGCTCCTCAGCCTTAGGTTCAGCCACCTGTTCTTGTTTGGGTTGGTTCTTGTCTTTCTTCTTCTTGTCTTTCGCGCATGCGAAAGTGGGTAATGTGGCGCAAAGTACCAAAATAAGTAAAATTCTAAATCTCATAGTTGTATTGTTTTAATGTTGTTCGTAGTTTATAATACAAAAGCCGTGCCAAAAAAAATTATAATTGATAATTCTCAATTGTAAATTGTTCTTCCCCCGCCCCCTACCCCCTCCCCAAAGGGGCGGGGGAGACCATGCGGATAGATTTCTTATTTTTTATTTCTTATTATTTATTTCAATGGTAAATGGTCTAAAGTCTGCGTTTGAAGAACCATGTCTCGGAGATAGAGGCGTTGATGGTCAGTCTGAGAGAGTTCTCCTGAACGGGCGAGGCGGTGCCGCGATGGCTGTACTCCAACGTGGTATTGATGATGGTGGCGGCATTGCGCAGCGGAAAGCCCACGCCCACCGACACCGAGAAGTCTTTGGCGGCAATGTTTTTAATGTAGGAGTCAGACACAGTGGCACCGGCACGGAAATACATATTCTCATAGTACTTGCGTCCGAGCGGATTGTGTCTGTACTCAACACCTGCCGCTATCCTCATGCGCGAGCGGAACACGTCGGTCTTGCCCGTATAGCGTGCCCGTGCCCAATCGGTGAACATCACATCGGCTGACAGGGTAAGGCGGTTGGCGTAGTTGTACGAAAAACCTCCGCCGTAGGTCATCGGGAGATCAAACCCCGGATTGACGGGCACCGTGTCGGCAGTGGTGGTTTCGATGATGGAATAGTCGCAGCGGAAAGGCGACTTGTTCTCGAAAATACCGCCTAACACCACCGTATGCTTGCCGAATGTATGGAACAGATGTGCCCCATATCGGAATCTGACACTCTTGGAGTGAATCGTCGAAGTCTCCGACACAGACCTATATGCCGCTTCTGCAAACTTGACGCTACGCACGTTGGTCACATCGCCGAACATATAATAGACATTGGCTCCAAGCGCCACCCAACCGAATAGGTTGAATGACAAGCCTCCATATACCTGCGTTATGCCGCCGGTACCCACGTAGGTAGTGGTGTCGTGACATATCTCGTTGACCGTATGTGCGAGTTTCAAATCGTAGCCCACAAGCGAATACGGGAGCACACCCGCCGAGAATGCTATATACGGGCTCCAGATAGGCACCTGCAGGGTCAGGTACTCCAAGTTGCCATTAGCGCGGTTGCGCTTGCCGGAGGCATCGCTGTAGTTGGTCCACATCGCACTCGCCCCCAAATCGAACATGAAGGTCATGGAGTCGATCGACGTAAACGAGGCGGGGTTGGCAGGGTTGATTACATGACGGTCGCGCATGGCAAGACTTACGCCGCCCATACCGCGAAAAGCACCGGGGGCATTGTCGCTGAGTTCACCATAGCCATAGCGAGAATAAGGCGACGAGGTATTGTTTTGTGCAAACACACCCGCTGCCATAAGCGTCACCGCTAATATCAAAAACAGTCTTTTATACATGCAAACTTACTACTTGCGCACTTTCTGACTCAACTGACGAGCCGGTTCAGGCAATCTAATTTATCTTTGCAACTGCCCGAAGGCTCATCTTAGAAATTGCCTTAATGCCACAAAAGCGCAAACTGCCCGCAAAGATATAAAAAAAATGTCAACTGCAAAAACAATCGACATTTTTTCATATTACTTGCGACATTAGGGCAGTGCGGGTTGGTCTGTAAGTCGCCGTTTGACACGTCGGCGAGTTTGTTTTGACCTCACGCTTATGCCTCGAAGCGATTCAGACAGTCGGTCACCCACTCCACCTGCTCGCGGCTCATGCAGGGCGACATGGGCAGACTGAGCTCAGTGCGGGCAAGTCTTTCCGTCATGGGCAGACTAAGGCATGGCATGTTCCACGGCTCGCGCGCATAGCACTCCTGCTTGTGCGGCGGTATGGGGTAATGTATCACTGTGCCTATGCCTCGGTCAGCCAAGTAGTCGTGCAGAGCGTCGCGCTTGCCTTCTGCCACAAGCACAGGGAAAAGGTGATAGACATTCTCCGTGTGCGGCAGACGGCGGGGCAACTCGATGAGCGGGTTGCTAAGATGGTCGTAGTAGTAGTCGGCCACTTGCTGACGAAGAG
>CAMHGK010000180.1 GCA_946184695.1 uncultured Bacteroidales bacterium | reverse complement strand
ATAGCTATCTTCAAGACTGGTGTTACTCTCTAAGCAAGCATAACCCATAAACCGGTGAAATGGTGGACAGGATTATTGGACGTACTCTTTCCGCGCTGTTGCCCTATGTGCGACACGCTCTTGGAAGAGAATGAAGAGATATGTCCTGCTTGTATGGAACAATTGCCACGAACGGAGCAAGCCACTCTTCGTGGCAATTCTACCGAAGAATTGTTCTCTGACATCAAGCGCTTTGAACGAGGCGGATGCTTCATGTTCTTCGATAAGGCATCACCTGTCCAGCAGATGCTGCACCAGATGAAGTACAGCGAGACGCCGGGTATAGGATATCAACTGGCTAAAGAGGCTGCCTATGACTTTATGACTGCTGATTTCTTCGATGGAATCGACGTAATCATACCGGTCCCGTTGCACAAAAGACGACTGCGCGAAAGAGGTTTCAATCAGTCGGAATGGATAGCCAAAGGGCTGAGTGATGTTACGGGCATACCTATGGACACATCACATGTTCTGAGGGTTGTAAACAATTTTTGCTGTCTCTCACCCCGAGGAGATGTACAGAAAGCATATACTGCTCGTCGATGATATCATCACAACCGGCTCTACACTCCACTCGTGCATAAAAACAATGAGTGCATTCCGCGGTTGTAAGGTAAGCGTGTTTGCATTAAGTAAAGCAAGAAAGACGATATTACAATAATACTATGGTAGAAAAATACGATTTTTTAGTTATAGGCGGTGGCGTTGCCGGAATGAGTTTCGCACTCAAGGTGGCTCGCGCACAAAAGTATAGGATTGCACTTTGTTGCAAGACCACACTGGATGAAGCCAACACCACTAAAGCACAGGGCGGAATCGCATCGGTGACAAATCTGCAATTAGACGACTTCGACAAACATATCCACGACACCATGGTTGCCGGTGATTGGCTCAGCGACCCCGCTGCCGTTGAGCAGGTAGTCAAGAATGCTCCCCACGAGATTGCAGAACTGGTTAACTGGGGAGTTAACTTCGACAAGAAGACAGACGGTAGTTTTGACCTGCATCGCGAAGGCGGACACTCCGAATTCCGCATCCTGCATCATGCTGACGACACAGGTGCCGAGATTCAGCGCGGACTGATGGAAGCAGTGAAACATAATCCTTTCATAACCGTACTGGAGAATCATTTTGCCGTTGAAATCATCACGCAACACCACCTCGGCGTTCGCGTAACACGTCGCACACCTGATATCGAGTGCTATGGAGCATATATCCTCAATCCCAACACTCAAAAGGTGGATACCTATCTTAGCAAAGTAACCGTCATGGCTACCGGCGGAACCGGAGCCATCTACGCAACGACATCCAATCCAGACATAGCCACCGGCGATGGCATCGCCATGGCATACCGCGCTAAAGCACGAGTAGAAGGTATGGAATTTGTGCAATTCCACCCGACAGTGCTATACAACCCCGACGAAACACATCCTGCCTACCTGATTACCGAGGCTATGAGAGGTTACGGTGGAATACTGCGACTGCCAAACGGAGAGGAATTCATGCAGAAGTATGATGAGCGCCTCAGTCTCGCACCACGAGATATAGTGGCTCGAGCTATCGATAACGAGATGAAACTGCATGGTCTGGACCACGTTTGCCTTGACGTAACACACAAGAATGCCGAAGAAACAAAACACCACTTCCCCAATATATATGCCAAGTGCCTGAGCATAGGTATTGATATCACCAAGGAGTATATCCCCGTTGTGCCAAGTGCACACTATATGTGCGGTGGTATTAAGGTTAACCTGGACGGAGAAAGCACTATCCACCGTCTATATGCCTTGGGCGAATGTAGTTGCACAGGACTTCACGGCGGCAACCGACTGGCAAGCAACTCGCTCATCGAAGCCGTTGTATATGCCGACGCTGCAGCCAAACACAGCCTCAGCATGATAGAAACTTACGATTTCAACGAACAAATACCCGAGTGGAATGACGAGGGAACAATGTCCGTTGAAGAGCAAGTGCTGATATCGCAAGATGAGAAAGAGGTTGGACAAATCATGTCCACCTACGTCGGTATCGTCCGCAGCGACCTGCGTCTGCATCGTGCATGGGAACGCTTGGACCTTCTGTACGAAGAAACAGAGGCTCTCTTCAAGCGCGTATGCCCAACCAAGGATATATGCGAACTAAGAAATATGATTAACGTAGGCTACCTCATTACACGCCAAGCGTTGGAGCGTAAGGAAAGTCGAGGATTGCACTATTCAATAGACTATCCAAGGAAATAAATATTGTCAATATTCATAAAAATTTGCACGGTTCAATTATTTGTAGTACCTTTGCAGCCGATTTTAGAAAAACAACTGATTATGCTTAAGAATATTCTTGCTATCACCGGTAAACCGGGATTGTATAAACTGATTAGTCATGGCAATAACATGCTCATCGTAGAATCACTCGTTGACGGCAAACGTATGCCTACATATGGTCGCGATAAGATTGTTTCATTGGCTGATGTCAGTATGTTTACTGAAGACGAAGACCTGCCATTGAGCGAAGTCCTGACTCGTCTGGGCAAGAAAGAAGGTCTCAAGCTCGCATCTATTGACGCCAAGAAAGCCGACAATGATGAGCTGCGTAAGTTCTTTGGCGAGGTGGTTGAGAACTTCGACCGCGACAGAGTTTATCCAAGCGATATTCGTAAGCTGATCAGCTGGTATAATATATTAATAGGTGCAGGTATCACCGATTTCACCGTAGAAGAGGAAGCTGAGGGCGAAGAGGTTAAGGTAGAGGCCAAGCCTAAAGAGGAAGTGAAAAAGGCTGCCGTAAAGAACACCGCTGCCAAGGCACAAAGAAAAGTAACATCCGCATCCGCTAAAACAGGCGTTGGTGCTAAAAAAGGTTGATTCTTCAATCAATACTGGATATCATAGAGTCTGTAGCCCCGCTGGGACAGCAAGAGAAGTGGGATAATTCGGGACTGCAGGTGGGTGATACAGGAGCAGAAATTAAGGCTGCCCTGCTGACAACAGACGTAACAGAAGCTGTTGTCAATGAAGCTATTGTACTCGGATGCAACTTGATTATTTCACACCACCCTCTCATCTTCCACGGACTAAAACACCTCACAGGCTCAACACCGCAAGAGCGTTGCGCCGAGATGTGTATTTGCCATGGCATTGCCGTCTATAGCAGCCACACCGCCATGGACAAAGTTCTGCGCGGAGTAAGCGGCAAAATGGCAGAAAAAATTGGAATCAAAGATTATCGTATCCTTGTGCCGGATGCCGAAAATGTAGGTCTCGGTGTCATAGGCAAACTGCCACAACCGACTCCTGTTCCGCAATTCCTGAAACAAGTTAAAGAGGCCTTCGGCGCAGAACAAATCAGATATACCGAGTCCGGCAAAGACATAGTTGAGACTATAGCCCTATGTGGTGGAGCCGGAGCAGAATTCACTGAAGATGCCATACGTCAAAAGGCAGATGCATATATCAGCGCTGACTTCAAATACCACGATATGCAAGCGGCTGACGGACGCATTATAGCAGTGGATATGGACCACTGGACAAGCGAACATTTTACGCGAGACATATTTGCCGAACTCCTAAACGGCAAAATCAAGACATATATCAGTCAACAAGATAAATCACCAATAAAATACATATAATTATGGCAAAACAAGAAAAAGAACTGACCGTAGAGGAGAAATTGAAAGCCCTTTATGAGTTGCAACAAGTGGACTCTAAGATTGATGAACTCCGCATCCTTGCCGGCGAACTTCCTCAGGAAGTTAAGGACATGAGCGACGAAGTGGAAGGTCTGAAAACTCGTTTGACAAATATCGAGAACGAGATCAAAGAGTGCGAGACACAAATCTCAGACCACCGTGTTCGTATTGAGAATGCTAACGCATCTATCTCACGCTACAAAGAGCAACAGGACAATGTTCGCAATAACCGCGAATACGACAACCTGAGTAAGGAGATTGAATATCAACAACTGGATATCGAACTCAGCCAAAAGAAGATT
>CAMHGK010000179.1 GCA_946184695.1 uncultured Bacteroidales bacterium | reverse complement strand
TAATGTCGTCGGCATGCTTGTTGCAGGAGATGACAAAAGTATTTGCGCATTCCAAAGTGCTGCATATATAAAGAAAATATTAGATCAATGTCTCGCAAACTCATTATAGTATTATCCTTATTAGCTACAGCATTTCTTTTGTTGGTTTTTGCATGCAACATCATTGTGGTAATAGTTAGTAAAGGAAAGTGTTATGATGATATAGATATTATTCCGCATCATAAGTATGGCATTTAGGCACAGGAAGAAGTAATGCGCCTAGTCCCTATTACGATGCGCGAATACAAGCCACGGTAGATTTATACAATGCAGGGAAAATTGATTCCGTCATAATCTCTGGCGAAAACTTATACGATGATTATTTTGAGGTAGACTCAATGGTTATAGCTATGAAAGTAGCAGGTGTTCCTATTCGACTGATAGACCCGTATGGAACTGACACCTATACATCTTTACGGCGCGTAAAAACATTGGATGATTATAGGAAGGGCGATATAACCATCATTTCTCAACACTTTCATAATCAACGGGCTATCTTCTATAGTGCGCTAATCTTTGAAAAAACGCTTATTGCCTATGATGCCGTTGATACAGATATATGGTATTGGAATGTTTGGCGTTTTGTCCGTGAATCACTCGCGCGGACGAAAGCTGTTTTGATGTTGCCGTTTATTTATTAGATCTAACTTCTCTCTTATTACCACTCTAAGTTGCAAAACAGGTGATAGATTTCATCTCTTTTTTCCTATATATAGAGGGGTATGGATCTCTAAGAATAATAGTGGCGCGAGAGTGGCTTGAGAGTGGCTGATTGAGTGCTACGATTTAGCGAGGAGAACAATACACCCAAATCTTAATAATCGTCCTCTTTTGCGCTTACCTGCCGCGTACGAGACACGTACGGGAAAGATACGGGACGATAAAGGGGGCTCAATTTCGCCTATTTGGGGACTATATATAGAGAGGTACTATCTTGGAGATAAGGGAGATAAGGGGTAAAAGAATCCTACCAAGACGTTCGCAATGATTGCGGGGTGGTCGCGAAGTGCTTGCGGGGTTAGAAGGATAGTGAAGACACCCTATTAAAACGACCATAATGCGAACGAGATGGGAATGAGAATGAATGCTAATTGGAAGGAAAATGGAAGCTAAACGAAATTGAAATAGCACCTAAACAAAAATATTGGTATAAAAATCCTCTCTTTTCTTGCAAATGTCAAAAAAAAAGCAGTAAATTTGCAGGCAAATTTGCGGTGAACCGCGTTAAGACGTTAAATTGTTAAATTGTTAAATTGTTAAATTAAATATACTAATCTTATGCTTAAAAGTCCATTACAAATTGCCCGCTCAGCGTACAAACCTAAGATGCCGGTTGCGCTGAACGGTTTTGTTCGTCTTGAAGAGGGCGAGAAAACACAGTCGGTAGCTGATCAAGAAGAGATTAGCAAGCTATTCCCCAACACCTACGGCATGCCTATCATACACATGGTGCCCGGTGAGAAGCCTGACAATATCAGAGTCAACGTTGGCGTCATTCTCTCCGGCGGACAGGCCCCCGGTGGTCATAACGTCATCTGCGGCTTGTTCGACGGTCTCAAGAAACTCAACCCCGAAAACAAACTCTATGGTTTTCTTGGAGGTCCCAGCGGCTTGATTGAGCACAAATACACCCTTCTCACAGAAGATATTATCAACGAATACCGTAACACCGGCGGATTCGACATCATCGGTTCAGGCAGAACCAAACTCGAAGAGACCTGGCAGTTTGACAAGGGTATAGAGATATGTCGCGAGCTCGACATCAAAGCTATCGTCATAATCGGCGGCGACGACTCGAACACCAATGCATGCGTGCTTGCCGAGTACTACAAGCAGAAGAACGTAGGCATACAGGTTATTGGTTGCCCCAAGACCATCGACGGCGATTTGAAGAACGAACAGATAGAGACCAGCTTCGGCTTCGACACCGCCTGCAAGACCTACTCCGAACTTATCGGTAACATCCAGCGCGATGCCAACTCAGCCAAGAAATACTGGCACTTCATCCGTCTGATGGGTCGCTCGGCTTCGCATATAGCACTCGAGTGTGCTCTGCAGAGCCAACCTAACATTTGCCTTATCTCAGAGGAGGTAGAAGCATGCAACTACACCCTCAACGACATCGTTGACCAAATCGTCAATGTTATCGTGGCACGCGCCGAGGCAGGGCTCAACTTCGGTACCATACTCATCCCCGAAGGACTCATAGAGTTTATTCCCGCAATGAAGAAACTCATACAGGAGCTCAACGACATACTAGCCAACAACGAAGAGTTCGTCTCGCTTGAGACCAATGATGAGAAGCGTCAGTATGTGAAAGGTATGCTCTCGCCCGACAGCCGTCAGGTATATCGCGACCTGCCCAAGGGCATAGCCATGCAGCTCACCCTTGACCGCGACCCGCACGGCAACGTCATGGTCAGCCAGATTGAGACCGAGAAACTGCTCATTGAGATGGTAGCCAAGAAACTCGCACAACTCAAAGGCGAAGGCAAATACAAAGGTAAGTTCTCAGCCCTCAACCACTTCTTCGGTTACGAAGGACGCTGCGCCATACCTTCCAACTTCGATGCTGACTACTGCTACTCTATAGGCATCACCGCCACTCACCTCATCGCAGCAGGCAAGACCGGCTATATGGCACTTGTCAACAACCTAACCGCTCCCGCTGCCGAATGGAAGGCAGGTGGAGTACCAATCACCATGATGATGAACATGGAGCGCCGCAACGGCAAACTCAAACCCGTCATTCAAAAGGCGCTGGTTGACCTCAAAGGTAAGCCGTTCCTCTACTTTAAGGCTCACCGCGCAGAATGGGCTGACGCCAACACCTCATACATATACCCCGGACCAATTCAATACTACGGACCGTCAGAGGTTTGCGACCTGCCTACTCAGACACTGCTCCTCGAAAAAGGCAAGATAGAATAAACGCTATCCTAAATAGCTATCCCCCCTGCACTCGCGGAGGGGATAGTCATATATTTACACTACTTCCGCCTCATACACATGCTTTGTCAACACCGGTCCATACGACTATTATGCTGCATGCTGCTCTTTGTAGCATCAGTATCAGCATACCCGCAACCTGACCGCTGTACACTCTATTCCGACTTTCTTCAAGAGCAGATGGACTCATGGGGGCATGCATTAGCGACTTGCTCATTTGCCGAAGCACCTGCAAGCGAGCAGCTCGCGCTGCTCGACCTCGAATACGGCTACACAGCCTATGCCGTGCAGTTTCTCAAGCCCGACTCTGCGCAGTACTGCCTTAACCGTTTTCTGAGCCATCTCGACTTATGCCACCCGCTGCTTAGCGATGCCGACTATTGGGCATACATGTCGGCAGCCGAATCGTATGCCCTCAAACTCGACGAGAGCGCAGTCCTCACGCACGGCATGCGCATCTTCCGCTATGCCAAGCGAGCCATCGAAGCAGACAGCACCTCCACACTCGCACTGTCGGTCAATGCCAATGTGATGTTCTACACGCCTAAAATAGCCGGCGGAAGCAAGAAGAAGGCCTTGCAGCTCTATCAGAAAGCGGCAGAGCAGTTCCGCCTTCAAGGCGACACCACCTGCAACTGGCAATACCGAGAAGCCGTCACAGGAATAGAACGCTGCAAAAAATATCTCAAAAATAAATGAGAATTGAAAATTGAGAATTGACACCCGACGATGCATCTATAGCGAGTAGAGACGGTATAAATTGAAAATTGAAAATTGACACCCGACGATGCATCTATAGCGAGTAGAGACGGTATATATACCGTCTCTACAAGTAGCGGTGAAGCTATCCGCATGGTCTCCCCCTCTCTTAAATAAGAGAGGGAGGCAGGGGGCGGGTTAATAATGTCCCCTGAACAACAGAACAAGAATAGGGAATGACAAAGGATAAGGACAATAATAAGGATTAAGAATATAGATTAAGAATAAGGATAAGGATTAAAAATAAAAAAGGCGCGTTTGAAACGCACCTTTAATGTTGCTCAACCAGGACTCGAACCCAGACAGACAGAACCAGAATCTGTAGTGCT
>CAMHGK010000178.1 GCA_946184695.1 uncultured Bacteroidales bacterium | reverse complement strand
TTACAATGAGGTCGCTCATTGTAAGGGTGTTGATGTTGTTTATGGTCTGTCCGTTGATACCTCCCCAGAACGATGTATAACCCAGTATCGGCAGCGACAAGTAGAAGTTGCTGATGGGCTGAATGGCGGGGTTGATATAATGACGGTGGGGCGAGTTTTCAAGGAAGTACAGAGTGTTTACTTCCTGAGCCTTCAGCTGTGTGCCCGCAAATGCAATCGCAAGAACGAGCAATAAGTGTTTGAAATTAGGTTTCATGGCTATTACTCTCCTTTCTTGGTTGATTTGTCGTTTTCAAAAAGTTTGGAGATATCTACGTTGAGTGCTCCGTTTATATCGAATGCAACGCCGAGTTTTATCTTCAGCTTGTTGTCGCTTTTGAGGCGCACCTTAACGGTGTTGTTGCCCAATGCAGCTGTCACTCTGATGTGCTTAACGTATGACAGTTTGCGGAAGTTCTCGTCGTCAAGTGAGAGGATATTGATGGTTGTCTGAGGCTTGACAACGTCGCCGTATTTGATTGCATCAGGGTCGTCTTTCTTCGGTCCGTCGAAGTGCATGTTATTGACTCCGTCGAAGTGTGGAAGCTGGAGGCTATCCACGACCACTAAGTTGACCTTCTGGAAGTTCTTGTCGAGGAACTCGAAGTTGGCTTCGATGTCGAAAGGTATATAGTTCTCACCCATGATGACGAGTTTCAGTCCGGCGGTCTCAACGGTGTCGATAATGGCGATGCTGTCGAGCGAGGCTTTTATTGAGTCGAGCGAGAACCGATCGATTTTGACATCTTTAATGGTGTCAGTGTATGACAGATCCACACCGGGGTTGAAAACGAAGGGAATAGTAGTGACAGCATGCATGTCAATGATGGTGTCGTTGGTCAAACGGGCATTGGTGAACCCTTGTGCCTGCAGACTTGTCCAGTCAGGAAGAATGGCAAACTTATAGCCAATCAGGTCAGGGCGGATGGCAAAAATCTCGTCTATTCTGCCGTGTGCATCGGTGTTATCAAAAGCTATAGGATTGCGGGTGATTACACTATCGTTGAGCGGTGCGTTATGGCGGACAAAGTCGGGCAGAGTCTCAGAACGGTCTTGTTTTCCATAGAACGACGCATACTTCTTCTCGCCTGTTGCTTTTGCCTCAGCATAAAGATATTCTCCGTAGAACTGCAGAGGCACTCCGAGGCGGTGCTTGATGTAAAGGTCAATCTTCGGTTCTGCCAATTTGATGTTGAGCGACTTGATATCATTCCAGCTTGGCCACTCTTTGGCTATGTCTATTATGTTCTCATCGTGCATCTGCTCTCCGGGCTCGAAGCGTCCAAACACTGCATCGTATTCCATCAGTTCAAGGCGCAAAGTATAGTCAATGGCAGATGTCGATGAAACCGTTACATTGTGTCCGTTGCGCGGTATGCATGTAATAGCAAGACTCAGCTTGGCAGAATCGAGCACGTTGCTGTTGCTTGCCGGCAGACTGCGGTCCTTGACGAGATTCATTGAGAAGTCTTCAATCACGATTGGCAGCTCATGCCCAAAATCTTTGCCATCAGTCGCGATGCTAAAACTATTGCCTGCCTTGCGGCTGAAAGCTTTGGAATCAAGAGTGACGCGAATCTCTTTTATCTCATCCCAATCAAGACCTAAATCCGACTTGTTGATGATAGATATGAATCGTGCCTTGCTAACCTGAATACTATCAAGACGCTCGTTATCAAACACCTTGTTGATACCATCAAACTTGAGGTTGATGTCGAAGTTGAAGGTCTGCGTTGTGGCTCCGTCGCCGGGGATGTAGCCGGCAGCTATACATTCCGATGGAATCTGGCTTGCAACTTTGAAATGAGCGCTGCGCTTACCTACGTAGTTGGTCAAATCAATGTGGTGGTAAGAACGGCGGATGTTGAATGTGTCCTTGAAGAATAGAACATTGTCGTTGGCTGAGTCCACCTGAATGAAGTTGCCGATGTTGCCCATTTTAAGGAAGTCGCTGAGGGTAAGGGTAACATCTGCTACCGGAGCAGCCAACTTCATGTCCACGTCCACCTTGGTGTCCATGTCCTTGATGTTGAGCTCCTCTGTACAGGAGTTGAGCGCTAATGAGAATGCCCCGATCGCCAGAGCATACAAAAGGAATTTGTGTTTCATAAGCATATCGTTTTTGATGATTGTTCGTTTTTTGATGATTGTCCCGAAATGTTTTCTTTTGACCATCGTTCACGAGACTTTGGCATTAGTCTTTTTGTGAAATCCTTAGTCTTTTGTGAAAAACAAGCTTTCCATGCAAATAAAAACGCGGCAAAAATACTAAAAAAATACGATACCCCCAAACCATTTTATGATTTGTGTGTGTTTTGTAAGAAAATGCAGGAAAAAACGTTGGTCAGTTGTAAGATTATGCCAATATCGTGTCGGCTTATTGCAAGATATACACCTGCTGCTTTGCCCGAGTGAGGGCGGTGTAGAACCATCGGTAGTAGTCCTCGCCGAGCTGCTCGGGCGCCACTTGTCCGGCATCGATGAACACTCGCTGCCATTGTCCGCCTTGAGCCTTGTGGCAGGTGACGGCGTAGGCGTGCTTTATCTGTAAGGCGTTGTAGTAAGGACTTGCCATGACGGCTTTCGTCAGGTCACGTTTGTTGCGAATCTCAGGAAAGTCCTCAGCCACTCGCATGAAAATAGTGCGCTGTATGGCGTATGAGGCTTCAGGCGATTCCGAGAGTAGGGTATCGAGGCAGACCACCGCTTCTATCTCCCAGTCGTAGTCGTTGCTGCGGAGTGTGGCGTCGGCAAACCTATAGCCGTAGAGTTCGCGCTCATGCCGCAGCCGAACCACGGTCAGCATGTCGCCGTTGGCGATGAAGTCCAAGCCTTCGTATTGCTCGGTGAAGAAATAGTTGTTGCGCGTCACCATTATCCTATCGCCCGCCGAGAGCAGTTCCTCCTTCCATAGCAAACGGCTGCGTATGCCCTGATTATATAAGTTCATGCGCCGGTTGCTGCGAGTGACCACTATCGTCTCCTGTTCGCCCTCTTCGCGATACGAGCGCTCCAGTTCATCGAGCATCTGCTGACCGTTGACTACGTGGATATCCTCAAACCCGTCTGTTTGCCATGTTATCTCGTTGTTGACCTCGCCTCGCCGTAGCATGTCTCTCAGGCGGGTGGCATTGGCAAGTATGCCGCTCTCAAGCGCTTGTCGTGCTACTTCGGTCAGCTGGTAGTGGCTGACTCTGAGTCCGTAGCCGCTCAAAAAGTCGCTACTCAGAGCCGGACTGAGCGACTGCCCGACGGGGGGCAACTGAGCATTGTCGCCTACGAGCATCAGTCGGCAGGTGCCGTTAGAATAGACGTATTGTATGAGGTCGTCGAGCAGTCTCCCGCTGCCAAAGCCGCTGTTTTCGCTGCTGTCGGCTATCATCGAGGCTTCGTCAACGATAAACAGAGTATGCTCGCTGCGGTTCTCTGCAAGCGAGAACACGGATTCTCCGGCGGCAAGCGTATTTATAGGCAACGCACCCGCGGTGCGTTGCCTATAAATACGCTTGTGAATGGTGTAGGCAGGAAAACCTGAATAAGAGCTGATGACCTTTGCGGCTCTGCCGGTGGGAGCAAGCAGCACCGTCTTCTGGTGGAGCTTGTCAAGCGCTCTGACAAGTGCGCCTATCATCGTGGTCTTTCCTGTACCTGCATATCCGCGAAGCAGAAACAGAGTATCATGGTCGCGGTAGGTGAGAAACTCTCCCCACAGCCGCATAAGTTGCTGCTTCTCCTCATTGGGTTCAAAAGGCAACTCCTGACGAATACGATCTGCTATAAAACGCTCAAGCATAATTATTTTGTATGATCTAAAATAGAGACTCTATAAATACCGTCTCATCTGTCTCGATGCTCTTTTTTTATTCTTTTTTCAAAAATATTTTGCAGTTTTATAAAAAAGCAGTACTTTTGCAGTCGGGTAAGTCCTACACGACCAGCTCCCTCTGAATTCCCCCAGGTCTTGACCGAAGCAAGGGTAGGAGGTTGTAGCGGTGCGATGTAGATCGCTTACCCTTTTTTTTGTCCTTATATATAAAACCTCAATTCTAAAACGTCAATTCTCAAACGTCAATTCTCAAACGTCAATTCTCAAACGTCAATTCTCAAACGTCAATTCT
>CAMHGK010000177.1 GCA_946184695.1 uncultured Bacteroidales bacterium | reverse complement strand
TTTCGGACGACTCAGAATCAACTTTCAGCATTTGTTTTTTTGTATCATGCGTAAATCTTTTCAGATTGAATCCTCATTTCGCCCCACAGGCGATCAGCCTCAGGCTATCGAGCAGCTTGTCAGTGGCATACGTGCCGGTGCTCCAGCGCAGACTCTGCTTGGTGTGACCGGCTCGGGCAAGACATTCACCATCGCTAACGTAATAGCTCAGGTGCAACGTCCGACGCTCATTCTCTCGCACAACAAGACCCTTGCAGCTCAGCTCTACCAGGAGATGAAGACTTTCTTCCCGCATAACGCCGTGGAGTACTTCGTCAGCTACTACGACTACTATCAGCCTGAGGCTTATATACCCTCTACCGACACATATATCGAAAAGGACCTCAGTATCAATATGGAGATCGACAAGCTCCGTCTCTCTGCCACAGCCTCACTGCTCTCCGGTAGGCGCGATGTCATCGTCGTCTCGTCGGTCAGTTGCCTATACGGCATCGGCAACCCGCAGGACTTCTCGCAGAACGCTATCGCCATCAGCAGGGCGGTACCGATGGTTAGAGATAACTTTCTTTTGAAACTCGTTGACATACAGTACACTCGCAACGACTTCGAGCTCGTCCGCAGCAGTTTTCGTGTCAAAGGCGACACCGTGGATGTCTTCCTTGCATACGCCGACTATGCCGTCCGAGTGGTATTCTGGGGCGACGAGATCGACGATATCTATACTTTTGACCCTGCCGACAACCATGTAATCGAGCATTTCGATGATTTCTATATATATCCGGCTGCCATCTTTTGCACCTCCAAATCGCAGATTTCGTCGGCTATGAGTCAGATTAAGGTTGACCTTGCCCGGCAGGTGGAAGCCTTCGAACGCGAGGGCAAAACTATTGAGGCAAAGCGCTTGGATGAGCGCGTCCGATATGACATGGAGATGATTGAGGAACTCGGCTACTGCTCAGGTATAGAAAACTACTCGCGCTACTTCGACGGCAGACAGCCAGGCACTCACCCATACTGCCTGCTCAACTACTTCCCCGACGACATGCTGCTTGTCATCGACGAGAGCCATGTCACCATTCCGCAGATACATGCCATGTACGGAGGCGATGCTGCACGAAAGAACAACCTCGTCGAATATGGCTTCCGCTTGCCGGCATGCCGCGACAACAGGCCTCTCACATTCGAGGAGTTCGAGCAGATGACCCACCAGACCATCTACGTCAGTGCCACACCTGCCGACTACGAACTTGAGAAATCCGAGGGTATCGTTATCGACCAGCTCATCCGCCCCACAGGGCTGCTTGACCCCGAGATAGAAGTCAGACCCTCGCAGTATCAGGTGGACGACCTGCTGTCGGAGATAGTGGAACGCACACAGAGAGATGAGCGTGTCCTCGTCACCACTCTCACCAAGCGAATGGCTGAGGAACTCGACGACTACCTGCGCAAGCAGGGGGTTCGATGCGCTTATATCCACTCCGATGTTGACACCCTCGACCGCGTGCAGATAATGGAAGACCTGCGCAAAGGACTCTATGACGTACTCGTAGGTGTCAATCTTCTGCGCGAAGGACTCGACCTTCCGGAGGTCAGTCTCGTGGCTATCCTCGATGCCGACAAAGAAGGCTTCCTTCGTGACCATAGGAGTCTCACCCAGACAGCAGGACGGGCTGCCCGCCACGTCAATGGAAAAGTCATCATGTATGCCGACAAGATAACGCGCTCCATGCAACTCACCATCGACGAGACCAACCGCCGCAGGCAGAAGCAGATGGCATACAACAAAGAGCACGGCATCACTCCTACCGCCATCCGCAAGGCTATCGAGTCTCCACTCGCAGGACTCAACCAGAAGCAGACGGCTGAGAGTAAGTATGTGGTGACGAGTGTTATAGAAGCTGCACCCGACCCGGTAATAGAAAAGATGACCGACAAGCAACTCGAGAAAGCTATCGAGAAGGTACAGCGCGAGATGAAGCAAGCAGCCAAACAACTCGAGTTTATGCAGGCCGCACAACTCCGTGACGAGATGCTGCGCATGATGGACATACTCGAACAACGCAAAAAAACAAGAAACTGACATTTTGGCAATCAATAGCCTTTGGCAAACTTATTGCACATAGTCCCGTGGACGGCGATGCGATGCAATTCCACAGGCGAGAGTTTGCACTCCAGCCGTCAGTTTACGCTGCACTCCGGCTCACTGCCGGCATGCAAATGTCGAATGTGAAAAATAAAAATACGCATATATGAAAACAAAACAACCTACAGACCCTCAGTCACAAACCGAGCAAACTATGCCTACTGAGGATACAATCGAAACATCAGCAACCGAAACCGATTCATCTCACTCTGCTCCGACGGGCGATCAGTCAGAAAACAACTCCTCTAAGAGTGAGCTTGAAGCTGAGCTCGCAGAACTACGCGAAAGGTGTGACGATTTGGCAGACAAGAACCTCAGAATGTTGGCAGAGTTCGACAACTACCGTCGTCGTACCGCAAAAGAGAAAATAGATTTGCAAAAGACTGCCGGTGAGGGCATCTTCAAGGATATGCTACCCTTAATCGACGATTTCGAGCGTGCTCGCAATGCTATGGCGCAAACCGACGACATCGAGGCAGTACGCGAAGGTGTGGAACTTATATATCAGAAGTTTCTCGCCTTCCTCAGCAGGAACGACGTCAAGCCTATAGATACCGAGAATGTCGATTTCGATACCGCCTATCACGAGGCTGTCACTACTTTTCCGACTCCCGACGAGAAGCTCAAAGGCAAGGTCATCGACTGCACGCAACGCGGCTACACACTTGGCGACAAAGTAATACGCTTTGCCAAAGTAGTAGTCGGAGACTAAAAGTCGGAGAAATTTCAATTATCAATTATCAAATTTCAATCATCAATTAAACTATGGCTCAGAAACGTGATTATTATGAAGTTCTTGAAGTGCCTAAGACTGCAACTGCTGAAGAGATAAAAAAGGCATATCGGAAAAAGGCTATTCAGTACCACCCTGACCGCAACCCTGGCGATAAAGAAGCTGAGGAGAAGTTCAAGGAGGCTGCTGAGGCTTACTCTGTCCTCTCTGACGAGCAGAAGCGTAAACGCTACGACCAGTTCGGGCATGCAGGCATGAACGATATGGGCGGATTCTCTGCTTCCGACATCGACCTGAGCGATATATTCTCTATGTTCGGCGATGTCTTCGGCGGACATTTCGGCAGTATGTTCTCAGGAGCACGAGGTGGTGGCGCCCGACCGCAGATGCGAGGCTCCGACCTCCGTGTGAAAGTCAAACTTACGCTCAACGATATACTGACAGGCGTCGAGAAAAAGATAAAAGTCAAGAAGTTGGTGCCTTGCCAGTATTGTCATGGCTCAGGTTCCGCCGACGGGTCCACTGAGACATGTGCTAAATGCCACGGCACCGGACATGTGGTCACACAGAAGCGAAGTGTATTCGGAGTGATGCAAGTGCAGCAGGTTTGTCCTGATTGCCACGGCGAAGGACAGACAGTAAAGAATAAATGTCCGCATTGTTCAGGCGAGGGTGTCGTACGTGACGAAGAAGTAATCACGATCAACATACCTGCCGGCGTGGCAGACGGCATGCAACTCACCGTCCCTGGCAAGGGTAATGCCGCACCGCGTAATGGTATCAATGGCGACTTGCTCGTGCTCATTGAGGAAGAGCAGCACCCCGAACTGATACGCGACGAGTCGAACCTGATTTATAACCTGCTCCTCTCTGTTCCCACTGCCACACTTGGCGGACAAGTGGAGATACCTACGCTTGAAGGTCCCGTCAAAGTCAACATTGCCGAAGGCACACAACCCGGCAAGGTGCTCAGACTGCGTGGCAAAGGTCTGCCCAATATCGACCGCTATGGTCAAAGCTACGGCAGAGGCGACCTGCTAATCAATGTCGGCGTATATATTCCCGAGCACCTCTCACGAGATGAGAAGAAGGTGATGGCAGAACTTGCCAAGTCCGACAACGTCAAGCCCGGCAGCTCCGACAAACGCAACTTCCTGCACAACCTCTTCGGCTAACCCGCAACGACGCAAGCTTTAGATTGGCAGAAAAAATGCCATTATGAGTGTTACCAATATGCAGCAAGAGACTGTCTAACAACTAAAAGCGGGTTGCTATCGCGTGTAGAGACGGTATAT
>CAMHGK010000176.1 GCA_946184695.1 uncultured Bacteroidales bacterium | reverse complement strand
TCGGGTTTGAGTGGCATGTCGGAGACGAGCAGCAATGCGCCGGTCGAGATGCCGTTGTGAAAACCGACGGAGAATAGCGTTGCCGTCTCCATATCAACGGCATAGGCTCGTGTGGAGCGCAGGTAGTCGCAGAACTGCAGGTCGTGCTCCCACACACGGCGGTTGGTGGTATATACCGTACCTGTCCAGTAGTCGTGACCGAAGTCACGAATGTTAGATGACACCGAGCGCAGCAGACTGAATGCAGGCAACGCCGGTATCTCAGGCGGGAAATAGTCGTTGGACGTACCTTCACCGCGTATGGCTGCCGACGGCAATATGTAGTCACCCACCTTGTTCTTGTCGCGCAGTCCGCCGCACTTTCCGAGAAACAGCACAGCCTTAGGCTGAATGGCGGGCAGCAGGTCCATGATAAGGGCGGCATTCGGGCTGCCTATGCCGAAGTTGATGATAGTGATACCTTCGGCAGAGGCATTAGGCATACTGCCATCCTTGCCGAGGACGGGGACATTGTATTTCTGAGCAAACAACTCCACGTAGTTATTGAAGTTGGTCAGCAGTATATACTCGCCAAAGTCGCCAAGCTCACGCTTGGTATAGCGCGGCAGCCAATCGCGTATTATATTTTCTTTTGTACGTTGCATGACAAGAAAATCAGTAAAATTTATTTTTCTAATTTGAAACCTTCACCATAGTTACAAAGCAACCAAAGTCTCAAGAACTCATCAGTCAGTCGGAAAATGCGAACATTGTCAGCAATGGTGTATGTAACCCAATCTTCGGATAGCAACTGTTTGAGAGCCGACTGCACAGAACTTGACGAATTCAAGCGGTGTCGTCTGACAAATGCACCGGAAGTAAGTTTCTGAGCATTTCCCTCGAAGGCTATCGCAAGAAGCAACTGCTTAGGTTTAGGAGTAAGCAACGACAAGCGAATTCTAAAACTATGGTCTAAGTCTTTCAATATGGCAGCAATCGACTCGTTAACTGTTGAGAAATCACATTTGTTAGTTTCATTTGTAGCTTCAAATGCCTGATTGAACGTGCGCTGCATGGAATACGTATTCCCATCAAACAAGTCATACACGGCATCTACAACTTCATCATCTATTTCTTTCTGAAATTCACGGAAATGATATTTGACAAATTCACGATAAACATCCCTGTCTAACACTTCAAGTGACAACGTTGATGTACTTGCATAGAACGGACGCGAATAGGAATTGAACATCTCCGACAGCACATGCCGCTCCGAACCTGCGAACAAAAACGTTGCATTGCTACAATGCTGAATATGAGTTCGCAGTATTGCCTCTACATTTTTTTCAGGATAGCGCACTATCTGCTGAAACTCATCTATAGCTATTACACAATGTTTATCTGCCAATTCTATATACTTGAATATCTCATCCAACGTATATTCCGGACTGCGAATAGCACCCAGTGAGATACTGAAACTCGGCATGCCGGTCAGAGGATCGTAACCCAACTCTCCGCTTATCGACTTAACCGTCTGAACAAACTGGTCTATCACTTTCCTTCCTCGCGGTCTCAATGTTTCAAATATCTTACTCCCTAACAAATATACAAACTCTTGCAAAGAAGATGTTTGAAGTATATCCACGAAGAAAGTATAATAGTCGTCTCTCAACTCAGGCTTTGCAAAACAATGTTCTATAAGCCCCGTTTTACCAACACGACGAGCAGAAACGAGCAATGTATTTCTACCGTTTACAATGTTAGCAACCAACTGTTTACTTTCTTCAACGCGGTCACAAAAATACTGCTCAGGGATAGCTCCACTAACCACGAAAGGATTTTTAATTTTCATAATACTACATTTTATGCCGCGAATATACAACAGTTTTTTCAATTATGCAAATAAAATTATGCTGATAGCATAATGCCAATAGCATAATTTCTCAGTCGCAAAGCGAGAACAAGTCAGCGCGGGGCGAGACGAGCATGACCGGTACCTGACTTTGCATTATTATCCTCCGCTCGGGCGGTCCGAACAGCAGGTCATCGAGTCCGTAGTCGCGCGAGGCTGTCCAGAATATCATGTCCGACAGAAAGTCCTTCTGACGGTCGGTCACCTCCTTGTAGAGATGAAAACTGTCCTTCATTGCTTCAAGCCGCACCACGTCGGCTTGGGCCTGAGCGAGGGCAGTGGCTATCTTGTCAGCGTTCTGCTGAGCCTTAGTGCCGTAGTCGTGAGCCGGCAGCAAGCAGACGCGGCAGCCCGTACGACGGACAAGTGTTCCGGCAAGTTGTGCCTTGTAAATCTCCTCTTCGAGCATCGTCACGGGCAGCAACAGACGGCGTAGCGGCTGCAACTTGCGCATCGAGGGCAGTAGGAACATATAGGGCAGACGAAGCGTCCGACATTGGTCGAGACGATGCTGTATATCGTGACGCTCGTTGGCCGTTGAGAATACCAGAAGGTCCACTCCCTGCTGCTCGCAGTACGCCTCTACATCGTCCACCACGAGCCTCTGCTGCTCCGTGACCTCGCGCTCCATAGCCTTGCCGAGCCATGCCACATACCGGCGATGCGGATCCGAGTCTATACTATTGATGTGCAGAATTTTCACCTTCCTGTCTTATCCGTTTTGAGAGACTCGTTGATAGAGCCGATATAGTCGAGCAGCTGCTGCTCACCCGTTTTTTTCTCAGCTGATGTGAGGAATATGGGCGGCAGCTCCTCCCATGTTTCCAGCAAAGTCGCCTTGTAGCGCTCTATGTTAGTTGCAAGCTGAGTGTTGGTGAGTTTGTCGGTCTTGGTGAACACAATGGCAAAAGGCTGTTCGTTCTCGCCAAGCCACTCCATAAACTCAAGGTCGATAGCCTGAGGCTCAAGACGCGAGTCTATAAGCACAAAGAGCGATACCAACGGCTCGCGCAGCAGGCAGTAGCGCTCTATCATACGACGGAGCTTCTCACGCTGGGTCTTGCCTGCCTTGGCATAACCGTAGCCCGGCAAGTCTATCAGGTACCACCTGCCGTCTATCAGGAAATGGTTTATCAGCAACGTCTTGCCCGGCTTCTGCGAAGTCTTGGCTATAGGCTTATGGCAGAGCATGTTGATAAGGCTTGACTTACCCACATTGCTTCTGCCGATGAAAGCATACTCGGGCAGATGGTGCTCAACGCATTGCGCTACATCAGGCGCGGAAGTAATAAACTCGACAGATTTTATCATCGTATTTATAATTTCTCGAAACTAAGTAATTCTGATAGCTTTCTTGACACTCACGCTACAAGTGCGCCGCAAAGTTACTAAAATAATTTCTACCAAACAAACGAAGTATTTTTTTTCTAAAAATACAGCTTAATCACTGATAAAATTGCGAGGTTAAAAAAATATACCTATCTTTGCGGCTAATTTGAAATAAAGTGTAGAGATGATAGATTACGTTAAAGGCAGTCTTGAGGAACTGACTCCAACATTCGCCGTTATCGAAGCAGCGGGCGTGGGTTATGAGGTGAATATCGACTTGCAGACCTTCACAGCCCTGCAGTCGCTTCAGGACAAGTCGCACGCTGACAAATCGTCGGCGGTGCGCTTGTACGTCAACGAAGTAATACGCGAAGACTCCCACCTGCTCTTCGGTTTTCTGACCAAAGGCGAACGAGAGTTGTTCCTTCTGCTGACAAGCGTCTCAGGCATAGGTCCTAACACCGCAAGAATGATAATGTCGGGCTACACCGCCGCCGAAATACGCCAGATTATCTCCACCGGCAATGCCGCCGCACTGAGCCGCATCAAAGGGTTAGGCGCCAAGACGGCTCAACGCATAATAGTCGATTTGAAAGACAAGATTCTCAAGTTGCAACTAACCGACGGTGCACCTGCCGACCTTAGCAGCCTTGACCAGCCATCAGCCAACATTGAGACCAAAGGCGAAGCCGTACAGGCACTTACGATGCTCGGGTTTGCCGCTGCCGCTTCTGCCAAAGCCGTTGACAAGATACTCGCCGACGACCCGACGGCAAGCGTGGAGAAAGTAATCCGATTGGCACTCAAGATGCTGTAATTTTAATGCATAATGCATAATGCATAATTCATAATGCTTAATGCATAATGCATATAATTCATAATGCTTAATTGAGAATTTACAATACTGTAGCAACCCGCCCCCTACCCCCTCCCAAAGGGCGGGGGAGACCATGCGGATAG
>CAMHGK010000175.1 GCA_946184695.1 uncultured Bacteroidales bacterium | reverse complement strand
TACCCACAATTACCCAAAATGAAATTTTATTCTCTCTTATGCGGGAAAGTTTTGTGTTTTAGTGTTTTAATGATGCATGTTTTGTCAATTCTCAATTGCTGCGAGATTCCAGCGGAAGCCTACGTACAGCTTCCAGCCTGTAGTTGGAGCCCAGACGGTGGCGGCGTCGAAGGAGCTGTCGAAGGTGGTGGCGGCAGAGATGATAGGCTGCTTCTGCATGAAGTTAGTCATGTTCTCGGCACCTACATACAGCGAGCATGTCCGCCAGTATTTGGTGACCTGAGCAAGCAGTTGCGGGTACCAGCGGTGATAGACGATGTTGGAGGTCAGCTGTTTGCCATCGAGCGTAGTCTCTGTGAGTTGTCGGGTGAAGTATTGGTCTTCTGCCCCTGCGGGTATTTTGAAACTCTGAGGCATGCGTCCGGGTCCGTTGAACTGCGCTGTCAGGTCGAACTGCCATTTCTTGAGCGGCGTTTGATAAGAGGTGGTGATGATGGCTTTGAACTTATTTTGCAGAGGTTTCTCTCGTAGCACGAAGCCATCCTCTGTGAATGTTGTCTGACGGGTGTCGTTCTGTCGGTAGGCGAGAGTCATGGTCCAGCCGCGCAGTATCTCCATGGTGGCTTCCACCTGCCATGTGTGTGCAAAGGCTTGTGCGCCGTTTATCTCGCTAAGGTTGTAGAGTATGAGTCGTCCTGCGTTCTCGGTGTCTGCCATGAGGCAATCGAAGAAGTGTGTGTAGAAATACTCGGCATTGAGTTGCAGTTCGCGTCCGGCAATGGGTATATAGAAGGTGGTTGTCAGTCCGGCATTGAGTGCTGATTCTATCTGCGGCACGAAGAGCGATGCGCTCTGCGGAGTGAATATGGCTGTGTTGTATGTACCTGCTGTGGGTGCGAGCGGTTGGCTGAATACGCGCCCCGTGGGCAGGTATTGTGCGTTGTCGGCAACGACGTCGGGAGTGCGGTAGCCCATGCCTACCGATGCACGCATGTTCCACCAAGCGAAAGGCGAGTAGCGGATGTTGAGTCGTGGGGTGGGCAGGGTGCGCACGACGGGCGTGCTGTTGGCTGAGAGAGAGAGTTGGCGCATGGTGAGGTCGGCGCGCATGCCTGCCAGCAGTGTGAGTTTGTCATTGGGGTTGTAGGAGTATTCGGCAAACAGCCCGAGGTCGGTCTGTCGGTGTGAGAAGTCGAACTGTGCGTTACTGAGGTTGCTGTTCAGTGTTGCGATGTCTCGCGGGATGATTCCGCTGAGCGTCTGTCGGTAGGTGTCGTGGTTGAGCGAGAGTCCGGCAGTCAGTTTGTGCTCGTCGGTGAAGTTGGTTTGGAACATGGCATTGAGGTAGGCGTTGGCCTGCGAGGCGTGCCATTGGCGGTCGCCGTAGGCATTGTCAAGACTGTGGTATGAGCCTGCCGCGATGATACCTATCGACATCTGTTTGTCGTCGTCGATAACATAGCCGTTCTTCATAAAACCGTCCACGCGCCGGGTTCTCAGGTCGATAAGATAAGGCTCGTCAGGCAGCGTCACGGCGTGGGTTGCGGCCTGCCGCTGTCCGCCTCGGCGCCGGTCGTAGAGTCCGTGCAGCAACAGACGCCCGGTGTATTCGCCTCTGAAGAACTCCCATCGGTTGATGATGTTGAGTTGCCGGTTGAGTGGCATGTCGAGGAAGGTGTCGTGGTTGTGGTCCATAGGGAAAGAACCATCCTGATAGTGGGCGAGCAGTCCGGTGTAGATGCCGTCGGTGGCTCTTGTGGGGGACTCTTTCATGCTTCGAGGCGATACGTCCCAGCCGCCCGTGAGGTTCACTTCGGCATGCAGTTCGGTGTTGAGCATGAGGTTGACGGCAACGGGGTCCTGTGTCTTGGGTTTGAGGTACTCGACGTTGATCTGTCCGGTGGTTGACTCATAGCCGTTGATGACCGATGATGTGCCTTTCGACACCTGAATCGACTCCATCCACGGTCCGGGTATCGACTCCATGCCGAGGTTCTGTCCGATGCCTCTGATGCCGGGGGTGTTCTCGCCGAGCAGTTGTACATAGCGTCCTGCGAGTCCGAGCAGCCGTATCTGCTTGGCTCCTGTGGCGGCATCGGCGTATGCCACATCCACTGCGGCACTCGTCTCGAACGACTCGCTCAGGTTGCAGCAGGCGGCCCTGCAGAGCTCATCGGAAGTGAGTCGCTCGGTGTTGAAGGCGGAGATACGCGAACGCACAACTGCCAAACGGCGAGCGGCGATGTTGACATCTTCGAGCTCAGCGTTCTCGGCCTGCAGGACTATGACCACACCTTCAGACTTGACAATCTCTGTGGTGTCGGACCGGTAGCCTATGTACGATGTAACCAGCATGCGGGTGGTGTGTACGGGCTCTATCTCGAAGCGCCCGTCGGCATCGGTGGTAGTTCCGTTGGTAGTGCCTTTCCAATGAAGGTTGGCGCCTGCAAGCGGCTCACCTTGCATATCAACGACGATACCCTCCACATGGGCGTAACCGATGAAGGAGAATAGCAGAAGAGTGAAAGAAAGAAGAAAGATACGTTTCATTTGCGTTAGAATTAAGTTGCACATATCGTTAGGGCGTGTTTGTTAAGCACACGACCAAGCGAGACCGCAATTGTGGTCCGCAGGAATTTTAGCAACTTTTCTACAAAAGGAAACGGCAGACGGAGGTTTGCAGCAGCCGCCCCGTCAGCAACCGGGGTGGGGAGTAATGTTCGCAGAATACCTGAGTGGTGGCATCTGCCAAGAGAAATAAGTGCGACATGTAGTCGCCTGCATTGATGAGCTCTATCTGCATGGATGCGGGTAGGTCTGCCTGATGGCTGAGCAGCATCTTTGCAACAGAGTAATGTATGAACTGACAGTTGCCGTGGTGATGGCAAGTGGCGTCGTGCCGATGGCGTGCATGGTGAAGCCGGTCGCACGAGCCGCTGATGACATGCCCGATACCTGCATTGTGGCACTCTGAGCAGCAGAAATACACCATGCTGAAACCTGACCCTGCAATGGTGACGAACAAGGCAAAGTAGGCGCTGAGGCAATATGTCAGAAAATGTTTCAAGATGTTAATCGAATAGTGTAGGCTGGTCGTCGGATAGGCGTTTGACAATCGACTTGATAATGGTTTGTCGGATGAAATGGCTTCGGTTGGTTATATGGTAGCGGCGGCAATACTTCTCTATAGCGCGCAGTTCACTCTCATTGAGCATCACTGACACCCTGTATTGCCGAGGCAACTTCTTAGTATGTTTACCATATTGGGCCATTTTTAATGTTTTAATGATTTAATGATTTAATGTAATGCATTATACATTATACATTATGCATTATACATTATGCATTATGCATTATGCATTATGCATTATACATTATCCTAAAGACCGACAATCAGTTTGGCGCCGATAGTGACGAAGCACCGTCCGGTGTTGTTGGTATAAGTATTGCTATCAAGTGTTTCGGTCAGATTGAGTCGTGTCTGCTGGAATGAGGTGTTCAGGGCGAGTGCTATGGAGCCGTTGTTGCGTGTTGTCCAACGGCAGCCTACATCCACCATGGCATAAAGTCCGCCCTTGTATGCCTTGCTTGCAGCAATGCCATAGCCTAAAGCGGCTCCGGCGAAGGGTGCGGTCTTGTTGTCGATAAAAGGAATCTGTGCTGCGACGGCAATAGGGATGAAAGAGTAGAGCTGTTTGTTGTGAATCACCGCCTTGTAGCCTGCTGCACCGCCAAGGAAGAGGTGTTTGCCGAGAAGGTTCTTGGCTCCTATCGCCACGAGTCCTTCAGCCGAGCCGCACCAATACTGACCCGGCAGGTCGGCGGCGCCGCCGCTCAGATGAAGCTGCAAGCCTACTTTGCGCTCAGGTACAGCCTCTTTCTTTTCTTCAACTTGCTCCTGTGCAACACCATCGGTTACTGACTCTATCTCGGTGCGCAGAAACTGATAACGACTTCCATCGGCAGATTTGAGAACCACCACTTCCTCGTTCTCAAACAGCACCTCACCTGATATCACCTGACCGGAGTTGAGGCGCAGTGTCTTGTGGTCGCCGGCAAAAGCGGCGATGCTTGACAGCAAAAGCAGAAGAATGGTATGCAGTAAAAGTCGTCTCATAGAGTATGATAGCGTATAAATGCGTGAACAAATAATTGAGAGCGCAAAGTTAAATTATTTTTTTGAATAAGCAAAAT
>CAMHGK010000174.1 GCA_946184695.1 uncultured Bacteroidales bacterium | reverse complement strand
GCATCACCAATTATGTCATACTGATGGTCAGCAAAGCGCCAGATTTTTTGAGAGGCAAGGTATTGCAAGTTGCCCTTGGCAAATTTAACTCTCTTAGTCTCTGACACCGAAAATAAGCCCGGCAGCAGCGATGACGGGGTGCGGAAAAAGGTAATGGTAGCCGAAGAGGTGGACTCGGTTTGTCCGACCACCACAAGGCTCCACACCAAAAGAAGACAAAGTGTAAAAACTGATTTTCTCATATATTCGTTCGTTAAGTTATTCATTAACACATATATTATTTCGTTACATCAATCTAACTTGTTAAGGATCAATTCGCTAAAGGTATATATATACAGAAAGCGTAGACCTCGAGTTGCTTATTTACAAACCGAGGCCTTCGCATTGCCCTAAAAGTCAAATAAACAACAGGAAACCTACGCCGATATGACAAACCGTTTTGCCGAGAACGACAAAAATGGTGTAGTTGTCACACCCATAGGCATCTACTGCTACTTTGATTTTGACTTTTATAACGAAAGTTGCGAAGTTCCGGTTTGTCAAATACAAAGCGCCAATAAACGCTATTTTAATATGTTATGAACCCTCCCTCCCTCTGCAATCTTACCTCCGAATGGCGGAGATTGTATCGGCGTAGAAAGATTCCTCCTACGATTAACGTACGTAGGTAACGCACTATGTTTCCAATTGCCAACGGCAACCGTCAGCTAAGTGATAATACTTCTCAATAAGAAAATTCAAATTTAATTAAAAATACCTCAGCAGCAGTGCAATTGATATTTTTAAATTGCGCAAAATTACAATTTTTTTTCGAAAAAACAAAACTTTCTTAAGATATTTACGCAAAGTTGTACACAAAATCCTACTTGTGCAATACCCGTCTTGCAAAACGAACGGAAAAAATTAGCAAATCGGCAATCGCTTACGCTTATCAGTTCAGCAAAAAAATCATAAATCTTCTTATAAATCAGTATTAATTATTGTTGTTTATTTATTTGGGTTTTTAATCAGTAATTATTGTTGTTGTTGGGTTCGCACAAAATCGACTGCAAAGATACGAAAAAAAAATCAAAAATGCAAGAGAAAAGTGCAAAAATTTACGAATTATATCCTAAAAAGGCAAAAAATTTACGAATTGTATCCTTTTTGTTATAAAAAGGTGACAAAAAACATACATTTGATAGGTAAGAACATGTACCAAAATAGACCCTTTCGGTGGCTTTATTCATGCCAATGACTCTTGTGCTTGCTCTTGCGGGTATATTGTTTCTTGGAGCGGGCGATAGTGTAGCGGAAACTGATAAGCTTCCCGTGCATCGCAATCTCCTCTTCCCGGCGATCGCGACGCATAGCTTTTAATATCTGTAATTCTGTCTTGGTCATGGCTTTTTATCAAGTCATATGCCGAATGCGGTTAACAATGTTTGGTAAAGAAAATCAGGGGATAATTCTGCGAAACCATATTCATGCAAGGTATGAGCATCCGGTAGATTGTCTTTGATTTGCTCAGCAAACAGTTGCATGTCGGCATGAATACTATCGGGCAGCATAATCGAATAGTTAGCCGGCAGCAAGGGCAGCAGCCGGAAGATATCATTCTTGTGCTTGTTAATATTCTTTGCATCCACACTCTCGCCACGCTGCTTGCGTGCCTGATTGTCCAACCATGCGAACGCTTTCAGGCAAATCAGAGCCTCCACATCCGCTATATGCACTTCGTCCACCAACCGACTATGCTGAATGGTAAAGTGATAGTAATCGTCATTGAGCAAGATTGCCGACAAACTGGATAGTCCTTCCTCGGTAGGGATAGGCGTGATATGCATATCTGCCGGCAATGTCAGCACATCGGCCTTTCGGCTGAACAATTCCACTTGTTTCGGGAATGCGCTATCTGTCGGCTTACTGAATCGATATGCATTGCGCCGTTCGGATTCTTGTTCGCATCTTGCATAGCCGCCTTGTTTAACGAATTGCCAAAAACGCTCCACAAAATTGGCAGTTAAAGCCTCAACAATTAACACCATGTCGATGTCTTTGGTTGCTCGAGGTACAAATCCCGCCTCGCTAAGTTGTTCATCGCAGGCTGTGCCACCGATAATAACGTAACAATCTGCATAGTCGGCAAACCATTCTTTGAATTTTGGAAGTCCTATTACCATAATGAGTTAAGCATTTCTTTTAGTTCATGTTGAGCGCGTTCGTCAAGGGTGTCGCGCAGGCAGAGGTAGAGCGAGATCTTATCTACCAGACCGTTGCGTGCAAACAATCGGGGATTGTAGTTCCACACCTCAATGCGATACGGCATATACATATCGTCCATAGTTTCAGCTGCGAGCGATTTATACTCATCCATGCTGATAGCTACGGATGTTTGCTCAACGGGATTAAGCATCGTATATTCCGACAAGGCAGTCCAGCCGCTCAGCAGCGCATCTTGATGCAACAGGTCGGCATATACAACTCGCTTAATCGGTGATTTGAGTAGCGGCAATGCCTGCTGTAACAGAGTTTGTTTGTCCTCGTTGAAATGCACGGACTTGGTGCGTGAACCGCTTGCGTTGCATAAACCCAAACCGGCAAGCGTCTCTACTGCTCTGCAAACTGTCGGATAAGGCATGTTTAGTTGTTCAGCCAGAAAACGCAATTCATAATCATTGCCGTTGGCATACAGATAATATAGCAATACCGCTTGTGCAGTAGGAGTGATGGTCTTGACAGGCTCTCGCTTGCTGAGTGCATGCTTGGAAACAGTCAACCACAATGCAGGCAGGTGTATCTGTGCACCTATCAAGATGAAGTTCAATCCATGCGCAGCCAGCCGGGCACGTACGTAACTCTCCAAACTATGAAAGACAAACACAACTACTCTTTCCGTCCGTGCCTGCAATAGCCGCTCGTGGATAACATATTGCTTGGGGGAGAAATCGGCATCCTTTTGTACTTCTGCCAATATACAATCCACGCCGCCTATCTGGGTGATGTAGAAGCGATAAGACTTAGTAATATACAGCGGTAGAGCATGCAGCCTGTCGGTAGGTGCATCGCTTATCACAATCGACATTCCAAGTGTCTTGTGAATATATTCAACCAAGTCATTCATAACGTATAATATTTATTTCTGCACGTAATATTTATCTTGTATATTGTGCAAAATTTGCGATAACATTCACATTTCAAGTGCAAAATTACGAAAATTTTCTGACTTGTGCAAATATCCTTTATACATTTTGCGTGTAAATACGCATTTTTGCTCGTAATTGCCATGCAGACATGCTAACGTGAGCAAATTTGTAGGTTTTTGCCTGTATAATGCATTTCTTTTCCGCCGATGAGGCAGGTAAAGTCGATTGACTGCTTGTCGGCTGTGCCGTGTAGGTTGGTGATGATGCGGTCAGGTTTGGGCTTGTCGCTTATGAGCGGGGTGATGCTGTCGCCGGTCAGGTGCCCGTTGTCGCAACTCAGTTGCGGGATGGTCACATCCACGCGCACGGGCATCATGCGGGCGAACTTCACCCGATAGAGTGTCAGATTACCCTGCTCGTCGATGCTTACGCATACATCCTCCAAGGTATAGCCGCTTGCCATCTGCATAGAGCCGACATACTCCGCCGCTCTGACGGAGATGCAAAGTAACAGGGCTGCTATTATTAGAAAGTGAGTTTTCATAATTAAAACAGGAATAGATTAGTTTGACGCTTAAAGTAAGCCTGTCATATATACAGGAACAAGCGTAGTCTGTTCTTCTTTGCGCAAATCTTTGGTAAAAATCAAATACCTAGCCCCGACGCGTGCTGAGAACTTTTTGCAGAATTCATCAAGTGATGCATGTTTGTTGTAGCCCTCTGATTTTACCTCTATAGGTACAATCTTAGCGCCTTCCGAAAGCAGGAAATCCACCTCATACGTGTGCTTATTGCCATCGGGGAAAGTATAATAGAAGAGCTTGTTGCCGTTAGCTCGCAACATTTGTGCTACCATATTTTCATATACATAGCCCAAGTTTACCGAGAGATTGTCATTCAGCAGTTTCTGATAAATGATATTTTCGGTGAAGTCTTTATCCCAAAATGCCAAAGTCACAAACAAACCGGTATCCGTCAAGAACATCTTAAATGCCGAGCGGTTGGTTGACAGTTCAAATCCCACATTAGGGTCATTGGCATGATAACTCACATTCACTGTCCTGCTGTCCTCCAT
>CAMHGK010000173.1 GCA_946184695.1 uncultured Bacteroidales bacterium | reverse complement strand
AGGCTGTCATTGAGAGATACCAGCGGGTGCTCAAACCCATGCACGCGCAGTTTATCGAACCATGCAAGCGCTATGCTGATGTCATCATACCTCAAGGCGGACATAACAACGTAGCCATCAACATGATGACCAAGTTCGTCAAACAGCAACTTGCAGAAAAAGAAGCACACTCTAACTAAGGTGAGCAAAACAGCTAAGATTATATTGGCAGCATTGAGCCTGGTGGTCCTGACTTTGGCGGGGCTGTCAGGCTTTGTTAGTCGCCGAAGCGACGTCAGTCCGGCGCCGGATGATGAATCGGTGCAGGTGGTGGAGTTGGTGCCTTATCAGCAGATATTCGAGCAGTATGCCCCCACCATCGGTTGGGACTGGCAGCTGCTTGCGGCGGTGTGCTATGAGGAGTCGCGCTTCAACCCGCTGGCATGCTCGCATCAGGGAGCACAAGGGCTCATGCAACTCATGCCAAAGACCGCCGGCAGATTCAACCTCAACGACTCCACCGTCTGGATCCCCAAAGAGAACATACGCGCAGGAGCGGAGTACATAAGCCGACTGCAACAGATCTATAGTTTCATCAGCGACTCTACAGAGCAGACTCGGTTTGTTCTGGCCTCCTACAATGCCGGACCCGCACATATCATGGACGCCCGCAGGCTCGCCAAACGCTACGGTCGGAGTCCATACGTTTGGTACGACAACACCGAATATTGGCTCAGTCAGTTGCAGACCGATACCTATGCCAACGACTCCGTTGTCTTGTTTGGTGCGTTCAGCAATGCAAAGGAAACAGTCAGCTACGTAAAGAAAGTGTCGCGCACCGCCGACCGCTTTCGCAAGATGTCGGCTCAGTACGAGGTCAAAAAGCAATAGTCGGAAGCGGAAATCACAAGTCAAAAAACATTCTATCCGCATGGTCTCCCCAGCCCTCGCGAGGGAGGGGGCAGGTGGCGGGTGCACATTAGAACATTAAATCATTAGAACATTAAATCATTAAAGCTGCGTGCTTTACTTACAACTCTTTTGGACATTTCTTAAAATCGGCACCTTTACTCTTGGTGGAGGGTATGCCATGATACCGCTTGTAGAGCGCGAGGTCGTGGACAACCGCAAGTGGATTAGCCGCGATGAGTTCCTCAGCATGCTTGCGCTTGCACAGTCGGCACCGGGTATCATTGCCGTCAACACTGCCATATTCGTTGGATATGCCATACGAGGGTGGCGCGGAGTGCTGTTTACCGTTTTAGGCGCCGTGCTGCCGTCTTTCGTTATCATACTTCTCATCGCTGCTGTATTCACCCGCTATAAGAACATGCCTGAGGTGGGAGCCGTGATGAAGGGCATCAGACCGGCTGTGGTAGCACTGATAGTATCGCCGCTGTACCGTATGGCTAAAACGGCAGGAATGATACCTAAGATAGAAAAAAAACAGACAGAGACATCGGATACAAAGGCTGAAACATCAGAATCCGAAACAAAGACCGCCGGCAAGCCAAAGACCGAATGGTGGCGACTGCTTCTGCTGCTCATACCTGTTTCGGTTGCGCTGTTGGTTTGGCTATGCGACATATCGCCCGTGTATATAATAATACTGACCATCATTGCCGCACTCGCTATTACATATTTTAACAATTTAAGAAAACATGCAACATTAAAACATTAAAACATTAAAACATTAAACCTGCATGCTCTATCTGCAACTCTTCATATCGTTCTTTAAGATTGGTCTGTTTGGCTTCGGAGGGGGCTATGCCATTCTATCGCTCATCCAAAACGAGGTAGTGGAGCGCTATGGCTGGATGACGGCTCAGGAGTTTACCGACATGGTGGCCATCTCACAGATGACCCCGGGTCCGATAGGTATCAATGCCGCCACCTACGTAGGCTACACCACTACGGGGTCTGCCTTGGGCAGCCTGCTCACCACTTTCGCCATCATCCTGCCATCACTGATAATAATGTTGTCCCTGTGCCGAATATATTTCCGCTTCAAAGACAACATCTACGTACAAGGCGTTCTGCAAGGACTCAAATATGTGGTGGTAGGCTTGATAGCAGCGGCGGCTTTGCTGCTCATGACGCCCGACAACTTCATCGACCACTGGAGTCTGCTGCTCTTTCTTTTGGTGATTGCCGGCACCGCAATCTTCCGACTGCACCCTATTCTGCTCATCTGCCTCAGCGGCATCGCAGGGTTCTTCCTTTACAGCTAAAATTAGATTTCTCATCTTCTATTTATATACTAAACTTCCCACACCGGATAATCAACGAATTATACTTATTGGTCATCTACTTTAACGAAAAACTTCGTTTTTCTTTTTTTAAGTTGTCAAAAATTACCCAAAATTACCCAAAATAAAAATGGGAAGGGGTGTGCCATGCGGGTGGGAGACGAGTCGAAGCCTCGTCTCTACGTGGTGTAAAGAGAAATCGAAAAAATGACACCTATATATGTAGCGTGTAATATATTGGTGCCATCTTCGCCATCCAAGGAGTCAGTGCTCAGAGGTTGAAGTTGACCGGCATGGTGTACTTGACACGCACGGGCTGTCCGTTTTGAATGCCGGGTTTCCATTTCGGCATAGCTCTGATAACCCTCATCGCCTCTCGGTCGAGAGACATGTCGCCTGACGAGCGCATGACTTCCACATTCGTAATCGAGCCGTCACGCTCAACCACGAAACTGCAAATAACACGACCTTCGATGCCGTTTTCTTTAGCTATTTGCGGATACCTCACAGTGTTAGACAGGAACTTCTTTATACCACTTAAACCGCCGGGGAACTCGGGCATTTGATTGATATCGATAAAAACCTCGTCATCGTCAGCAACAGCGGCTGAATTGTCGGATTGTGCTGACGGACCTACTGCCTGCGACGTTAACGTACTATCAGTCTGCTGCTCAGAGGCAGAAACCTGATTTTGACTGTCTGTTTGCGACTGAGCACTATGTACAACGAACAGAAACATTACCAATGTTAACAAGACTCTCCATTTCATATGTCGACGGTTTTGAAAATTATGCGCAAAGATAATGCTTTTAATTGAATCACACAATTGTCCACTAATAATACACATATTTAGGATTCTTCGGAGTGAAACGGAGATAAAATTAAACTAATCTGTCTTCCCCTTTTTTCTTCCAAAATTACCAAAAATTATTCAAAATTTCTCTTTTGGGTGATTGCCGTCACCTCACTCTTCCGCCTGCACCCTATTCTGCTCATCTGCCTCAGCGGCATCGCAGGGTTCTTTCTTTATACATAGCGCCTTCTCCGATACACACACAATTGACAATTATGCATTATGCATTATGAATTATGCATTATGAATTATGCATTATGAATTATGCATTTGCATTGTATAAAATTCCCACAGATTGAACGGATGCAAACGGATTGAACGGATGCACCAACTATCATCCGTATAATAAGAATTTACCATGCGAACCGCCACAGGTAGAGACGCTTTATAAAGCGTCTCTCATGTCAGCCGCACCGAAAAGCGTCCACTATAAAATTCCCACAGATTAAACGGACGCAAACGGATTGAACGGATGCACCAACTATCATCCGTATAATCCGTAATAAATCCGCAAAATCCGTGGGAGATAAACATTTGAGAATTGTGCATTACAAAATATCTGTCCCCTTTGTCCCTATTTTCCCCTTTTAGTATGTACTAAAAGTAAGCTTTTACCGAGGTATCAAAAAATGTACATATCCTATAACGACCGACAGGACGCATAACTTCCCACGCATCACCTGTCCGTCGGCGGTATAGCAAGCACACGTCCTACAATCCTAATTATTCGTCGGGGGCATTGTATTTTCTGCGATATACTTCAACTGCTTCATTTTCACGAAGTGCAATCTTTTGAGAACATGCACCTAACAAACCGTCTTTAATTACTACACTTGATAGTGTTACAGGCTGCGTGCAGAAACCACCATCGTAGCCTGTAACTCCATTTATACCACTATCAAACACCTTGTAATTGATACTCAATGTATCATTGCTCATTTTGCAGTTTATAGAAACCTTACGTGTCCCAATCTGCATTAAGTAGTTTTGTATATCGAAATATAGTTTGTCATTTCGTTTTGTTATGCATACGACCATATCGTCGAATTGTGGTAATCTCGTCGGCTCAAAATAGATATTTGACACCTTGAGATTGCCTTGTAGCTGTCCATCTACATACTTCTT
>CAMHGK010000172.1 GCA_946184695.1 uncultured Bacteroidales bacterium | reverse complement strand
TTCGTGCCAAAGTACCGCCGCCGCGTCTGATATGACAATTTGGCAGATACAAAAAGTGAGACCGCGCAAGTCTCACTTTTCGTATCAATAATATTAGCAAGATGCCCACGTTTACGATCGTTCGGAGCGAAGCGTAGATAAGAAGATAAAATAGAAAGCAGAATAAAAGTGTCCATGTTAAATTATTATTCGGGACAACTAAAACGTGCGCTTCGCTAATTTTTAGATGTGCCCTTAAATTATAAATTTTATCCTGTATCCTCGAATAGTCGTTTCTTCGATTAGTTCCTTCACCTGCGGACGGATAGACTCACGTGCTACATCACTGAGCGGCGACTCTTTCATCCCCTCTACCATAAAATCAAGTGCAGTCACACCGGATAGTTCGGCATGCGTTATGCGGAAAGTAAGCGGACGAATGTCACGCATGTGTGTGAAGAGCATTTCTTTGAGCAGACTATAAGCGAGATTTTCTTTACCCGTGATATTATATTTTTGGCAGAAACGGTTGATGTCGGTATGAATTTGCAGAAAATCATACTCATCGCCATCAATCTCATATACCAGCTTCTGAATACGATTGACAAATGCTTTTGTGGCACTATGCACAGGGTGTTCAAATATCTGTTCCGGTGTACCGTCTTCATAAATCACACCTTCGTTCATAAAGAAAATACGTGTGCTCACATCACGTGCGAAACGCATCTCATGAGTAACGATAAGCATCGTGAGTCCGCTTTTAGCCAGCTGGCGAATAACCGACAGCACCTCACCCACCATTGTAGGGTCGAGGGCAGAAGTAGGCTCATCAAAGAGTATGACCTCAGGATGCATAGCAAGCGAGCGTGCTATAGCTACGCGCTGCTTTTGCCCGCCCGAAAGCGACGATGGATATACATCGGCTTTCTGCGACATACCCACTTTCTTTAGCAGCTCCATAGCCTCCACTTTTGCATCTTCTTCGCTCAAATGCAGCAGTTCCATCGGCGCATAGATGATATTTTCCATTACAGTCTTATGCTCAAAGAGATTAAAAGACTGAAACACCATACCCATCTTGCGTCGAAGTTTATCCAACGGATAGCCGTGTGCAGTGATATTTTCACCGTCAACGATGATATCGCCTGAGGTAGGCGGTTCGAGCATATTCAGAGCACGCAGAAAAGTACTCTTGCCGGTGCCTGACGGACCAATAATAGAAATCACCTCACCCTTTTCTATATCGCAATTGACATCCTTCAAAACAGTAATCTTACTACCGTCAGGGTTCAGAAATGTCTTGGTTAAATGGCGGATACTAATCATAGCTGAAAGTCATTTTTTTTGTAAGCACAAATAGAGAAGTTTACGTATGAGCCACGCAATCAGGAAATACAATATTGTGACAATTAGAAGGGGAATGAGTGCATCGAAAGTGCGCGTGCGAATAAGGTCGCTTGCACGAGTAAGGTCGGAAATGGCAATATAACCAACTATAGATGTGTTCTTCAGCAGCGAAACACATTCGCCCGTATAGAGCGGCAGGCCTTTCTTCAGTGCTTGCGGGAATACAATGCCCATAAATGTCTTGAAAGGCGTGAAACCGAGACTAAGTCCGGCTTCCGTCTGGCCTTTTGGGACGGACGAAATAGAAGTATCAAAGATATTACCCGCAACGGATGCAAAACACATGGCGAACGCTACGATGGCAACCAGCGAAGCACTCATGCCGCTGTTGGCGAATACCACATAGAACAGGATAAGCAACAGAACGAGTGTCGGCATTCCGTTGATTAAATCGCCGTAGATATCCGCTATCACGCGCACCCATCTACGTTTGCTACGACGGCATACACAGATACCAACACCAAGTATGGTGCCGAAGAGAATCGAAAAGAACGTAATTTTGATTGTCTCTACAAGACCATCCAAAATAAGTTTGAAGCGGTTCTCCTTAATGAGATTCATGTGAATGCGCTCGCCAAGTCCCATACGAGCATCAAGAGAATGATCCACAATAAAATAGCCCGAGTGGCATTTGTAGTACGGGGCAGAGAAATCCACGGATTTCCGGCGTTCCTCCGTGATAAAAAGACAGCCTGAGAACACATCCGCTTTACCGGTATTGATGGCCATGATAGCAGAACCTATATCTTGATATTGCATTTCAAAAGGTCTGCCCTGTGAATGTGCAAAACGCCGCAGAATATCGGCATCTAATCCCTGCCATTTGCCGCCTTCGCCCAAATAACTGATTGGTGCTATATTTACAGCACATACGCAGCGAAAAGGCTTGGCTCCTTCGGGTATAGTATAAGCCGGTTCTTCGATAAAAGGTCCTTCGTTAATCCAATAATTGACGATGTCGGTTAAGGGTGCCGTCATTAGGAAGGCATTGAGTCGGTCGGCTAACTCTGTGTTGCCTTTCTTGATTGCAAAAGCCACATCGAAAGCCTCGTCGCCCACAAAAGATTTCTTCATCCCCAAGCGTTTCAAATCCGCTTTTGTGAGCATCACCTCGTCGCTTACATACACATCAGCATGTCCTTGTCTGACAGCCTGTACACCATCTGCTTCGTTCGACGTAAGGAAAAGGCTGACATCGGGTTGATTTTCGTACTTCTGCTGATAATAGCTACCATTGGTGCATGCCAAAGTGAGACCCTTAAGGTCAGCCTCTGACTGCGGCTCGGGGTAGTTATCGGAGTTGCTTGTGCAAGCACATAGAATTCCGCTGAGTAGTATTCCGAAAATGGTTATTTTAACAAAATTCATTTATAGCCGATGAACTATTTACTGAACATTTTGTCGTTTAGGCACACGCCTTGCCATGCCGATAGCACCGGAGGGGCATACCAGACGGCACAAGTGACAACCGACGCATTTCTGACCTATGATATGCGGCTCACGATTGGTGAACGCAATAGCCTGATGACCGCCATCCATGCACGACACATAGCAGCGACCACAACCTATACATTTCTCGCGGTCAACCTTAGGGAATACCACCGTGTCACGGTCAAGGTCGTGCGGCAGAACTACGTTCTTCAATTCCTCGCCCACTAATTTCTTAAGTTCCACTATTCCGCGCTCCTTCATATAATGCTGCAACCCGAGTATGAGGTCGTCGATGATGCGATAGCCGTATTGCATAACGGCGGTACATACCTGCACGTTGCGACAGCCGAGTTGGATAAACTCCAAAGCGTCGCGCCATGTCTCTATACCGCCTATACCGCTGATGTCCATGTGCTTCTCTATGCCTGCCTTATGCAGAAGCGGATTGCCGGTCATCTCGTAAATCATACGCAGGGCTATAGGCTTAACAGCCTTGCCGGAATAGCCGCTAATGGTCTTTTTCTTATTAACCTCTGCATCATGACTCATGGTTATGGACTTGATGGTATTGATGGCACTGATACCATTAGCTCCGGCATAGAAGCAAGCGAGTGCAGGCGAAGTCATAGTCATGACATTAGGTGTCATCTTAGGAATCACAGGGATGCTCACGGCATTCTTGACATAGGAAGTGTAGAATAGTATGAGTTCGGGATTTTGTCCAATATCGCTACCAAGTCCGGCAAGTCGCATCTGCGGACAAGAGAAGTTGAGTTCTACTGCATCGCAACCGGCATCTTCAGCCAACTTTGCAAGTTCAATCCATTCCTCTTCAGTCTGTCCCATGATAGACGCCACAACGCACTTTGTCGGGAAATTAACCTTCAACCGATGCAGGATATCGAAGTCTTCTAAATAGGTATTCTCACTGAGCTGCTCCATGTTGCGGAAACCGACAAACGGAGTGCCTTCTTTGCGCACGGCATCGAAACGAGGCGAAACCTCGCGTATATCTGCCTTGGTGATAGTCTTATAGAACACACCTGCCCAACCTGCCCTGAAAGCATTTGCCACCATCTCGTAATTGGTACAGATAGCGGAACTTGCAAGGAAGAAGGGGTTTTCGCAAGTGATATCGCAGAAATTGATTTCCAGCGACGGCAGAACATCGGCGCCGGCGGGAGCCTGAGTGCTATCGCATTTGGCGGTCAGCGCCTCCTTGAGGTCGCCCACACGAATAGGACGGTCGTAGTGGACACAATTGGCCTCTGCCGCAGATATTTCTTCTTCGGTCAACTGGTCGAATAGCTCAACGGCAGTCCATAGGTTATCAAAACGTGCGGCACGAATAGCGCGAGCCGCTTTCTCTCCACAAGGCGCATCGTAGCATAACAGACAACGCGCCGATTCTTCATTGATGT
>CAMHGK010000171.1 GCA_946184695.1 uncultured Bacteroidales bacterium | reverse complement strand
TGGGGAAGTTAGTAAGCATACCACCTGCCCAACGCTCGGTGATGTAAGGCATACCTACCTCTTTAGCGAGACGTGCTACTACTTCCTGACCTTGTTTCTTGGTGGCAACGAAGAGTATCTTTCTGCCCGACTCGGCGATAGCTTTGAGTGCCTCAGCAGCCTCGTCAATCTTGATAACGGTCTTGTTGAGGTCGATGATGTGAATACCATTACGCTCCATGAAGATGTAGGGAGCCATGGCGGGATTCCACTTGCGCTTGAGGTGACCGAAGTGGCAACCTGCCTCAAGCAGTTGTTCGAAATTTGTTCTCATTGTAGAAAAGAATTAAGTTGTTTGTAATTGATTTTATATTACCCATATCATCTTGGTTATACCCTTTTGCGCGTTAAGCCGATATGCACTACCATAAATTATGCAGTATGCATTACAAATTATGCATCAGACTTGTGTGCAGGCGAGAACTGCCTTTGAGTAACCAAGACAACCGCAGGGTAGTTGCCACGAGTGGCAAATCCCTGCAGTTTAGGTTTAATAGTTTCCAACTTCCGAAAACTTATGCGACCATATACCGACAATGTGCAAGCAAACGCTGCAAGCAGGCATACAGCCGGACGAGTTTAACGCTTCGAGAATTGGAAGTGCTTACGAGCTTTGGGCTGACCGGGTTTCTTACGCTCAACCTCGCGTGCATCGCGGGTGAGGAAGCCTTCAGCTTTCAGGGCACTCTTGTCCTCGGGATTGATCTTAACCAGTGCACGAGCGATAGCAAGGCGCAGAGCTTCTGCCTGACCTTTGTAGCCGCCGCCGTCAAGGTTAACGCGGATATCATACTTCTCAGCCACTCCGAGTTTGTTGAGCGGTTGCTTAACTATATATTGAAGAATCGAAGAAGGAAAATACACCTCCAAGTCACGCTTGTTGATGGTTATCTTACCCTGACCTTCACTAACGAAAACGCGAGCCACAGCTGCTTTTCTTCTTCCTAAGGCATTTATTACTTCCATTGTTCAATATTATTTAAGTGAGTTGATATCTATTTGTTTGGGTTGCTGAGCCTCATGAGGATGCTCCGTACCTGCATACACGTACAGATTCTTGATAATCTGGTTGCCAAGACGATTCTTTGGGAGCATACCCTTAACCACCTTGCGAAGGAGGAACTCGGGACCCTTAGCCATGAGGTCGGCAGCGGTATATTCGCGCTGTCCGCCGGGATAGCCGGTATGACGCAGATAAACGCGTCCGGTCAGTTTGTTGCCGGTAAGAACCACTTTGTCAGCATTGACAATGATAACATTGTCGCCACAATCCTGATTAGGAGTGAACGACGGTTTGTACTTGCCGCGCAGAAGCTTGGCAACTTTGGTGCACAGGCGACCCAGCACCTGACCCTCAGCATCTACAACAACCCACTCTTTCTGTTCGCGGGCAGCCTCTTTCGACACCGACAGAGTCTTGTAACTTAAAGTATTCACGATAAAAAATTGTTTTAGACCAATCCGACAGACATCATTTACGCCGCAAAATAATTGATAATTATGCATTATACATTAAGCATTATGCATTGTGCAGCCACTGCCCAGATTGGCGATTAATAAAAATATGTTTGTTTGGTAAGAATATTAGCACTCTCACCGCTTTTCACGAAAAAGCGTGCAAAATTACAACTTTATTTTTGAACTCGCAAACTATCTGCGCATTTTTTTGTAAATTTGACAAGAGCAACTGTAAAAAAGATACAACTCAAGCTTTTTCATTGCATATAATTACAGTCGTTCTACATGCCCTGACTCGTTAATGTCCCGCTTCACTACTGACTTTGAAAATCCATAGATTGCGCAGATTGAGTCAGGTGCGTTCATTTACAAAAAAAAGAGTTGTCGGTTGGCAAAATTTCCACTTCCATGTTGAACTTAACTGCCCAATAGGCACATTCACAAATCTGATATTTACATGGCAAAGATACAACTTTTTGGCAAGACTTAGAGCACTTAAGTGAAACATCGTCTATACTTCTACATACAAAAAAAAATCACCGCAACACGGTTGTTGCGGTGAAATGGGCAAATTATGCAAGTTAGTCTAAATGAAAATGCTGCTTTACAGCGTCAACCTTGTCGAGTTTCTCCCATGTGAACAGCTCTACTTCGCGCCGATGTTGCTTGCCGTTGGCGTCGGTGAAGCACTTAGTGACAACTGCGTTGGTGCGTCCGACATGTCCGTAGGCTGCCGTCTCCTCGTAGATAGGCTGGCGGAGTTTCAGCTCGCGTTCGATGTCGCCCGGGCGCAACGGGAATAGTCCACCGCTGACAATAAAGTCTGCTATCTGACGGTCGCTGAGTCCTTCGCGGGCAGTACCATAGGTGTTGACATAGACGCTGACAGGCTCTGCCACACCGATAGCATAACTCAGCTGGACGAGCATCTCGCGTGCCACACCGGCAGCCACCATATTCTTGGCTATGTAGCGCGCTGCGTATGCTGCAGAGCGGTCCACCTTGCTGGGGTCTTTGCCCGAGAAAGCACCTCCACCATGTGCACCTCTGCCACCATAGGTATCGACGATAATCTTCCTGCCCGTCAGTCCGGTGTCGCCATGAGGACCACCGATGACGAACTGTCCGGTGGGGTTGACTAAAAGCTTGGCGGTCTTGCTATCGCAGAGTTCGCTGAGAAAACGGTCAAGCAACGCATGGTAGCGCGAGTCGCGCTTAGCCACACGAGGCAACAAAATTCTGATGACATCGTTTTTTATTTGTTCTTGACTGACCCCTTCGTCATGCTGTGTTGAGACGACGATAGTGTCGATGCGTACAGGACGGTTGTTATCGTCGTATTCGATGGTTACCTGCGACTTAGCATCAGGACGGAGGTAGGTCATCTGCTCGCCCTGCTCGCGTATACGCGCAAGTGTGAACATAAGGGTATGCGCCAAGTCGAGGGTGAGGGGCATAAAGTTGTCGGTCTCGGTGGTAGCGTAACCGAACATCATACCCTGGTCGCCTGCACCTTGCTCCGCCTGCTCGCCTCGGCTAACACCTCGGTTGATGTCAGCCGACTGCTCATGCAGGGCGGTAAGCACACCGCACGACTCGCCATCAAAGCGGTACTCTGAGCGAGTGTAACCTATACGGTTGATGGTCTCGCGAACCACATGCTGCACATCGACATAGACCTGTGAGTTGACCTCACCCGCCACCACCACCTGACCGGTGGTAACAAGCGTCTCGCATGCCACATGCGACTGCGGGTCGAAAGCAAGGAAGTTATCAAGTATGGCATCGGAAATCTGATCCGCCACCTTATCAGGATGACCCTGAGAAACTGACTCTGAAGTGAAAAAATACATATTTTTAATGTTTTAATGATTTAATGATTTAATGATTTAATGATTTATTCCCCCGCCCCCTATCCCCCTGTCATAAGGAGTTCAATGTGCTCCTGCCGTCGCACTCGCGCGCCGCACTTACTCCTCGAACCGTCCACCGGACGTTTCTCGGTGCGGCTGTATCGCTTCTCCCAAAGGGCGGGGGAGACCATGCGGATAGCAACTATTCTACATTCAGCAAAGCGGTCTAAATATTCTAAAATAGCAAAGCACTCTAAGTATTCTATAACAGCAAAGCGGTCTAAGTATTCTAAAATAGCAAAGCAGTCTAAGTATTCTAAAATAGCAACGCGGTATAAATATTCTAAAACAGCAAAGCAGTCTAAGTATTCTATAACAGCAAAGCGGTCTAAAAAAAAGCGCAAGCCTGACTGTTTAAGCGGCTTGTGCGGCAATTTTAGCATTGTTTTATAGAGGTTGCAAGCAGTCAAATCTATCCTCTTTTCGATTACGGCTGCAAAGGTACGACATTTTCCCCACCCTTGCAAATATATTTGCGCGTTTTCTCATCTTTTAGTAATTTTGCGCCGCAATCAACCACTATGATTTATCATGACGGAAGAAAAGAAAAAGATAATAGTTGCCATCGACGGCTACTCGTCTTGCGGCAAGTCCACCATTGCCAAGCAGTTGGCACGCGCAGTAGGTTACACCTATGTTGACACCGGTGCCATGTACCGCGCTGTGGCTTTGCACCTGAGTAGGAAAGCAGCAGAGCAGGGCAAGCCGGAGCTGTTGGACGATGCCCAATGGGTAGAGCGCCAGCTGCCTGATATAAGCATACGCTTCATGCAAGCAACTGATGGTCAGCATGTCACATTGAACGGCGAGGACGTAGAGACGCAGATACGCACACTTGAGATTGGCAACCGTGCCTC
>CAMHGK010000170.1 GCA_946184695.1 uncultured Bacteroidales bacterium | reverse complement strand
CCGATCTTATGTCCCCAATGTATATCGAGACATAATGAACTTGGACATAAAATAAAAGAATTAAATATAGATGTAAGGAAAATTGATCAAGCATCTGCAATCAGCTATCTATACCCTGCGTATCTTACGCAACGAAGGTGTGGACTTAACCTCCACCATTGAACAGTCAGAGAGCAAACTGCATGAATTGCAAAAGCAAGCAGGTTGGCATTGCGTCTCGCCGATAAGGAACGGTTGTGCCACCAATAGTATCTTCAGCGGCACACTCGAGGCCTGCAAAGAGTATGCCTCCATCTTGCTCGAGTATCACCCCGAAGAAAAAGGCAATATCATTATTACACCACTATAATACACAGCAATTATGAACAGAAAAATGTTAGTTCTCACTGATATTTCAGACAGTCAGGGAACCAAGCTTCAGAAGGAACTGAAGAATATGGTCAGAGAAAAGTACCATCAGACGGTGATACCCGTTGATGCCGATATGTTAGTACTTAATGACATCCGTGCGATGGCACAGCGACTCAATGAGCAGAATCCGAAATGCAAGCCGGTAGAGATTACTTGCAATAAGTTTTACGGAATGCATACCAGCTGGATAGGCGTAAGAGGCGACAACGGAAGTAACAACTGCGGACTTCTGAACATCACCCCGCACACAGTACTATGCATTGACGATGCTATGACCGACGACGGCGAAGTAGTATCAATTTTTAAACCGGCACCGGAGACATGAAGTATCTACGAATAACGACAGACCAAGCGGATATGCTTGACTATTTCATTGGCGAGTTTATGGTCCACAGAGATTTGCCGGCAGGCTGGCACTGTCAGACCTACCGCGGTTATGAGTTTGGCGGTGAAGAGCTGAGAGCGTTGCAACACTCGGTGCAAGTTTGCTACTTTGCAAAAGATCACGAGGAGGAATAGCGTATGACCGAAGAAAGTAAGCGAAAGCTGGCACGTGAGTTAGAGAAGGTGCCGGTAGAAGAAACGATAATCATTGAGCATGACGGTCCGTATATAAAGCACAAACGCCTTGCATGAATATATACTCACAAGCGCCATCGGGATGCCGGTGGCGCTTGTGTTGTGTACTGTCGCGATTTTGGTGTTGTCGCGAGCAGGGGTGCTCGCGTTCCCGGTGAGGTCCGGTGAGATGCTTGCGAGCATCAGAGGAGGCGGCCGATGGTGGCAAGGGAGAGGCCGGTCTGCTTGGCGATGTCGGGGAGTTTGGTGCCGGCGGCCTTGGCCTGACGGAGGTTATCGCGCAGGAGCTTGACCTGGGCGTCCATGAAGTCGGTGAGCGGCATGTGGTCAGGTGTGCCGTAGCCGTGTTGCGTGAGCTCGAGTATCACCTCTTGCATGCCGAGCGAGAGGTGGTTGTCGGTAGTGGTATCGTTGCGGGTAGTGGTGCTCGCGTTCCCGGCGGATTCATAGAGCACCGAGTAGAGCGGGTGTTGCTGCCAGAACAGTGCGATGCCGGTGGCGTAGATGGTGACGGCGAGTCGGACGGCGTCGGCATCGTCGGCGTCGCAGTCGTGAACGGCGAGGGTGACGCAGAGCCGGTCTTGGTAGTAGCGGCGTTCATCAGCGTCGGTGGCACTGCCGATAGCACTGAGCAGTTCTACCATGTCGGCAAACTGCCGAGCGGTGAGGTTGGTCTGTATGAGACGCTCACGCCGGAAGTAAGTGTCGGCGGGGAAGGGACAGTCGTAGAGGTTATAGTTGAGCGAGATGCGGTGGGTGTCGTCGTCGATAGTGAAGGCAAAGTCGAGACTGTCGGCAAGGCGAACGAGGTTGAAGTTGATATTCTCTCGCTGCTTAGGAGTGATGTTGCGACTGCGAGAGGGGCTGTAGCCGGTGAGCATAAGCAGCACCCGCGTCTTCCACTGGAAGGGTGTGATAGTGCCGTCGATGAGGTCAGCGAGCAGTCGGAACGCCTGCAGGCGCTGTTTGAGGTCGGCTATCTCGGTCCAGTCTTCAGGCAGCGAGAGCGTGGCACCATGGTTGAGTTGGATGGTTTTCATATTAGAAAGAGTTAGCAGATGATACTTGACAATAGAAAAAACAATAAGAAAAGAGATTATCCGTTAAAATTTTAACCAATAAGTTTTGTCGGATAAAAGAAAGTTTGTACTTTTGTGGCGAACAACAAACGCAGACAATTATGGCAACAATAACTCTAAAATACGATGAGCATAACGCGGCGTCGCGAATGATGCTTAATAGGATGCTTCGTAGCGGGCTGTTCCTTGATCAAGAGTCGATAGAGGAACATCGCCGATTGCGAGACGCGGCAGTGCGGACCTCGCAAAAGAATATGGCTTCGTTTATAGAAAAATACATTTAGTGATGAGGTATAAGCAAAGAGATGTAGTAGAAGTGAATTTCCTATTTGCAGATGGTCAGACTAAGGTGCACCCTGCTATTATTGTGTCAAGCGATGAGTTGCAGGAAGCCGAAGAGGGGTTGATATATATGGTGCTGATTTCTTCTAAGCCTGATATAAATCCGCAATACTCATATCCTATTAAGAAGGGGATGCTCAGTTTTGAGTTAGAAAAGCAGAGTTATGTCAAATGTCAGATTATAACCGGTTATACTCAACGCGATGTGCTTCGCAAGTTTGGAGTAGTCAGGCAGCCATATTTTGACGAGATAATAGATAAGATTATTGCTTCGATATTCTAAGTTTCAAGAATAAGCGCCGTCGGGTTAGTCCGGTGGCGTTTTTTTTAGTCAAAGTTGTCAGCAGACGAATTTCTGTGCAGGGTTGGCGGGACGAGGCGTGGGGTATGTGGGTGCGTCGGCGGTGGCTTGTCGTTGCTGTTCCGCGTCGAGGGTCTGCCAGTAGCCGAGAGCCTTGTCAGCGAACTGTTGTGCTACATGTTCGCGGATAGCGGTATCAGCTTGTGCGGCGTGGTTCTTGCCCATCTCGTTGTTGATATCTCTCCGGATAGGTGAAGGCAGGCAGTGGTAGGCGAGTCGGCGGCATGCGCGTGCCATGGTCTCGTAGCAGAGTGCCATGACATGCAGGTCGGTGAGCGGTGTGCCCTCCGGGAGTCGGGAATAGACACATTCACGCAACACCTCACGTACTATCCATGCGGCGAAAAGCAGGAAGGTCTGATCGCTGACGCCGACATAACGACGGAAGTCGTCGATAGTGACGGGCAGGTCGCTGATAGACTGTTGGCGATCTGAGCCGTCCCATTCGGTGAATATACCCGGATACCGGTTCATCAGATCGATGAGCCGGTTGAGCCAAAACCATGCATCGGCAATGAGGTGTTCCTCAAGTTGGTCTTGCTGATACTTATAGATGGTGGTCTTGTCGTCGGTCTTGGTGACGGTGATGCCGTCGTTGGTGATATTGGCGATGGTGTAGATGACATGTTCGTAGAGAGCGAAATGCAGTATGGCACGACGGAGGTAGTCGAGTCCGGCCGCAGCGGCTTCACGTTCCTCTGCGGTGACATAGGTGTCGGCCTTGTTGCCGACGGCGATGACCTCTTCGTAGGCGAGAGGCGAGAGCAGGTCCGACAGTTCGGCACAGACCTTGACGACAGACGACTCTATGTTCTCATATTCGAGAGCGAGATGAGCCATCGATACGCGCGACTTCATATCACGCTGAAAGGTTGAGCGGTTGAAAGGGATGGTCATATTTGTGATTTTTGATTTCTTATTTCTTAATGGTGACGCTGTACTAATTAGCTACATGCGTCGCTGCATTACTTTGGCGAGTATGAAGGAGACGAGTCCTAATATCAGCACTGCCCATAGTCCATACCCGCTGCCGTAGATGAAGCGCTGCCAGCCGTTCAACTGCTTCGGTACTTTCTTCACAACCTCGACGGGGTACGGAACGGAGTCGGTATGGTGCACCTCGATAGTCTTGTATATCGTGTCCATTTTCGTAATGCCACGAAAATGGTTAGAGGTGCGGTCGCTGTGCACCACGCCATCGGGCGTTACATAAGTCGTATCGTGAACAAAGACACTATCTATCCTCGTGTTGTATCTCGTCAGGTAGGTCGTATCATACACCACGCGCTCCTTGTATTCGGTGACGGTGACGACCTTAGGCGTGGCGGTGCAGCCGGCAAGTAATATCAGCAAGCCAAGCAGCACCGACATCATCATCACGGCACCAATGGCGAAGTTGGCGGCTCTATCTTTCTGTTTTGGGGTCATAGTTAATAGTCGAAAGTTGAATATCTAAGGCTAAAAGTCAAAAACTGAAACTAACAGTTGATTCAGGTGCAAAGTTAATTATTCCACTAC
>CAMHGK010000169.1 GCA_946184695.1 uncultured Bacteroidales bacterium | reverse complement strand
CCGGTGTGAAGGCCGGTGGTGCTATGCGTGCCGTGCTCGAGTCAGTAGGTATAAAGGACGTGCTTGCAAAAGCTAAAGGTTCGTCCAATCCTCACAACCTCGTAAAGGCAACCATTCTGGCATTGTCAGAGATGCGCGACGCACACATGGTAGCTCAGAACCGCGGTGTAAGTCTTACAACAGTGTTTAACGGTTAATCTCAGATTATTATGGCAAAAATTAAGATTCAGCAGGTGCGCAGCATCATTCGCTGCCCCAAGGTTCAGAAGCAAACGATTGAGGCTTTGGGTCTCAAGAAGATAAATGCCGTAGTTGAACACGAAGCCACTCCTCAGATTCTCGGAATGGTAGAGAAGGTTAAACACTTGGTAAAGGTAATTGAATAATGAACAAGAGCGAGCGAGACTTGTCCCGCTCGCGCAAAAAACACTCTAACAAGTTATGGAATTATATAATTTAACACCGGCTGCCGGTTCTATCAAAACGTCCAAGCGTATTGGTCGTGGTGCAGGTTCGGGCTTGGGTGGTACTTCTACCCGCGGTCATAAGGGTGCAAAATCTCGTTCGGGCTATTCCAAGAAGATTGGTTTCGAGGGAGGTCAGATGCCTATGCAGCGTCGTTTGCCGAAATTCGGTTTTAAGAACTTCAATCGTGTGGAGTATAAGGCTATCAATCTTTCTACACTTCAAGCCCTTGCAGAGGCTCAGAACCTCGACAAAGTGGGTATAGAAGAGTTGCTCAACGCAGGCTTTATACACAAGACCACTCTGGTTAAGATTCTTGGAAACGGAACCCTTACAAAGAAACTGACGGTAGAGGCTCATGCTTTCTCAGAGTCTGCTAAGGCAGCGATAGAGGCAGCTGGCGGAACCGCACAAAAACTTTAATATAATGAAATTTATAGAAACATGTAAGAACATCTGGAAGATAGAGGACCTGCGCAATAGGCTCCTGACGACCTTCTTGTTCGTGCTGATATACCGTTTTGGCTCGTTCATCGTTCTTCCCGGTGTTAATCCCGATGCACTCACCGAGCTTCATCGTCAGACTGAAGGCGGATTGATGGCATTGCTTGATATGTTCTCCGGAGGTGCGTTCTCCAACGCATCGATTTTCGCCCTCGGTATCATGCCATACATCTCGGCAAGTATCGTCATACAGCTGCTTTCGATAGCTATTCCGTATTTCCAGAAGATGCAGCGTGAAGGCGAGAGCGGACGTCAGAAGATGAATCAGATAACCCGTTATCTGACCGTGCTCATCTTGCTCATTCAGGGACCGTCGTACTTGGTCAACCTGAACGTGCAGATGCGTTCAGCCGGTTTCGTAATGGCTGACACTATCTGGTTCTCCATTCAAAGCACCATCATCCTCTGCGCCGGCTCGATGTTCGTAATGTGGCTTGGTGAACGTATCACCGACAAGGGTATAGGTAATGGTATCAGCTTTATCATCTTGATAGGTATCATTGCACGCTTCCCGGGTGCTATCGTTCAAGAGTTCTCATCGCGCCTCAATGAGACGGGCAATGGTGGTCTGATGGTGTTCATCGCCGAGATCATCCTGCTGCTCGTGGTGTTCGCATTAGCAATAATGCTGGTTCAAGGAACTCGCAAGATTCCTGTACAGTATGCAAAGCGCGTCATAGGCAACCGCCAGTACGGCGGCGTGCGTCAGTACATACCTCTCAAGGTTAATGCCGCTAACGTAATGCCTATCATCTTCGCGCAAGCTATCATGTTCATTCCTATCAGTCTTGTAGGCTTCTCCAACTCTCCTAAGGCAAGCGGTTTTGTGAACGCCTTTATGGATAACACCGGATTCTGGTACAACTTCGTATTCGCTATTCTGATTATCCTGTTCACCTATTTCTATACCGCTATTATCATCAACCCGCAGCAGATGGCTGAAAATCTCAAGCAGAACAACGGCTTCATCCCCGGCGTCAAGCCCGGCAAGAAGACGGCTGAGTATATCGATACCATCATGTCGCGTATCACTCTGCCCGGAAGTATCTTCCTTGCCATTGTTGCCATCCTGCCCGCCTTTGCGCGTATAGCAGGCGTGAGCACCGGTTTCGCACAGTTCTTCGGTGGTACGTCGCTGCTGATTATGGTAGGTGTAATTCTTGATACTCTGCAGCAGATCGAAAGTCACCTTCTCATGCGCCACTACGACGGATTCTTTGAGTCCGGCATGCGCATCAAGGGACGCTCGAGTGCAGCTATGGCATATTGATAACGGGAGTTATTGAACAGTTAGGACACAGTTATGATATTTCTCAAAACTGATGAAGAGATAGAGTTGCTCCGCGAAAGCAATGATTTGCTTGGCAGAACTCTGGCAGAAGTTGCCAAAGGGCTCAAGCCTGGAGTGACCACAGCACAGCTCGACACTCTTGCAGAACAGTTTATCCGCGACAATGGCGGTATCCCTTCTTGCAAGGGTTTCGAGGGCTATCCTGCCACTCTTTGTACTTCTGTCAATGAGCAGGTGGTACATGGTATTCCCTCCGAGAAGACAGTGCTTCGCGACGGCGACATTATCTCTGTAGATCTTTGTGTGCTGAAGAACGGCTTCCACGCCGACTCAGCTTATACTTTCCCTGTGGGTGAGGTGAGCGACGAGGTGATGGAGCTGCTTCGCACTACAAAGCAGGCTCTTTATCTTGGAATTGAGCAGGCCGTCACGGGTCATCGCTTGGGCGATATAGGTTTTGCTATACAGAACCACTGTGAGCGTCGCCACTTCTCGGTGGTACGCGACTTTGTCGGTCATGGCATAGGACGCTCGATGCACGAGGAACCTGAGGTTTGCAACTTCGGCCGCCGTGGCAACGGCATAGTGCTCAAGACGGGCATGACGCTTGCCATCGAGCCGATGATATGCCTTGGCAAAAAAGACGTGGTCATCGAGCGCGACGGCTGGACTGCCCGCACTGTTGACCGCAAGCCTGCAGCCCACTATGAGCTGTCGGTGGCAGTAAAGCCCGGCAAGGCTGACATACTCTCTACTTTCAAGTATGTGGAGCAAGTGCTCGGTGAGAGATATATCTAAACTAAACTGTATCAATAATTCAAACCTCAAATCTATGGCAAAGCAAGATTCAATCGAAGTGGACGGCACGATAACCGAAGCGTTGTCGAATGCGATGTTCAGAGTGGAGCTCGAGAACGGGCATGTGATTACAGCCCATATCTCAGGCAAGATGAGAATGCACTATATAAAGATTCTTCCGGGCGACAGAGTAAAGGTGGAGATGTCACCATACGACTTGTCGAAAGGCAGAATATCGTTCCGTTATAAATAAGAAGCGCGGCTACTCAAGGTGCCAGGCTTCAAAATCAAATTACTCTTATGAAAGTTAGAGCTTCAATAAAAAAGCGCAATGCTGATTGCAAAATCGTACGTCGCAAAGGGCGTCTGTATGTAATCAACAAGAAAGATCCCAAAATGAAAATGCGTCAGGGATAAACAATAGAGTTACTATTTGTGTAGTAATAAGTAATTAACAAACAATAAAAAACATTTATGGCTATAAGAATTGTCGGTGTAGATTTACCCCAGCAGAAAATCGGGGAGGTCGGTTTGACTTACATCTACGGAATAGGTCGTTCAAGCGCTAAGAAAATCCTTGCCGAGGCAGGCGTTGACCCAAGCATCAAAGTGCAGGATTGGACAGACGACCAAGCAGCTAAGATTCGTGAAATCATCGGTGCCCAATATAAGGTAGAGGGTGATTTGCGTTCAGAGACACAACTCAACATCAAGCGTTTGATGGATATCGGTTGTTACCGTGGTGTACGTCATCGTTTAGGTCTGCCTGTTCGCGGACAAAGCACAAAAAACAATGCCCGTACACGCAAGGGTAAGAAGAAAACGGTTGCTAACAAGAAGAAGGCGACCAAGTAATCAATTTAACTAATTCATCAAACAGTTATGGCAAAGAAAACAGTAGCAGCCAAGAAGCGTGTTGTTAAGATTGACGGTGTGGGTCAGCTCCACGTACAGTCGTCGTTCAACAATGTAATAGTTACCGTTGCCAATGGTGCCGGACAAGTGATTAGTTGGTCGTCGGCAGGCAAGATGGGCTTCCGTGGCTCAAAGAAAAATACTCCTTATGCAGCTCAGATGGCTGCTCAGGACTGCGTCAAAGTAGCATACGATCAGGGTCTTCGCAAGGTGAAGGCATACGTTAAAGGTCCGGGCAACGGCCGCGAATCGGCTATTCGTGCATGTGTGGCCGGTGGTATCGACGTTACCGAGATAATCGACGTTACGCCAATGCCTCACAACGGGTG
>CAMHGK010000168.1 GCA_946184695.1 uncultured Bacteroidales bacterium | reverse complement strand
GCGCCTCGTCACGGTTACGGAGCAGGTTGTATGCCAGTGCATACATCTTTCCGCTCAGCGGCAAATATATATCGGTGAACTGCTCGTGCGTCATACTTGCTAAAAAAATGCCCTGTTGTGTTCCTGCAAATTGCCGTCCCTTATTATTCAGTGCAAATCGTGTGCCATCTGCAACCGTTCGACGGGCTTTCTATATGTAATACGATTGAAACGGCAAAATCTTACATGGTGGGTGCGTTTTTTTGTTATTGTTTCAAAAAATATGCGTATCTTTGCAATCATATTTGCAAGATTAACAACTGTATGAATTAAAGACAATAATCACAATATGAAACAAAAGTTATTTTTTCTTTTAGCCCTGCTATGCGTAATGGTGCAGGGAGTGTTCGCCGACAAATGGGACGGCTTTTCAACATCGAAACCGGCTTGGGACGGTTCTGCGGCAGTCATTAAGACGGCAGCCGAACTGGCTTACATCCGCGACCACTGGGCAGAAGGTTCGGGCTATGACGGCGACAAGTATTTCTATCAACTCAACTACCGCGTGGAAGACGACCTCGACATGAGTGTCAAGAACTGGGTTCCGATGTGGGATGCCTACAGAGGTACGTTCAACGGTAACGGGCACACCATTCGCATCGTGATTGATGACCCTAACCTCAGCAGCAACTATCAGGGACTGTTTGCCCATATCCATTCCAGCGGCAAGGTGGAACACGTGCACGTGGACGGCAATATCAATGTAGGCAACGCACGATTAGTCGGCGGTATTGCCGGTGAAAACGACGGCGAGATTTTGGACTGCTGGGTGAGTGCAGATGTCAAGAGTAATCATTACAGCATCTATGCTGCCTCGTTAGGCGGCATTTGCGGGAAGAACTACGGAACAATACGTTATTGCTGTATGTCGGGCAATGTAACTAACCTTGCGGGCAATTCCGGCGTAGGAGGACTGATTGGCTGCAATGAAACCAAAAAAGTTGGATTCTGTACTGACTGCATGTTTTATGGCGATGTTAACACCAACCACAGTCAGGGAACCCCGTATATTGGAGACGACGAAAATGGAGCGTATTATTATCCGGGAGTTATATCTATATATAACCCCAATGTCCTCAATACGATTCCCGGTGAAAACTATGTTTATCGCGATGCTTTCAGGTATCCGTATTCCTGCACTGTCAGCATTTCCGGTACCGGCACTCTTGAGCCGGGATTCGTTAGAGGGTTCCCCGGTGAGACCATCACTCAGAAAGTTACATTAGGTGTGTCGGTGAGCATGTCAGTTGATAAAGTTGATGGCGGCAGCGTAGGCATCAGCGGCAATGATGTCAGCGGCTATACATTCCGAATGCCGAACAGAAATGTCATTGCAAAAGCCGTCTTCTATGACGGTTTTCCGACACAAGGCGCAGGAACGGAGAGCAACCCGTATATCATCAGCAGCACTGAAGACTGGGAGGCTTTCGCCCGGCAAGTAGGCAAGGGTTTCAACTTCAGCGGCAAGTATATCAAATTAGTCAACGACCTGAGTGTTTCGACAATGGTTGGCACAGATGAGGGAAACTCGTTCCAAGGCATATTTGAAGGCAACGGCAAGACGCTGACCTTCAACTATAATATGGCAGATAATAATTATGCTGCACCTTTCTGCTATACGAAGAATGCCAATATCGCTAATCTCCACGTGACAGGAACAATCCGCTCTTTTGCGCAATATGCCGGCGGTATCGTCGCCCAAGCACACGGTGGGCTGACCCTCCGCAACTGCCGCAGTTCGGTGACTATCGAGTGTAGCAAGCATGTCGAAGGCATGCATGGAGGATTGGTTGCAAGACTTAACGGTAACGGCGGCAAAGTCATTATAGACGGCTGCTTGTTCGACGGGGTCTTTACCACTTCCAATTATACTTTCAGCTGTGGAGGATTTGTCGGATATTCAGAAAATGACTCTGTCACTGTCAGCAACTCACTGATGCTGCCTAAACGTGTGTACGAAGGCATGATTTCTTACACCTTTGTCAACCACAATGGGACCCATGCTACAATTACCAACTGCTATTCTGCAGCCCCCGCCAACCTGCCAGGCAACCAAGGCAAGCGTGCGCGTTCGGTCAAAGCAGGTGATGAATATGTTATCATCAAGTCTGTCAGCCCTGTAGGCGGAAGCACAGCTTCATACAACGTCAGCGGCATTACCACATATAACATGGGTATGACCTGCGACGGCACATTCTACTACGGCAATGAAGATGAGGTGGTTCTCACGCTCACCAATACAGCCGTCTGCCCTGAGCCGGGCTACAGCTACGGCTACAAGGTCAGCGCAGGCACACTCAATGGCAGTAACCTCAGGATGCCGAACGAGGATGTGTTCATCAGCATTGATACCCAGACTAAGATTCCTGAGGACTGGGCAATCGTAAGCACAGGTGACAAAGACGACCCTTATATAATCTATACCGTAGAGGGTCTGAATCTGCTCGCCCAACGTGTCAACCAAGGCAATCAAAGATACGAGGGAAAATTCTTCAAACTCGGTGCTGACATCACTTACAGCCATACTACGGCATGGGACGACCCTGCAAGTACGGAGAATAACTTCACTCCCATTGCTTACTACAATAACTTTGGTGGCAATTTCGACGGTGCCGGACACACTATCAGCGGTATCCGCATCTATAGTAATTCTGACACGAACACCAATCCGGTAGGTCTTTTCGCGAAGACAGACATGAACGCCTGCATCCGGGGCGTCACACTCTCCGATACACGCATGTTCGGCTACATGGTGATTGGTGGTATCGTAGGTTTCCCGAAAAATAGCAACATCACCGACTGCCACGTAACAAACACTGTCTGTCTGCGGTCTCCCGATTATCTTTTAGTAACGGTCGGAGGTATTGTCGGAAATAATTACCGCAGCAATATCAGTCATTGTACCAGTTCTGTCGTCATCACAAGTACTGCCGGCACTCCCATGATTCAGCAGTATGGAGGTATCATAGGAGAAAGTAGTAATTACGAAAGTCTGACAAGTGAAAATATGGTTATCGGAGCCGTCATCCCAACGTCCATGAATGGATACCATGGTGCAGTTGTCGGTTCAAGTTCCGGTGAACATCTCCGTCACAACTATTATACAGGTTGCACTGTAGCCGGTGTGGAAAACGCCACCAACGTAGGGAATAAAGCCGCAGACGTGCAGGAGAATGACGGTGCAGTAAGTATCTCACCAATCGCCGGCACCGGAACAGAAGCCGATCCTTTCATTATTTCTTCTACAGGCGAGTGGAACCTGTTTGCGTATAACATCAGAAACGGCAACAACTATAGCGGTCAGTTTGTCAAGTTGGATGCCGACATCAATGTCTCGACGATAGCCGGTAGCAAAGAAGGCTATCCTTTCAGCGGCACTTTCGATGGCGGCTTACACACTATCACCGCCACCATTACCGACAACGCTGACTACACCGCTTTGTTTCGCTATATCAATGGTGCTACAATCAAGAACCTCAAAGTAGCAGGCACTATCGACGGCGGTCAGTACGCGGCAGCCATAGTGGGCGCAGTACAAGGTACAGGCGATAACACTATTGAGAACTGCGTGGCAACAGCCAATGTTGTAGGCGGCTCGCACATCGGCGGTATAGTAGGCAACGGTCAGGAAAGCAATATCTCTATGACAGGCTGTGTGTATGCCGGTCTGATGAAGGGCGGAACAGAAGCCAAGGGCGCACTCTTCGGCTGGTGCGACAACGGTGGCACCAAGACTGCTACCGACTGTCTGTATCTTATACAGGAAGAGCAGAAAACCGATAACCTCGACCTCGTGAAAGGTAGCGGTGAAGTTGCGTTGACCAATTGCTACAAAACCGACCAAGCAGAATACGACAGAGCACAATCAGCTCCAAGACGAAACCGCCTCGCACCGAAAGACGAGAGTTGGGACTATGACGAGTTGTACTATGGTATTTGGGCAAATATCTATGATGTCATGCCCGACTACTTAGGTAAGCTTTGGGTGGACTATGGTTTCTTGAAAGTGTATGACGGCGGTTTGGAGTACGAAGGTTGGTATATCGTTGCATGCATCAGCCTTGCCGACGATAGCGACAATAACGCACTCATAGAGTTAGCTACCGACTATATTGTTGATGTGACCCTCACCGACCGCACACTCTATAAGGATAACGCATGGCAGACACTCTGCCTGCCGTTCAGCTTGGACGACTTCGCAGGCACGCCATTGGAAGGTGCTACGGTGAAGACACTCGTTGGCTCGACTTACGATGAGAGCACCGGCACACTGACGCTTGACTTCTCCGACAACCTGACGGCTATTGAGGCCGGCAAGCCGTATATAGTACGCCGCCCGAATGGAGTAGAACTCGCTAACCCGATGTTCAG
>CAMHGK010000167.1 GCA_946184695.1 uncultured Bacteroidales bacterium | reverse complement strand
CTGATGGCTAATAAGTTAAGCGAGAAAATCGCTGCTGCAATAAGAAAAATATACCTCTTCATTATGTTTTGTGTTTTAGTAGAGCTTATATCATTAAATTAAGTGTAATATGCTAAATAAAAGTGTTTTAATTCTCAACTTTTTGACCCGCCCCCTGCCCCCTCCCAAAGGGCGGGGGAGACCGTGCGGATAGCATGCACAACTTCTTTGAAAATAATACAGACTTATATGTGTTTACATTATTGTGTTCACATTAGACGATGGTTGCTCTCGGCATCGTCTGAGGGTGTGTCAAAACTATTGGCACACCCCCCTTATATCAATAATTGTTGATAATTTTCTTTAATTGTTGACCTATATCAATAATTTTTGGATAATTTTGGGTAATTTTGGACATGTTAAAAAATCAACTTCGATTTTTGACACACTCTCTAGGGGGCGGGTTGCTACATCATTGCCCCATTATGCATTATGCATTATGCATTCTCAATTGCTCAAAATTCCACTATCGTTATTCCTGCTCCTCCCTTGTCAGGGTCGCCGTCGTGAAACTCACTGACACGTGAGTTCTGGGCGAGATACGCTCTTACCACTTGTTTTATTGCACCTGTGCCTGTGCCATGAATTATGCGAACGCTCTCTGTGCCAACCATAACGGCATCATCGATATAGCTCTCAATGGCTTGCAGAGCCTCGTCAACGCGCATACCTCTAAGGTCGATTTCCTGACGAAACGACAACTTGCGGCGGCGGAGTTCGTCGGTAACGGTAGATGGCTGTCGGGTTGAGGATGTGATGATACGTGTCGGAGTGGGCGATTTAGTCAGTGAACGGAGCTCAGTGAAGTCGTGCATGACCTGCTTGCCGTTTTTCTTAGGCGCTGCATTGGCTGTTGGCATGGTGTCGGTTTGAACAGATTGCCCTTTTTTCTTCTTACGCTTCTCGGTGCTACCGGTCGAGTTGACCGTCTGTCGGAGTTGTTCAACTTGTTCTCGTGCAGCCCGTGTTTTTTGCTTATCGGCTTGTGACTCTTTTATTTGCCTTATGGTGTTTTCGATGGTGGCATTTGAGCGCTCAAGCAGCTCCTGAGCCTCGCGCTTGGCTTCATCGAGCATCTCGCGGCGTTTCTGTTTTATTGTCGAGAGTTGTTCTTCGTAGTGTGCTATGCGTTCTTCAAGCTGTTTCTCTTTTTGGCGTACCTGTTGCCGTTTGTTTTCCCAATACCGCTTGTCGCGAGCGATGTCCTGCAGGTGCTTGTCGTAATCGATTTTCTCGTCACCGACAAGCTCTTTGGCAGTAGCAATAATATCCTCGGGCAAACCGATAGAGTGGGCTATCTCAAGTGCGAACGACGAACCTGCCTGACCTATCGATAGTTGGAATAACGGGCGCAGCTGTCCTCGGTCGTACAGCATAGCTCCATTGATGAGTCCTTCGGTCTGCTGTGCCAAGTGTTTGAGATTGGTGTAGTGTGTGGTGATAACGCCCCACGTAAGCTGCCGGTTGAGCCTGAGCAGAGTAGCCTCGGCTATTGCCCCGCCTATCAGAGGCTCCGTGCCTCCGCCAAACTCGTCGATGAGAACTAAGCTGCTTTCATCGGCATTGCGAAGAAAATACTTCATGTTCCTAAGGTGAGAACTGTAGGTTGACAAATCGTTCTCTATCGACTGCGAGTCTCCGATGTCGATCATCATCTTATCGAACACACCCATTGTGGAGTCTTCTCTGAGGGGCACCATAAGTCCACACTGCATCATATACTGAAGCAAGGCTACCGTTTTCAGACACACTGACTTACCTCCTGCATTCGGACCGCTGATGATGAGTATGCGTCGGTCTTCGCCCAATGCAATATCAAGGGGGACTACTTGTTTGCCTTGCTGACGAAAGTTGCAGAAAAGTACGGGGTGGCGCGCTTCTCGCCAGTCAACAGCCTGTCGGTTCTCCACAACCGGCGCTATGGCACCAAGTTCGCGGGCGAGTTTGGCTTTGGCTGATAAGAAGTCGGTAGCTCCAAGCAGCTGCATGCAGTCGGTGATAGGTTCGAGTAGAGGACGCAGGGTGGTGGCTATTTGTTGCAGAAGTCGTATTTTCTCGCGTCTTTCTTCATTCTCCAACTCACGGATGTGGTTGTTGGCTTCCACTACCTCAGTAGGCTCTATATATACAGTTTTGCCGCTCGCCGATTCATCGTGGACAATACCCGTTATCTTTTTCTTATATGCCGGCGATACAGGTAGCACCAATCGCCCCTCACGGACAGTAGGAGCTGTGTCGGCATCTATATATCCTTCCGACTGAGCGCGCCGCATTATCTGGCTTAGCAGACGCGATACCGACCCTTCAGCCTGACGCATCTCGCGGCGTATGCGTGAGAGCTCCGGCGAGGCATTGTCTTTGATAACGCCATAGGGATCGAGCAGATGGTCGATAGACTTGACCACTGACACCGCGGCTTGTGTGGGGTATTGAAGCGGGAGTTCCGACAGAAGTGGAAAACGCTCTTTGTCAAGGCTGCTAAGGAAAGAACTCTGCTGTTTGACTACTGTCAGGGTTTGACGTAGGTTGTGCAACTCGTCTTCTTCCAAATACATACCTTCGATGCGTATTCTGTGGAGAGCATCGCTAAGGTTGTGCTTGGTGCCGTCAGGAAAACTTAGCGATGCATCGGTGAGAATATGGTACATCTCATCAGTCTGACTCAGTTCGTGAACTATAGTGCCATAATCGGCAGAGGCCTTCATCTGTTCAACTCGACTTCTGCCAATCTCGAAACTGCAATAACTGAGCAGTTTGTTTCTAATGAAACTAAAGTCGATGCGTTCTTCAAAATCTTCCGGATAAACTTTCATTTTTTTTTGGGGGGCTATGTAGTGCTCTTGGTGTGTAGTTCGATTATAGCAATCGGTTCCTTAAAAGCATTATTTTTGGTTTGACGCTACTATTGCAGCTACTGTTGCCTAAAAGGCATTATAATGTATGTTCTCGGTATTCCATTTGTCTTTCACTGCCGGTTGTTCAGCCGGATAGCCTACCGGAACTACGCACAGCGGCACAAGGTATGAAGGCATAGAGAGGATGTTACGCAGTTTGCCGATACGTTCTTCTGATGGTTGCATAGCGCACCATACTGCACCGAGTCCCATTGAGTGAGCTGCAAGCAGCAGGTTCTCTGTAGCGGCTGATACATCATGAATCCAGAACTCTTGTCCTTCACCCTCAAGAGTCTTTCTGAGGTCTCCGCACATCACGAAGCAAACCTGTGCATTGTTTTGTACGCGTGTGTTGGGAAGCTGTTCGCCAATCTGACGGAGCAATTCGGCATCGTCCACTACGCAGAACAGCCACGGCTGCTTATTGACGGCTGATGGTGCTGCCATAGCGCACTCAAGCAGAGTCTGAATTTGCTCATCTGAAGGTTTTTGGTCAGTGAACTGACGAACTGAGACGCGTGTCTTGATGTTTTCAATTACAGTCTGAGATGCGGACTGCTCCTTCTTGCCTTGTCCGCATTGGCACGATAGCAGACATGTGGCTGCTATAGCGCAAAGAATAAACTTTTTCATTGTTTTTAGTATGTAATGTTTAGTTCGTTAATGCTTGTTGGTAGTATCCCTCAGTGTTAAAAACTCGTCTCGTTGTGTCCTCGCGTGTGTAGTATGTCTCAATGTTTCCGGTGTATTCAGTAGTGTAATAGTCTAAAAAAATATTAGAATCATACGGTATTAGGATATTGACAATAATCTGTTAGTAGGAGATTTTGAGTTATTTTATTTGCAAATTTTAAAGGCAAATGCTTTTCGTGTGCTATATAATGGGTCCTGAATCAGATAAATATAATCATGATTTTCTCTATCAGTTTCCACATACCATTGTGTAATGTATGTGTTTGCAGAATTAATTATATTCATAGTTGCCGAATCGGTTCCTAAGGGTAAACTAAAATGCACATTGCTATGTAAGGTATCAACTTTTAAACTGTCACAATAAATTTCTTTAACCCTCAAGTTGTGAACATAATACCGATACTTGTAATACTTTGTTTTGGTAATTATTTCTATGGGCTTGCCATTCTTAATTATTCTGCCTTTGTTGTTTGCATAGAATATGATTTCACTTATTTCACAACTATCTGTTGACAATACGTCGCAATTGAAATCATATAGATATGGGATGCCCTTGTGTATAGTGTTGCAACTGCAAATAAAAGCGAAAAAAATGCAACTTAGTAATATGTGTCTAAGATGTTTCATTTGCTAATCATCGCAAAAACATGCCACTTGCCTTTCGGATGGAGTGGAAGAGTGATATATCAATTGTAACTTATTATATTCAGTTGGACCGATTATCCACCAATTATTATCGGATTTTCCGTTTAAATTGAATCGTTGTAAAAACTCCGGGAATTTTATCTTGTCA
>CAMHGK010000166.1 GCA_946184695.1 uncultured Bacteroidales bacterium | reverse complement strand
GGATGACAAGATTTGAACTTGCGACCTCCGGTCCCCCAGACCGTTGCGCTACCGGACTGCGCCACATCCCGTCGCCACAAAAACACGCGTTTTTGTCAAAAGCGGGTGCAAAAGTAATACATTTTTCTAATACGTGCAAATAAAATTAAAAAAAACTTTCGAGATACGATAATTTTATATAATTTTGCAGGCTCATTCAAACAACATAAACACTGCAATGACAAAACTTTCCACACTGATAGGCAGCCGCCGTACATGGGCATGGCCGTATATACTTTTCTTGGTGCTTTTTGTACTGCTCCCTCTACTGCTTATTGTAATTTATGCCTTCCAAGACTCACAAGGGCAGTTTACAGTGCAAAACTTCGTTAAGTTTTTCACCACCTCGGAAGCAGTCAACACTTTCATCTACTCGCTTGCCATTGCACTTATCACCACTATTATTTGCCTGCTGTTGGGCTACCCTGCCGCCTACGTCATGGCGATGGCTGAATATCGCACACCTCAAGTAATGGCGATGCTTTTCATCTTGCCCATGTGGATTAATTTCCTGCTTCGTACACTTGCCACCGTTGAGTTGTTTAATATGTTCTCTATTCCGCTGGGTGAGGGAGCATTACTTTTCGGCATGGTATATGATTTCCTGCCGTTTATGATTTATCCCATCTACAACACCTTGCAAAAGATGGACCGCTCATTGATAGAGGCGGCACATGACCTCGGCGCCAATCGCCGCGAGGTTTTCACCAAAGTCATTCTGCCACTTTCAACCTCAGGCATCTATAGCGGCATCATCATGGTTTTCATGCCTACCGTTTCCACATTTGCCATAGCAGAACTACTCACCCACAACAAAATCACTCTTTTTGGCTCGCTCATTCAGCGCTCGTTCGGAGAAGGCGGACTGACTATGTGGAACTACGGCGCTGCCCTGTCGCTGATAATGCTTATCATCATTGGTCTTACAAGCTTCTTCGGACAAAGCGACGAAGAAGACACCGGCAGAGGCAACCTGCTATGATAATGCATAATTCATAATGCATAATTCGTAATTCATAGTCTTTTATCAAATCAATAATGAACAATATGAGAAATCTAAAAATTCTTACTATGGCTCTACTTACTATTGCAGCCACATCATGTAGCAAGCAGCAACAGACCACCGGTATCAACTTAGCCAACCTTGATACCACCGTTGTTGCTCAGAACGACTTTTATCAGTATGCCTGCGGCGGCTGGATTGCTGCCAACCCGCTCACAGACGAATATAGCAGTTTCGGCTCGTTTGACAAACTCGCCGAAAACAACCGCGAGCGCCTCAACAGTCTCATCAAAGACATCGCATCTGCCGAGCACGAGCAAGGCAGCATCGAGCAGAAGATAGGAGACCTTTATAACCTTGCTCTTGACACTGCCCGCCGCGACAAAGAAGGATTGGAAGCAGCTCTCCCGCTTTTCGCCGAGATAGAAACAGTTACTCGTGAGAACATCTCAGAAAAACTTGGCTTGAGCATGACATACGGACTCTTTGGCCTATATGCTGATGCTGATGAGATGAACAGCTCGATGAATATCCTCAAGACTGCTCAGGGCGGATTCACACTCGGCGAGAAGAGCTATTACTTCGACACCGACGAGCGCACCACCAACATCCGTGAGCAGTACATCAAACATGTGGAGCGTATGTTCACCTTGTTTGGCTTCGACAAAGCAAAAGAGAAAGCCCAGACCGTGCTGCGACTTGAGACCCGCCTTGCTGCTGCCGCCAAGAGTCAGGTAGAACTGCGCGACCCGTATGAGAACTACAACAAGATGTCGCTCGACAGCCTCAAGCAACTCGTTCCGCAAATCGACTGGGACGTACTGCTTGCCGCACAAAACATACATGTAGATGAGCTTTCAGTAGGACAGATAGCCCACCTGCAAGAAGCCGGAAAAATGATTGTCGAGGAACCCATCGAGGACCTCAGAACTCTTTTCACATGGCAAACCATAAGCCATGTTTCATCATCGCTCACCAATGAGCTTTACCTTGCCAACTTCGACTTCTGGGGGAAGGTACTGTCAGGTAGAAAAGAGCCTCAGCCTCTCTGGAAACGCGCCGTAAGCACCGTAAACGGGACCTTAGGAGAAGCCGTCGGACAGATTTACGTAAAGAAATACTTCCCCGCAGAGGCAAAAGCCCGCATGGTCAAATTAGTCAAGAACCTGCAAACCTCACTCTCGCAGCGCATCGACGCACAAGAATGGATGAGCAAAGAGACCAAAGCCAAAGCACAAGAGAAACTCTCGGCATTCTACGTTAAAGTAGGTTATCCTGACAAGTGGCGTGACTATTCCGCGCTCAACATCAATAGCGAAGACCCGTATTTGGTAAACCTGATGCGTGCCGAGAAGTTTGAGCAGGACTACTACATGAGCTTCGTGGGCAAACCTGTTGACCGTGACCGCTGGTATATGACTCCCCAAACCGTCAATGCATACTACAACCCCTCGACCAACGAGATATGCTTCCCTGCCGGCATACTCCAACCTCCTTTCTTCGATATGGAAGCTGACGACGCATTCAACTACGGTGCCATAGGCGTGGTTATCGGACATGAGATGACCCACGGCTTCGATGATCAGGGTTCACTCTTCGACAAAGACGGCAACCTGAACGACTGGTGGGCACCCGAAGATCGCGAGAAATTCAAGCAACGCACACAAGTCATGGTTGACTACTTCAACGGTATCGAAGTACTACCCGGCTTGCACGCCAACGGCGAACTCACCCTCGGCGAGAATATAGCCGACCACGGAGGTCTCAACGTAAGCTTCCAAGCTTATAAAAATGCCACCAAGTGGCATAAGCTTCCCGATGTTGACGGCTTTACAGCCGATCAGCGTTTCTTCCTCGCCTACGCTAATGTTTGGGCAGGCGACATCCGCGAAGAGCAAATAGCCGTCGAGACCAAGACCGACCCCCACTCGCTCGGTCGCTGGCGTGTTAATGGTGCTCTGCCGCACATCGACGCTTGGTACAAGGCATGGAACATCACCGAAGAGTCGCCAATGTTCGTTCCAAAAGAAAAAAGAGTGACTATCTGGTAACAAACCCGAAACTGACAGCCTGTTTCTGTCAGCCTGCAACAACACAACTATGCTACGACTAATAATTCAATACGCATTAGTACTGAGCACATTAGCTCCGCTTCGTAGTGCACCCGACTACTCTGCCGAACAAGAGACACAACTCTTGTTCGGCGAGACTTGTAGGGTTATCGACTACGATGAGGGAGGTTGGTATAAAGTAGTAAACGATTACGACGGCTACGAAGGTTGGGTGGGCTCAAGTATGCTCACTTTGATAAGCGAAGAGCAACATGAGCAATATGTCAACGCAGACTTTACGGCAGCAGTAGTAGCCCCTTACACTAAGATATACAGTCCTAAGTTGCAACAGTCAATTCCTGTGACTGCCGGTACTCGACTACGCAACTACCGAGACGGCAAGTTTGAGATACTATCGCAAACCTATACAATTGATCCTAATGACGTTCTCAACGAACCACTTGAGTTCAACTACGACAACCTGTTACGCATAGCCATGCCGCTCATTAACATTCCATACGTATGGGGAGGAAAGAGTTGCATGGGTATGGACTGCTCAGGTCTGAGCTCCATTGTGATGACTCTCTTTGGCAAAAGGGTTCTGCGCAATGCTTCTGAGCAAGCCACTCAGGGTACCGTTGTCGAATGCCTCGAAGACGCTCGCGCCGGCGATTTGGTATTTTTCAACCATGTATCGTCAGACTCCACCCTGACTAAGATAACCCATGTAGGCATAGTGGTGACGCCGGAGATAGTGCTGCACTGCGTAGGCCGTGTGCACTTCGACTACCTGCGTGACGGCAAACTGGTTTCCTCTGTCACGGGTCGCCCCACACATGACATTGCTGTCATCAAACGTTACTAACAGAAAACCGTCCCACAGAATTATCATTTCTCCTATCTGACATGAATAAAGCCATTATTCTTCACAGCGTTGTACCCCTGCGCGACAAGCCCGACGAAGGCTCCGAGCAACTCACCCAACTTATGTTCGGCGAGACATGTACCATACTCGAACAGCTGCCGCGATGGTGGCGGCTCAGAAACGATTACGACGGTCAGGAAGGATGGGCCGATTTCAAGATGATAACGCCGTTGACCGATGAACAATACGATGACTACTGCCATCACGATCACACTGCTATCATTAAGTTTCCTATGGCTTTTGCCGTTAGCGATGCCAATATCATAATGCCGCTCACAGCCGGTACCCGACTTACCGACTACCATGACGGCACTTTCGCCATATTAGGTACCACATTTCATATCGACCCGCAACTTGTAGCTGAGCGTCCGCTTGAGTTGACCGCCGACAACTTCTGGCAAGTAGCACGCTATTTTATGAACATTCCATATTTATGGGGAGGAAAGAATTGTATGGGAATGGACTGCTCAGGACTAAGCGGAGTACTGCTATCGATAT
>CAMHGK010000165.1 GCA_946184695.1 uncultured Bacteroidales bacterium | reverse complement strand
AAGGTGCCTGTGCACTTGCCGGCTACGCTGAAATCTTCGAGCGTAATATCTTGGCTTCGGGCGTTGTACCTCAGATAAGCGTAATCTTCGGTCCGTGTGCCGGTGGTGCTGTCTATAGCCCTGCACTGACCGACTTTATCATGATGACCGAGAAGAACTCATACATGTTCATCACCGGTCCGAAGGTTGTGAAATCAGTTACAGGTGAGGACGTTACGGTAGAGCAATTGGGAGGTGCCAAGGTGCATGCCACCAAATCCGGTGTGACGCACTTCGTAGCCGCCACCGAAGATGAGGCTATGCAAGAGATACGCCGCCTTATCTCATTCATTCCGCAGAACAACATGGAGGAGGCACCGCTCTACGAGTGTCACGACGACCCTGCACGCATAGAAGACAGCCTCAACGATATCGTTCCTGACGATCCTAACAAACCCTACAACATGAAGGACATCATCATGACCATCGTTGACAATGGCGACTTCATGGAGGTTCAGAAGGACTTTGCCAAGAACATCATCGTCGGCTTTGCCCGCTTCAATGGCCGCTCGACAGGTATCATCGCCAACCAGCCCAACTGGCTTGCCGGTGTGCTCGACTGTGATGCTTCGCGCAAGGCAGCACGCTTCGTACGCTTCTGCGACGCCTTCAACATCCAGATACTGACCCTCGTTGACGTTCCGGGCTTCTTGTGCGGTACGGGTCAGGAATACGCAGGTATCATCGACCACGGAGCAAAACTGATGTTTGCCTATGGTGAGGCCACCGTTCCTAAGGTTACCATCACCGTCCGCAAGTCATACGGCGGTAGCCACATAGTGATGTCGTGCAAACAGCTGCGCGGCGACATGTGCTACGCATGGCCTAACGCCGAGATAGCAGTGATGGGTGCAAGCGGTGCTGTAGGAGTGCTGCAGGCAAAGGCCATCAAGGCTATCGAAGATCCGGAAGAAAAGAAGAAGTTTATTGCCGAGAAAGAGGAGGAGTACAAGGACAAGTTCGCCTCTCCGTATCAGGCAGCTAACCGCGGCTATATAGACGACGTGATAGAGCCTCGCAACACCCGCGCACGCATCATACGCGCCTTCGAGATGCTGCAGACCAAACGTCTGACCAACCCGCTAAAGAAACACTCTAACATACCTTTGTAATTATGATACTTTTAGTAGAAACAAACTGGAGTCACGTATGGATGGTGACGCTGATGGGTTTTCTGCTTGTGGTAGTGCTATTGGTGCTGCTGATTTATATGCTCAAGCTGTTTGGCATGATCATGCGTCCGCGCGTCAAGGTTGAAAAGCCGCATGAGGTTCATGAGGCAGTGGGAGCTCCGCGAAGCGAAAACTCAGAGCATATCACCCTGACAGGTAATGCCACAGCCGCCATAGCGATGGCACTTCATCTGTACTATAACGGTCTGCACGATGAAGAACCTACCAAGATAACCATCAAAAAGGTAGAACGCAAGTACTCGCCATGGAACTCGAAACTCTATGGTATCAACAACCTGCACCGCTAATGCAGGCAATTAAATGATTCAAGGGCATCTTACAGAAACCCGAGAATCTGTCAATCACAAAAAAAGAACATCTTATGAAGCAATTCAAATTCACCATTGACGGTCACAATTATGCTACAACCGTCAACGAGATATCCGACGGCCTTGCAGAGGTTACGGTCAACGGCACCACCTTCAAGGTCGAGATTGAGAAAGAGGAGCCCAAGAAAGCAGCTCCCCGCAATACCATAGCTCAGACCACCCGTGTTATCAATTCCGCTCAGCAGAGTGCCGGTACGCAGTCGGTGAAATCGCCGCTTCCGGGTTCCATTGTCAAAGTGAACGTGAAAGTAGGCGACAAGGTAGCTGTAGGCGACGAGCTGCTGACCATGGAGTCGATGAAGATGGAGAACAGCATCAAATCGGAAGTGGCAGGCATCGTCAAGGCTATATTCGTAGAACCCGGCAAGAACGTCATGCAAGACGACAAGCTTGTTGACATCGAGGTAGCCGCTCAGGCAGCTCCTGCACCCGCACCCGCTCCTGCTCCCGCAGCACCGGCGGCACCTGAGGTTACTAAGGTTGCCGAAGCACCTAAGGCCGCTCCGGCAGAAGGACTGAAAGTCACCTCACCGCTGCCCGGCTCAGTGATAAAAGTGCTTGTCACGGTAGGCCAGCAAGTAAAGAAAGGCGACACCCTGCTCACCCTTGAGTCGATGAAGATGGAAAATGCCGTGATGGCGGAGCAAGACGGCGTAGTAAAACAGATAGCAGTGACAGCCGGTCAGAACGTGATGCAAGAAGACCTGCTCGTAGTGTTAGGATAAATAAAACCCGGACGCAATGAAAAAATACATATTCATATCATTAGCTCTGCTACTATCGTTCTTCATGCCCGCACAAGCCCGGACCATTTCCGATGCCACCACCGATGAGGCAGTAGCCGCACAGGTTCAGCCGGAGAAGGCGGTCGCTGAGCAGGCGGAAGCAGCGACTTGCGAACAGGCTCCTGAGAATAGTGAGGAGAAAGAGAGTATATGGCAAGAGATAGGCGACTTCTTCATGACAATGGGTATAGTGCGCGTGTTCGACGGCAAAAGTGACTCGGGCGACTGGCGTCAGCTTGTGATGCTCTGCATCTCGTTCTTCCTGCTCTACCTTGCCATAAAGAAGCAATACGAGCCGCTGCTGCTGCTGCCGATCGCCTTCGGCATGCTGCTCACCAACCTTCCTGGTGCCGGCATGTTCCACTCGGAGCTTTGGGCAGCCTTTCTCGACGAGGCAGACCCTGCATACCACTCGTATGGCGCTATTATGCGCAACGGAGGTCTGCTCGACATCCTTTATATAGGTGTGAAGGCAGGAGTATATCCATGTCTGATATTCATCGGCGTGGGTGCCATGACCGACTTCGGTCCGCTGATTGCCAACCCCAAGTCGCTCTTGCTCGGCGCTGCCGCACAAATAGGTATATTCCTTACCTTCCTTTGTGCCAACGCATTAGATTTCACTGAGGCACAGGCAGGTTCAATAGGTATAATCGGCGGTGCCGATGGTCCTACGAGTATATTCCTGACCTCAAAGTTAGCACCCGAACTGCTCGGTCCTATAGCCATAGCAGCCTACTCGTATATGGCACTCGTTCCTGTCATCCAGCCGCCCATCATGCGCGCGCTGACAACCAAGAAAGAGCGCGCCATCAAGATGAAACAGCTGCGCTCCGTGAGCAAGACGGAAAAGATAGTGTTCCCCATCATGGTGACCACATTGGTGGCACTTATCCTGCCCGATGCAGCTCCGCTGATAGGCTGCCTTATGCTTGGTAACCTGATGAAGGAATGTGGCGTTGTTGACCGTCTGTCGAAGACCGTTCAGAACGAGCTGATGAACATCGTAGTCATCTTCCTCGGTCTGTCGGTAGGCGCCACTGCCACAGGTTCGTCGTTCCTCAACTGGCAGACCATCATGATACTCGTGATGGGTATCGTAGCCTTCGGCTGCGGTACAGCAGGCGGTGTGCTGCTTGCCAAGCTGATGAACGTATTCTCGAAAGAGAAGATCAACCCGCTTATCGGCTCTGCCGGCGTGAGTGCCGTTCCGATGGCAGCACGCGTAAGCCAGCAAGTAGGGCAAGAGGAAAACCCGAGCAATTTCCTTCTCATGCACGCTATGGGACCCAATGTGGCCGGCGTCATCGGCTCAGCCGTTGCCGCAGGTCTGCTGCTCACCTTCCTCACATAAGCTTTATTGACATACACCATGAGCAAAGAGCCATTGATGAGTTCTCTGCTCTGAGCTGGATATAATCAAAGAGGCTGTCTGACAAGAAATCAGACAGCCTCTTTAATATTAGAATGGACCATTTAACATTATTAACGAGAGGCTGTCTAACAACAAAAATGTTAGACAGCCTCTTGCGTTATTTTAGACTATCATCAGACCATGCGATGAAACCGACACAGGTAGAGACGCTTTACAAAGCGTCTCTCGGATATGCACGCAGATAAATGCTTTTGCATATCATTCGTTTTAATGTGATGAGAGACGGTATATATACCGTCTCTACACGCGATAGCAACCCGCTTTTAGTTGTTAGACAGCCTCTTCAAGCGATAGAAATGTCCGCAAGTTCTCCCCCACCCTTCGCAAGGGATGGGGCCGGAGGCGGGTTACTACAAGGCATAGAACAAATCGCCCGTTAGTCGCGGACGATTTAAGAAGTTGGATGGCATCCGACACAATGAACGATGTTTTGAACCCGAATCAGATTCGGGACTAATGAACAAAGGACGCCGATTACTAATCGGCAAAATGAACAAAGCAACCTGACTGATAGTCTGGAAAACACGAAGAATCTGAGAGAATGGCATGGATATGGTATGTTTATTAGAGAGTCAAAAATATGAATTATGGTATATGGATATATCCGCGTAAGTTCTGACAAGAACCTCTTGCTCATAATCAGCATTATGAGTACATTTGAACAAATAGCACAATACCAAGAGGGTATTGGAAAGACTGTGCAGAAATTAAGAGCCAAAGTTTTAGACTTAGCTATACATGGTAAGCTTGTACCACAGGATCCCAACGATGAACCAGCTGCCGAGTTGCTAAAGCGCATCGCGCCGCACGCTACTCCTTGTGATACCTCACATTATGAGAACTTGCC
>CAMHGK010000164.1 GCA_946184695.1 uncultured Bacteroidales bacterium | reverse complement strand
CTGCGTCATCTCCAGACCACTGGTAGCTACACCACCTGCGTTAGCTGCCTTACCGGGGCTGTAGAGGATCTTAGCGCCCTGGAAGAGGGCAATTGCCTCCGGTGTTGAAGGCATGTTCGCACCTTCGGTCACACAAAAACAGCCGTTCTTAAGCAAGTTCTCTGCGTCTGCTTTCTCGATCTCGTTCTGCGTAGCACACGGCATCGCGATGTCGCAAGCGATCTTCCACGGACGCTCGCCCGGGAAATACTGCGCCTGCGGGAACTTATTCACATATTCTTTGATACGTCCTCGACGAACGTTCTTGAGTTCGAACACAAACGCCATCTTCTCTTCGTTCAGACCTTCGGGATCATAGATAAAACCGTCCGAGTCACTGAGCGTGAGCACCTTAGCGCCAAGACGCATTGCTTTCTGTGCAGCGAACTGCGCTACGTTTCCGGCACCCGAGATACATACACGCTTGCCTTCGAACGACTCTCCGCGGGTAGCGAGCATGGCCTGTGCAAAATAACAAGCACCGTATCCGGTAGCCTCTGGACGCATCAACGAACCGCCCCACATCTGGCCCTTACCGGTCAGCGTGCCGGTGAACTCGTCGCGCAGACGTTTGTACTGACCGAACATAAAACCGATCTCGCGACCGCCTACTCCTATATCGCCGGCAGGAACATCGGTATCCTGACCTATATGCCGCTGCAGCTCAGTCATAAACGACTGGCAGAAACGCATCACCTCAGCGTCGGACTTGCCACGGGGCGAGAAGTCACTACCGCCTTTCGCACCACCCATAGGCAGTGTGGTAAGCGAGTTCTTGAAAGTCTGCTCAAAAGCAAGGAACTTCATTATACTCAGCGTCACCGACGCATGAAAACGTATGCCGCCCTTATACGGCCCTATGGCAGAGTTCATCTGAACGCGGAAACCGCGATTTACCTGTATCTCACCGTTGTCGTCCACCCACGGAACGCGAAATATAATCACCCGCTCAGGCTCTGTGATACGCTCCAATATCTTCTGCTCCCTCAGATAGGGATACTGCATGATGTAAGGAGCCACACTCTCCACCACTTCACTCACCGCCTGATGAAACTCATTCTCACCCGGGTTCTTGCGCCGTAGCTCCGCCATAAAGCTGTCAACGAACTGTCTTGTCTGTTTATCCATAACTAATACCCTATGTTAATTTTTTATTTTTTATTTTTTATTTTTTAATGTTGCATGTTGCATGTTGCATTATGCATTATGAATTATGCATTATGAATTGAATTCTATCCGCATGGTCTCCCCCGCCCTTTTAGGGAGGGGGGTAGGGGGCGGGTTGCTAAAGAATTGCCAATTATCAATTATCAATTATCAATTATGAATTATGCATTATGCATTATGAATTACTTAACTCGTGCGCCTTGAGCATTATACAGTTCGTTGCCGCGTTGTATATAGAGCACACCGTCCTGCATGAACTTTGTCACCGGTGTTTCTTGCTTTACGTTCACTGTCTGCGTAGGCAACTGGTATTCCCAATCCTCGCCGGTGTACCATACGCCGGTATGTTCGTTAGCCCATGCCAATTTCCACTCGTTGCCGTCAGGTGAAGCCACCATCGGGGCATCGGTAGGAGCCGAGTCGTAGCCGAGTTTGAGGAACAGATAGCCTTTGGTTCCCTGTATGAGAGCGGTGTAGTAGTTGTTGCCCACAGAGCCGTCGCCTGCCCAATCGTTGACCACCTCCGACTCGCTGTGTACTCCTGCCGAGCGGCGAGCCTTGATGAACGCCTTGCACTCTGCCGGATAGTTGTTCCAATACGGGAATGCCACGCACGGCACACCCGGCATCGAAAGCAGGTATGCCAACGCCATCTGCGCCTGACGGTCGTCAATGGTATTGGCTGTGCCATACAGACTACTGCCCTCATGGAACGAATCGTGGTTGTCGATAAAGGAAACGGCGTACTTCTTGTTGTTGCCGAAGATCATAGTATATTGGTTACCTTTCAGGTTCTGCAACTTATACTCGCGTATAGCAGAGTTGTAGATGGTGAACTTACCCGGGAAGTCGAACATATAAGTCTGATAGTTGACATCCTTGAGGTAGCCGAGTTGTTTGTCTATATCGCCATCGAACACTTCAGCCACGCTGAAATACGGTGCAGCTGTACGGTTGTAGTCGAGCAGGTACTTGCCGGCTATGCCCTTCATAAAGTCGAAGCGGAAACCGTCGTAGCCTATGCTGTCGCGCATCCATGTCAGGTAGGCACGACTCATCTCGCGCACCTCTTTCTTGCCGTGTGCAAGGTCACGCGAGTAGATGGAGTTATATTCCGAGTAAGCCCAGTCGAAAGTTCCGCTGCCCATTGACACTACCTTGTCGTCGGGAGTGAGAGCAGCAGTGCTATGATTTCCGCAGTCGCCGGTCTGAGTGCGGTTGATACGTCCTGCCATATAGTCGTCGGCAAACATCTCATCCTCGGCGGTTATCCACGAATAGTCGGGAGTGAACTTGCCATATCGTCCGAAGTCGTTTTCGGTCCATGTGCACCAGTTCTTGTCGCTACCGGTGTATTCGTCCACATGTCCGGCACAGGTGTGATTGAGCACTATGTCAGCTATCACCTTGGCCCCGCCGCGATGGAGGTTGTCGATGAGTCGTCTGAGGTCTGCACCCGTGCCCCACGGCGAGTGTCCGTGGTGACCTTCAGCCTCGACATACTGTCCCTGATTGCTGTAGTTCATAGGCAGATAGCCGGTGTAGTCAGCTGTCTCTTGCGAGGGTGCGAGCCATACCATGTCGAAGTACTGAGCGAGGTCGGCTGCCTCGTCAGCCAGTGTGCTCCAGTTGACATCACCAAACGCGGTATAGGGAGTGGAGGTATTGCCCTCATGAGCCCAGTAGAACGCCTGCAGCATGACGTCGGGGTTGTTGCTGCGCACGGGCGACTCATACAGACGAGCCTGCTTAGAGTTGGCAGGATAAGTGATGGTCAAAGTGTTATCACTTGTGTTGAAAGCAAACTCATAGTCGCCCTTGATGGTCGTCACGAGTTTGCAGTTGGTGCTGACTGTTGCCAAGAACACCCATGCCTCACGGTGCAGCTGTGTCATTGTGCCGTCGTTGCTATACCAGGCATCGCCCTTGTTGATTTTGAACTCAAGCTCCTTGCCTGCAGGCAGTGTCACCGTAGCATATACGGTATTCTCTGCACCGTTCTGACGGGTCTTGAAGTTGTCGCCTGCCCAATCGTTGAAGTCGCCTTTCAGCCACCAGTCGGTAGCCGTCTGCTGACCTTCCGATGAGGGGTAAACGACGCTGACAGTCAGCGTGGCGGGGTCGAGCGAGAACTCATAGTCGCCTGCTACCGACACTGCCAACCGGCAGTCGCCTGCACTCTGCTCAAACACCCAACCGGCATGGTCTTGCTGACCCATAGTGCCGTTGTTGCCATACCAGATGCCCCCTTCTTTATCGGTGTATATCTTGAATTTATATGTTACGCCTGCCTCAAGGTCGCTTGCTGTGGCATATAGGATACCGCTTTCGCCTCCTGCCTTAGGTGCAAACACGAGCGACTCGTCCCACTCGTTGAAGTCACCCCGTAGCAGCCACTGTTGTTCCTGCTCATACTGCTTGACCAGTCTGACTGCCAATGCATTCTCGCGCGTCAGGTCACGCTGCGGATTGAGAGTATAAGAGGCGAAGTTGAGTGCACGCGCTTGCTCTGCCGCACCGCCCGTTGCCGTCCAATAGCTGCCTTGCAGACCCACGCCGCTAACGCAGGTCATCAGGCGGTTGCCTGTGGCAGGAAGGAACACCGCTCCCGCCTGCTCTAACAGAGCCCACTGCTCGGCAGAAAAGCTGTTGAGCGCAAACTGACTTTCGCCATAGAAATATACGCCGTTCCATGAAAGACCGTTGTCGGTGTTTGCCACAATGCTCACACCGCTCGGAGCTGACCAGTCGTCGGGGAGCAGAATAAGTCCGCATACTCCATTGACACTGCCTAAGGCAAACAGTTTAGCCGCATTCTGACGACTTCTGAGCAGGTATATCCACTCGCTCGTGCTCAGCGTGCGCCACATATTGGCATCATTGCCGCCGTTGCTGATGGCGTTGGCTCCCCAGTCTGAGAAATTGAGATAGTCGCCCACGTTGTTCGATGTCAATGTCGGGTTGCCGCCCGTACCATAGCCGAATAGGTCTATCCAACCATCGTAGTCGGCGGCTATGTTTTCATTAGTCGCACCTACCACGGCATACTGCTCAGCTGCAAACTGCCATGTCTGAGAGCTTGCCTTATACTGCAAATTGCCTTGCGAGAACACTACTTGGTCGCCTGATGCGTTGACCGTAAAGCGACCTTCCAGAGCACCGTCTGCCGTCGTGGCTGCCACAAGACTTGGTGCCGCCATGATGCTGCATAAGAGCATTGCAGCAACAATAGTAAAGAACTTTTTCATGTATATTGAATTTGAAGTCAGTAGTCGAAAGTGAAAGTCAAAAGTCAAAAGTCGAAACTCAAAAGTCGAGAGTCAGTAGTCGAAATTGAAGTCGAAAGTCGAAAGTCGGAAGTCGAAAGTCAAAACTTAAAAGTCAAAAGTCAGATGTCGAAACTCAAAATCAGTTACAAAAATACTATTGTTTACTGAAATACGCAAATTTTTTTAGTATTGCTCGTAGAATATGGCACTCAGAGTCAGC
>CAMHGK010000163.1 GCA_946184695.1 uncultured Bacteroidales bacterium | reverse complement strand
TGAGATATTGTTATAGGTGTATGTGGCTCCTATCATTATCTTAGGCAGACTCTTACCCACTTCTATCTTCTTTTGTATCTGTTGTGCTTCTACGTCGAGCATCAGCAGTTGCTCTTCTTCACGACCGTAGGGTGAGTCATCACTGAATGGCGAAAGTGCGGTGGTGTCGTCACTTATGTTGAGCAATAAGGTGTCGGGTAGAGTGATGCTGTCAACTCCGATTGTCAGTGCAAGAGCACGTGTGGCGAGGTCGATGCCGTGAGTAAGTTGCAGACTCTGCTGACGGAGCTGCTCGCGCCTTGCGTTGAGTCTGAGACGGTCGGCAGGCAGTCGGAGTCCTGCTTCTAATGCTGCTGTGAGTGCAGTCTCGGTAGTGTCGATGAGTTCAAATGCCTTGCTCAAAGTCTTCTGCTTCTCACGAAGCGACATCACAAGCCAGTATTGCTCCTCCGCCTGCCGCAGCACTTCGCGACGAGCTATGCGGTAGCGTAGTTGCTGTGCCTGACTGCCAAGCTCAGCGAGCTTATTCCCATTATAAATCTGTCCGCCAAAGAACACGGGTTGCATGGCTGTGGCGCTCAAGGCATAGGTCTTCTGGAAAAGCTCTATGTCGCTTTTCAGACCGAGGTTGGCTCCGTAATTATTGAAGAAGGTCTTGAGTGCCTCGCGAATCTGCTGGTTCTCTATGTCGTCTATCCCATAGACGAACAGCGGATTGAGGGCATAATAACCACCGCCTATAGCCTGCACCTGAGGAAAGTATTTGGTAAGTGCCCCTTTCCTTACCTCATTTGCTTTCTCCACTTCCATTTGAGCTTCTTTAAGCTGTGCGTTGTTATGCTCGGCAAGCTCAAGGCAACGCTCAAGTGTCAGAGGCTCTGCGCTGAGCCAGGCTGACAAAGAAACTGAGAGCAGAAGCAGAAGATATTTAGAATTTTTGCATTGCATGTTTTTTTTGTTTTTTTTCGGGATTCCGGTATCCCGTGATCCCGTGATGCCGAAGTCCCTTCGTGATCCGGCCATCCTGCGATCCCGAAAATCAGGTCTTTAGAATTTTAATCAAACACTTTCCAATAAGCCACGGGCAGCATTGTCACCACAAGTGGCAGGGTGAATATCGTTCCGAAGCATATCACCACACCCATAGGCATCCAGAGGTTGGTGTGTGCTAATATCATCGGCACCACCCCGAGGGCTGTGGTGGCAGAGGTAAGGAAGATAGGGCGCATACGTCGCAGCCCTGCTTGGAACGCTGCCTCGCGCACACTCAGGTGCTGCGGACCAAACCTGAGACTCTCAGCGTATTCGTACATGATGATGGCGTTTCTTACTATTATACCTATCAGACTGACCAAACCGAGCAGTGCTGTTATCGAGAAGTCAAGATTGAAAAGGTAGAGTCCTAAGAACGCACCGAAGATGCAGAGTATGCTCATCGAGAGCGAGAGCACGGCGGTAGATATCTTACGGAAGTGGTAGAGTAGCAAGGCGAACATCACCAATAGTGCTGCCACCACCGACCACAGCAACTGAGGTATCACGGCATCGTTCTGCGAGGTCAGACCTCCATACGAAAGACTAATGCCGTCAGGCAGGGTAGGGCGTATCTGCTGAGCGATATATCTGTCAATCCGCTTCATAAGTAGCGGCTGCGAGGTCTTGCCTCTCAGGTCGGCGCCTATCGTTATGGTGCGTATGTTGTTGCGGTGAGTGATAGAGCTGTGGTGGGCTGAGGGCGTAAGGGTGGCTATCTGACGGAGCGGTACCCATGTCCCGGGTATGGCGGTGGGGATGAGCATGTCGCCTAACTGCTCGTATGTCAGCGTGTCGCTTCCTGACAGGTAGAGCGTAACGGGTACTTCGTAGTCGTGTTCATAGAGCGAGGTCAGTGCCTGACCGCTCGTCATGCTGCCAAGATAAACAGAAAGCATGGCTTGTGTCAGACCGTAGTGCTGTGCCTCGTCGGCATTTAGACTGATTTGAACCGTCGGCGTTTGCTCGTCGTAATCGGTGTGCACCCATGTGAGCTCGTCCTGAGCTGACATATAGGCTTTTATCTTTTCGCTCACCTCTTGCATCTTCTCCATATCATCGCCTTGCACATAGACCTCTATCGGGTTTTTCACCGCCTGATAGTCCATCTGTTTGAAGCGCACGTACGCGTCTGCAAAGGCATGCTCGTAGCGCTCGCTGTAGTGGCGGAGCAGTGCCATAGTGGCATCGTTGCCGATGGTATTGACGATGAGCTGCGCATAGTCTTCTGCGGGCATGTGAGGTGAATAGGTGGCGTGGAACCGCGGTGAGCCCGACCCCACGAAGGCAGTGACATTCTTTACCCGCGAGTCGATCTGCAATACGCGGGCTACCGAGTCGCTCACCTCGGCGGTGCGCTCAAGCGAACTGCCGGCACGCAGGTGTATCTCCACTGCGAAACACGAACGCTCCGCCTTTGGCATCATCTGTACATTGAGACGAGTGAAGATAAACCCGCCGAGCAGTATCAGAAGCAGAGTGACGGAGATGGTAAGCCACGGGTGAGCAAAGCAGAGAGTGAGCAGATGGCGATAGGCATGCTGAAGTTTGTCGAAGAACCATACCTGACCACGCTCAAAGCGGCTCAGACTCTCTGAGTTAGAACGGCCGATGAACGCAGTGGCAAGATATGGTATGCACCATGCGGCGTAGAAAATGCTCGCAGTCAGAGCAAAGGCAACAGCCCACGGAAATCGCTGCACAAACTCGCCAAGCGGACCCGTGATGATGCGTGTCATGGGTAAGAACATGCCCGAGATTGAACAGGTGGCAAGCGTCATCGGAATGAATAGCATGCGTGTACTCTCTGAGGCTGCATACCAACGCGAATAACCTTTCTCAAGCAGGTTGCTATAGCCGTCGATGACAATCACCGAGTCGTCCACTATCATTCCCAATACCACTATCAGTGCTGCAAGCGTCACCGTGTTGAGCTCTATTCCTGTCAGCCACATCAGACCCAAACAGATAGCCGTGCAGACAGGTACACCGGTTGAGGCTACCACGGCTGTGCGAAGCGGAAACAGCATCAGCATCACCGCTATAACGACTATGATAGACAGCAGCAAGTCGCGTAAAAAGGAGCGTACCGACTCGTCCACCACCTTTGGTTGGTCGGTGATACGATGGATATGTATGTCGTCAGGTATAGCCGTTTTCAGTTCAGTGAGCACGTTGTCAACTTTCTCCCCGAATGCCACGATGTTGTTCCCCGGATACATCTCTATCGACATCACCTGACAGCTGCCCCTCTTGTCAGCCGACGGCTGACGGCTATCTGCTGCATGCTCGTAGTATCTAACATATTGAGTAGGGTTGCGGTAGCGGCGTTCAATAGCGGCAATGTCGCGCAGGCGTATCTCATTGCCATTCATCGGATCATGAAGCACTATCTGTTCTTGCAGCTCATATTCACTGCTGTAAGGAATGTTGATGTGCAGCATTGCTTTGCCATCGGGGGTTGCAATGGTGCCGCCTGTGGTACGCAGCCCTTGTGTGGCAAGCTCTGCGAGCAGTGTTGTTTGACTGATGTTATATCCTGCAAGGCGCTCAAGGTCAACTGTTACGGCTATCTCTTCGTGCTCGCTGCCGAGTACCTTGAGGTTGCCGAGTTCACCTATTTGGCGGAGCCTGTCGGAGAGCTGGGTGGTGTAGTGCTCAAGCTCGCGTGGCGTGCGCTCGGTGCTCTCTATGGCGAGCAGCACACTCGATGTGTTACCAAAGTCATCGATGACAACAATCCCCATGACACCGCGCGGCAGACTCGTCTGGCGGAACACCGTCAGTCCGTCGCGTATCTTGCTCCACACCTCGTCCTTGTCGGTCACCTCTACTCTGAGGTCGGCAAACACGTAGGCGATGCCGTCGTTGGTCTGCGAGTAGGTGGTCTTCTTGTTGACCTCCTGATAGGTGAACAGAAACCGCTCCAACGGCTTCGTCACCTGCTCTTCTATCTCTTGGGCTGTGGCTCCGGGATATAGAGCCACCACTACACCCTGGCGTATGGTGAACTGCGGAAACTCATCCTTGTTCATGTTGGGCAGACTCAGTATGCCGAACAGCAACAGGCATATCACCACAAAAAACACTATCTTGTGGTACCGCATGGCTGATATTATATGATTCCGCTTGTACATGCTCACTTAATGCTGACTTGTGCTCCCTCAAACAGATTCTGGTAGCCGGCTACCACTATGGTGTCGGTTGTGGCAAGTCCGCTTTTTATTATCACTCCGTTCTTGGCATATCCGCTTGTCGTGACGGCTATAAGGTGTGCCTTGCCGTCGGTAACTACCCATACGGCAGGTCCCTCGCGGCGTATGCTAAGGCAGTGTGCCGGTATCACAATCTCTTGACGCTCATCGTACAGATGTACTTTGCAGCTCATTCCGGGAACAAGCGTCCGCTGGGTCTTATCAAACCGTGCCTTGATGTTATAGGTGCGCGTCAGGTCGTTTCTCACGAGCGACTTCTCGGTCACGCGTCCTTCCGTGTGTTCGCCTGCCGTGCCTAATTCTATGTCCACCGTGCTGTTCTTCTGCACTTTGTCGAGGTCGTTCTCCGTTATGGCAAACACCACATTCATGCTGCTGGTATTTAGCAGTGTCACTACGGGTTGCATCGGCAGCAGCGTCTGTCCGACAACGACATCGGCAGAGCCGATTACTCCGCTGAACGGTGCCGTTAGTGTGCAGCGTCGTAGCTCGTTGGC
>CAMHGK010000162.1 GCA_946184695.1 uncultured Bacteroidales bacterium | reverse complement strand
TTGCAAGCGTCCTCATCTTGAATATCGGCTGCCTCGTAGGTGATAGTAACCGCATCGCCCATTTGAGATTTCATACCCTCTATCACCTGAGCCAATGCAGCCTCAGGAGCCCACACATACATCTCGGAAATAGGTGTCCCCATCATGCTCATTGTCAGCTTCCAGCACGAGCCTCCCGACATACTTCCTTCATTGTTTTTCTCTTCGCAGGTATATTCGTCGGCAATATCAGTCTTACTATACGAAATCTCAACTGCATCGCTCGAACCTATTTCTTTCTCAAGGTTCTGTTTGATGGTCTCAACAATCACAACCAAATCAGCCTCGCTACCCCAGTAATATGATTTCAACTCCATACCCATCACCTTAGAAGTGATTTCCCAGCATACTGCATCTTTAGTTTGCGCGTCTTCTACACTTTCGCAAGCTTCTTCGGTAGCTTCGGTTGTTGCCTCATAAGTGGCAGTAACTGATGTTTGCTTTCCTAAAACGAAGCACTCATAAGCAATCTCATACTCGGTCTCCCACACATAGTGAACTGTCTCTACACCATTGGTTGAGGCAGTCAGCTTCCAGCATTTCTCGATGGTGTTGTCGTACTTCGAGCCGTCGAAATCAGGGTCAACGGGCTGTTCCGTATCATCATCGAGCAGGTCGCAGGCCTCTTCGGTCTTGGCCGTGGTCTCTTCGTAAGTTACGGTTGCCACACCTCCGGTTTCAGCTTTCTCATTATTAACAACGGCTACCACCTCATATTCAGTCAGCCATACATACTCCACTTCCTCTACACCCCTAAAATTAATGGTCACCTTCCAGCATTTCTTTACCTTATTGTCATACTGAGTCGGATCGTCGGGATTCTGAGGGTTCTGAGGGTCTTGCTCTCCGAGTTTCTTGCAAGCGTCCTCATCGGCGGCGTCAGCCTTCTCGAATGTAGCCTGCAAACCACTCTGTGACATAGCTTTAATGTATGCCTCCATAGCATCCTCGTAGTCCCATCTGTAGGATACTTCGGTATAGGTAGCAGAAGTGATAGTCACCTTCCAGCATGCCGGTTTATCATCTTCATCTTCGGGATTCAGAGCCTCACAAGCATCTTCAGTCTTAGCAGAGTTAGCCTTATAAGTAACACTGCAGTTCTTTGCCCCTTCTTTCTCAAGTTTTTTAGTTACCTCGTTAACCGTGAGACCTACCATATACTCAGTCCCCCATACATACACATTCTCCGAAGCGCTCCCCACTTTCGTGGTTATTTCCCAGCATTGCAGAGTTTTGTTGTCAAGTTTGGTCAGATCAATGTCGCCATTGCCGCCATTGGGTTCATCGTTTCCGCAAGACACGAACATCGTCACGCTTGCGAGCACCATAAGTGCATAAAAAAGTTTCTTCATAAGACTAAGGTATTTTGTTAATACTGTATTTTAGCATTTGTTGCTAATATGCTGCAAAATTAAGTAATTTTTCTCAAACCCGCAAATCAGCACCGCTTTTTCCTATAAATAACCACAAAAGTGGGCAGAAATGCTTTTTGTTAGTACCGCGAGCCTATTCTGCCTTCCACTTGCTCAGACCGTACATGCAGTTGGCGCACCAGAAGGCATACTGCGCAGCAAGGCACCAGTCTCCTGCCCTCACCCACATCACCACCGACAGCAAGTCAATCAGCAGCCATATATACCACTGCTCGCGATATGCCATCACCATCAGCACCTGCGCCACCACGGCGGGCACGGTGGTGAAGGCATCGAGATAAGGCTGAGAGTCATCGGTGAGCCGCTCCAACCCATAGCCCGCCGCTAAAGCTGCAATGAGTGTTAGCAACATAAGCAATGCAAAACGCAGCAAGGGCAGATGCCTGCTTCTCAAACCCTGACCTACAACATCCAAGTCAGATTGCGCATGCGTTTTCTCTTGCATATCAACCCCGTAGCGTCGTCTCCACACATATATACCATAGAACTGCGAGAGCAGATAAAACACGTTCAACCCCACCTCGGCATACAACCGGGCTGCAAGCGACAAATAAAGATACGAGGAGATCTGTATAAAGCCGAAAAAGAAAGTCGAAATCTTACCCTGCGAACACAGTATGACGGAAAAGATACCCGCCACCCCGCTCACCACCGAAAGCCAACCCGCGCCGGTCAGAGAAAACACCACCACCTGCACCGAAAGACCCACACTGAGAAACAGCCAGTCGAACCACGACCTGCCTGCCACAAGCTCACTGTATATAAATTTCCCGATTTTCATACTATTCCAATACGCCCGCGAAATTTCAATGTGCTTGCAAAATTATGCAATTTTGCCGACACTGCAAAACGCGTTTGGTACATATAAAAAAAATGCGTACCTTTGCCGCACCTTAAAACCTCTTCTCATGGAATCATCATCTACCGTCATTTTAATTGCGGCAATAGCCCCCGCACTCATTCTCGGATATTATATCTACCGGCGCGACAAATACGAGCGCGAGCCCGTCACTCAGCTCATCAAAGGCTTCATGTTCGGCTTTATCTCCGTGCTTTTCGCCGGCAGCATCGAGCGCATGCTTATCAACATCGGACTGGCGCCTGAAAAGCCGCAGACCATCATCAGTTGCATCTATGACGCATTTGTCGGCGTGGCGCTTGTAGAAGAAGGCGTCAAGCTGTTCTTCCTCTGGCTGCTGCTGCGCGGCAACCACTACTTCGACGAGATGATCGACGGCGTTGTCTATGCTGCCATGGTAGGACTCGGCTTCGCTGCAGCTGAGAATATATCGTACCTCATCTACAACATCGAATCATGGCAGAGCGTGGCAGTATCGCGTGCTATTTTCGCGGTGCCCGCTCATTTCATGTTTGCCGTTGCCATGGGCTACTACTACTCCAAGCAACATTTCTATCGCGTCAGCTTTAACGATAAGGCGAAGGTGCTGCTCGTTCCTATTCTCCTACACGGCACCTACGATGCCATACTTATGATAATCAGCATCTCACACGCACTCGCAGGTGTACTTTTCTTGTTCTTCTGCTTATTCTGCTACCTTATGTATAAGGTCACACTCAGGAGAATCGACAATCTGCTCAAAGATGACGAAATGAAAAACAAAGTCAAAGATATAACACTTTATTTATGACAAACCTCAGAATACCTCTATTCGCTCTGCTGCTTGCGCTAAGCCTCAGCGCTACAGCCCAACTCACCGAGCGCCCCGTAGAGCTACGCTTCTTCGGCGGCTACGTCTATAACGATGTTCTCGGACACAGCGGAAACTTCGACCTGCAAACCCTCGTTCCCGTCAACCGTCATTTTGAGTTCGATGCCGCCCTGCAGGCATCCACTCGCAACTCCTATGCCGCCGCCCTCAACATGCGTCCGCTCTTCCCGCTAAGCGTTGGCGAACTCTACTTGGAAAACCGCCTGCTCTATCGGTTTATGGCAAGCTCGCACCAATACGACTTCAATGCCGCTCTCGCTGCCGGCTACCGCATGGACTATGTTGATGTCAGAATCGGCTGTTTCGGACGCGTCATGGGAGACCATCGGCGCAACCCACATTCCGCAGATGAGCCCGTCATAGAGCCTTTCAACCTGCTCTACCGTGTGGAAGCCTTCGTGCGCCCGCAGACAAGTTTCTGGAACCTGAGCTTCGTCGTCGGCAATATCGACGACTATCAGATGGAGCGCATGTGGCAACCTATGTTCGCTGCCAACTTCCGCTATAACCCCATCGACAACCTATCGGTACTCGGCGGAGTAGAATGTAAACCAACAGGCATGTTCCACCTCAACGCACAATTCTATGCCCTCTATACCCGCATCGGCATAGCCTATAGATTCAATTAAGAAATAAAAAATAAGAAATAAAAAATAATAATCATAATTCACAATGAAGAAGATTTTATTTGCACTGACTATATTGTTATTGGCATCATGCAGCCAGAGGCTCGACTTTGTAGGTATGGTAGCCGGACAGAGTCCGGTACCCGACATACGCTTCGAGGAGTCGATGAAATACAACGAGCAGAACGGCTCACGCGACCTCGTCGTACTTACCGACACCTACCGCTTCTACGTCGGCACCGACACACATATCGACAGCGCCTACGACCATACAGCCGCCTATCTCAGAGCGTTCCGCAACGACCTCTTGGCTCCGTTCACCCTCATGCTCGGCGACATGATAAACGCCAATGGTAAAACAGTATGGGTAAGCGAGTTGATGCGCGAGCAAGCCGGCTTAAAGCAAAACCTCATCTACCCGACCCTCGGCAACCATGACGCCTACTTCAACCAATGGCATGAGTGGCAAGAGCAATGGGGCTCATCTACATATTCATTCGTGGTACGTACTCCGCTGAACCGCGACCTCTACATCTGCCTTGAATCGGCCAACGGCACTCTGGGCAAGAAGCAACTCCAATGGCTGCAAGAACTGCTCGACAAATCGGCTAAGGAAAACTACCGACATATCATCGTATTCTCTCACACACACCTATTCAAAAAAGACGCCTCACAAGGACATACATCCAACTTCGCCATCGAGGAGACACAATTGCTCACCGAACTATTCTCGAAATACGGCGTTGACTGGTACCTGTGCGGACACGACCACTCCCGCGAGATAACCAAGTTCAAGGGAGTCACCTATATCACCGTCGATGCTCTCGAAGAACATTACCCAAATGCCTATTACATGATTGCCACCGTAGGCAGCGATCTCAGATATGAGTTCGTACCCGTAGGCGAACACGATGACAATTGAGAATT
>CAMHGK010000161.1 GCA_946184695.1 uncultured Bacteroidales bacterium | reverse complement strand
ACTACGCTTGCTATTGCAGCTTTTACTAATGGTGCCTTTACCGAAATTCCGACAGCACCATGTGGAGGTTGCCGCCAAGTGATGCTTGAAACCGAAGACCGTTATAAGCAGCCGATGAAAGTCATACTTTACGGCAGCAAACAAATATATGTCATATCGTCGGCGGCCGAACTTATGCCACTGACCTTCGTCAAAGACGACCTTCATGCCTGAACCATTCAAAGCGACGGCAATGATACTTAACAAATGCGCATAATCAAGAAGATAGATCTATACATGCTCCGACAGTTCTTGGGGCTTTGCGTATTTATTTTGCTCATGCAGTTCCTTTGGATTCATGTCAATGACCTTGTCGGAAAAGGTGTGGAAGTGTCAGTGCTTGCCGAGTTTTTTATATATGCGGCTGTGACGGTTGTGCCGCTTGCTTTACCTCTTGCTATCCTGCTCGCTTCGCTCATCTCTTTCGGGAACCTCGGCGAGAAGTTTGAACTTACGGCAATGAAGTCGGCCGGCATATCGCTTTTTAGAATAATGCGGCCGCTGACCATCTCTATTGCACTAATATCAGTTGGAGCTTTTTTCTTTTCCAACAATGTTCTACCGCGCTCGCAGGTTAAACTTTGGACACTGATTTTTTCGCTTCGCCAAAAATCACCCGAACTTGATATCCCAGTCGGCGAGTTTTACGATGGTATAGGTGGTTATAATATCTACGTAGGGCATAAAGACAATCATACAGGTATGCTCTATGACCTTATCATCTACGACATGTCGGAAGGTTTTAAGAACTCAACAGTTATGCTTGCAGACTCTGGTAAGGTTTATTTTACGGCCGACAGCAAGTATCTGCAACTTACTTTGCATAGCGGTGAGTCTTTCGAGAACCTCAAGGACCAAGCTGATCAAAAGAAAAAAAACAATAAGAGCGGACAACAAGCTATCCCTTACAGACGAGAGACTTTTGTCAAGAAAAACATACTAATTGATTTTAATACCGAGTTCAATCGCTACGACGAGTCGGTTCTACGCGACCAGCATGTTTCAAAAAACACTGCTGAACTCATACAATCGATTGACTCTGTTCGTGTTATTGCTCATAAGCGCTCTTATGACCAAAGCATGGAACTTATTAAGAATCGCTATTTCGCACGTGACAAACTACCCAATAGACAGCTTGTCGATTCAACACAAGTAGGTAAACCGCTTGCCATCAGGGATGTTGATTCGCTATTTCTGACATTTACTCATGCTCAGCAGCAACGGGCGCTTAAAAACGCTATTGACAAGGCTAAGTCGCAAGGCGACCAGATAGAGTACAATGCGCTACTGCTTGATGACTCGCAGCGATATATCAGGCGTCATGCCATTGAACTGCACCGCAAATTCACGCTGGCCTTTGCCTGCCTGATTTTTTTCTTCATCGGAGCACCTCTTGGAGCCATAATCCGTAAAGGCGGACTCGGTACGCCGGTAGTCATTTCGGTGGTTATGTTTATAATCTACTATATCATTGACAATACGGGCTTCAAGATGGCGCGTGAGGCACTTTGGCCTACATGGGCAGGTATGTGGCTATCTTCGGCGGTGTTGCTTCCGATAGGTGTTTTCCTGACATATAAGGCAGCTACCGATTCCGCTCTGCTCAACCCCGAGGCGTGGGTAAAGCAATACGAGATATTCAAGGAGAAGTTTATTATTTTATATAAATCCTTAAAAACAAAATCATCTAAACATAAAAAATCAGATTTGGCATCATGAACACTATAGAACAGGCAGTTGCCGATTTTAAAGAAGGTAAATTCGTTATTGTCGTTGACGACGAGGATCGTGAGAATGAAGGTGATTTCATTGTCGCAGCTGAGACTATTACCCCCGAGAAAGTAAATTTCATGCTAAAACACGGTCGAGGTGTATTGTGCGTACCATTGCCCGAGGAGCGTTGCCGCCAGCTTGAACTGCCGCATCAAGTTGACAACAATACCTCGATGCTTGGCACTCCGTTTACCGTCACCGTTGACCTGCTTGAAGGTTGCACTACAGGTGTATCTGCACATGACCGCGCTGCCACTATCCGTGCACTTGCCGATCCTCAATCCAAGCCTGCTGATTTCGGGCGTCCGGGACATATCAACCCGCTATATGCGCGCTCAAGAGGTGTGCTTCGCAGGGCCGGACATACCGAAGCTGCTATCGACCTTGCGCGGCTTGCCGGAATGCAACCAGCTGCCGCTCTAATCGAGATAATGAACGAAGACGGAACTATGGCACGTATGCCTGAGCTTGAGAAAGTGGCAAGTGAGTACGACCTCAAAATCATTACTATCAAAGACCTTATAGCTTACAGGCTACGTACCGAGTCGCTCATCGAAAGAGGAGAAACGGTGCATCTGCCTACTGCCTACGGCGACTTCATGCTGACCCCTTTCCGTCAGCTGTCTAACGGACTGGAGCATGTGGCTTTGGTCAAGGGCACATGGGAAGAGAACGAACCGGTGCTCTGCCGAGTTCACTCGTCTTGCGTCACGGGAGATATTTTCTCATCTTTGAGGTGCGAGTGCGGAGAACAGCTCCATAAGGCTATGCAGCTCATCGAGAAAGAAGGGAAGGGCATACTCGTCTATATGAACCAAGAAGGACGCGGCATAGGGCTGATGAACAAAATCAGAGCCTATAAATTGCAAGAACAGGGTCTGGACACCGTAGAGGCAAACGTACACCTCGGCTTTGATCCCGATGAACGCGACTATGGGGTAGGGGCTCAGATTCTCAGAGCTATGAATGCACGCAAACTGCGCCTGCTGACCAACAATCCCGTCAAGCGTATCGGACTCGAAAGCTACGGTATTCAGATAGTAGAGAACGTCCCTATTGAGATTCAACCAAATCCATATAACATGCGTTATATGCAAACCAAGAAAGAGAAAATGCATCATAATCTCAAATTGGTATAATATCACCTTAACCTTTTTTGGCACAGAAATTGTAGTTTCTTAATTGAGTCGGAGAATAAGCGACGGAGGCATTTTTCCGGTGTCCCGCACTTTGCTTTCCGATGAGGTATAAACGTTCTAAATTCCTAACGATTATGAAAACACGTCTCACCCTTTTGCTTGCAGGACTATTGTTCCTGTGTTCGTCTGTCACAGTCAGAGCCGATGAGACTATTACTGTGACCGCTACCGAAAGCGACATCTCTGCCAATCTTGACCTTAACGCTGTAGCTACAGTTTTTGGAGAGTCGAAGGATTTGGAGGAGTTTGAACAGAAAATCAACGATGAGAAGACGCACATCTCAAATCTTGACCTTAACGGGGATGGTATAATTGACTACCTTAGAGTGGTTGAATCAACCGTTGAAAATGTGCACGTGGTCTTGTTGCAAGCAGTGCTTGCGAAAGACATCTACCAAGATGTTGCGTCTATCTATGTTGAGAAAGACGAAGCTAATAATGTAACCGTTCAGGTAGTAGGTGACGAGTATGTCTATGGCGTCAACTATGTGGTAGAGCCTGTATATCTTTATACACCTGTTATATATGATTATTTCTGGACACCCTATCACGTATGCTATGTGTCGCCTTTCTATTGGGGCTACTATCCCACATGGTGGCGTTGCGTTGACTGTTGGATAGTTCATGACTATTGGCATCATATCTATACCTTCCATCATCACCATCCTTATTGCAGCTATCGCCATCCGCATGCGCCCGACCCGCATTTCCAAGCTCTGCCGCGTACTACTGCCCGTCATGACTATGCCGTCAGACATCCGGAGAAGAGCTTCCAAGCGCGTAATAGCGGTCGCAACGTAACCAACGCACGCGCCCTGCAACCCTCTCGAAGCGACGTGGCACGCTCAGCCGGGGCTAATCGTACAGCTGCTGCTAATTCTACATCGCGTACTTTCGGAAGTAGCAATGTGCGCCCCTCGGCAGACCGAGTAGCAGGCAGCGGTCGTAGTACGGCCTCGCGCAACCAGGCAACCGGTTCTCGCTCTGCAACCGATGCGGCTTCTTCGTCATCACGCTCCGCAACGGGAAGGACAGCCACAGCTTCGCGCACCTCGCGCGATGGCGCCACAGCCAACCGTTCCAACTCGGCTTCGGCAACTCGTTCAACGACAACCTCGAGGGCGTCGAGTGCGACCTCAAATCGCTCTTCGTCGGTAAGTAGCGTTTCAAGAGCTTCCTCAAGCTCCTCTCGCTCTACCACTGCCACGGCATCGCGCTCTACGAGCGGTTCAAGTCGCTCAGGCTCGGCTACAGCAACACGCTCTACTACTTCGCGTTCCACATCGAGCTCCAACCGCTCATCGGCTTCGCCCGCGCGTTCTACCTCATCCTATAGCTCTGGCTCGCGCACGTCATCCGGTGCTGCCACTCGCTCGTCGAGTTCTTCTTACGGCGGCTCATCCCGCTCAAGCAGCTCGTCCTATGGTGGCGCATCCCGCTCAGGCGGCTCGTCCTACGGTGGCGCATCTCGCTCAGGCGGAAGTATGGGTGGCGCATCTCGCTCAAGCGGAAGTATGGGTGGTTCATCCCGCTCAGGCGGCGGTAGTTCACGTCGCTGATGATGCGGCAATTTGAACTGAATGAAAATAGATTTTCTATTTCTGAATTATAAAAACATCCCGAAAGCGTCACGCTTTCGGGATGTTTGCGTTTGTAGAGTTTTACATTGTCACTTATGTCAAGTGTTGTCTGTCTGCCGCGTTATACGTCGTCACGCTCTTTCTTGTAGCTTCTATACACCTCTCTG
>CAMHGK010000160.1 GCA_946184695.1 uncultured Bacteroidales bacterium | reverse complement strand
CAACAAGCGATGGTGTTACCGACAGCAGATACGGCAGGTTCTGACCCGTGTTATCGCGATTGAGCTCCTCGTGAGTCATCTCCTGCTTGCTGACCGTGGTCTGCGTCACGGGCGCACTGACAACCACCTCGTCCAACTGACGCATCAGAATGGTCAGGACGGCAGTGTCTTGGTTACTTACTTGTGCATCGTCTTGCACGGAATTTTGCGCACTCATTTGCGCACTAAGCAGCGCGAACGCGCCTGCGAGAATCAGCCGAAATGGGCTTGTGAAAATCAGCCAATGTAGGCTGATGCGATAATTAGAAGTTTTCATTTTCCTTAGCAGCATTACCTGCTCAGGTTCAACGGGTTTACTCTCAGCCTTCTGACCAACATATAATGGGTACGCCAATTTGCAATTGGCGCTTATCACCCTACCACGCGTAGAGACGAGGCTTTGACTCGTCTCTCACCCGCATAGCAATCAGCCTCAGGCACCCCGAATGAACAAGAGAAGAATTGTTGTAAAAAGAACGTTTGGTTTATAAAATTGTATTGGTCGCGAGAGCTGACATCCGCCGGTGGGCAGATAGGCTCTACGCTCCATTTGCTCGCAAAATTACTATAATTTTATGACACAGCCAAATTAAGAAATATGTTTTTTATTATAACGCCGGATGGCATCCAGCGGAAGGGAAAATCCGGATGCACGGAGATATTACATTTCTGCCTGACGACTGATATACAAAATAGTATTCGGGATAATGGACTACGTTTTTGCGGCATAATTACACAAAAAAACGCATGAATCATGATTATGGTATTTTTTGTCGCATGCAGGATATGGCATGTCGCTAATTATTTACCACTAATATTGATAGTCAGCGTTTTACAAATTCATTTGTCGCAATAGAAAATTTGGTTGTCATTAGAAAAATGTAGTACCTTTGCATTCGATTTCAAACCGCAAATACATACTTTCAAAAGTGCAAATGCATACTTTCAAAACTGCTAAAACATTCCAACGTATGAGACGAATCTATACATTACTGTTCCTTATTGTGGTTCTTGCCGGCTGTAGTCAGTATAAGCGCGATGATGAAATGCACACCGCTGATGACATATTGGCTCAGGCCGACTCATTAGAGAACACCATCTACACTTACGCCGACACGCTCGCGTTGCAAGAGGCCATAGCTGTATATGAGCGCACAGGACAGGCAGCGAAAAAGACCAAAGCCGTATATCATTTAGGCAAAGCCTACCTTGTATATGAGCAAGATTCAGCGGCTTACCGCTGTTTCCGTCAGGCAGCCGACGAGTTCCTTATTCTGAGCGATTCAACCTATTATCCGCTTAGCATATTGGAAATGAGTCTTATTGCCGAGAATTGCTATAATTCGGACGCTAACGCTACCATGCTACATGAAATACGTTCTGTGCAGCGGGAGATGATACGTAATAAAAAGGAAAACAAGCGCAGGCAGTGGGTGTGGTGGTTGGCAATGGCGATTATAGTGGCAGGCGGCGGTGCTGGCACGTATGTAACACATAAGAGAAACTCGGCACAGACGGCAAACATTACACGCGAAGACCTCGAACGCAACATAGAACTTCTGTTATCGCAAGGAAATATAAAGAAGACTCTTAATTGGCATGATTACAGTCTTTTCTGCCGGACAGCAAATGCCTATCTTTATAACGCGGTTGACAAACTGCAAGCTACAGGGGCACAGTTGAAGGAACAAGACATCCGCTTCTGTGTGTTGGTTCTGACGGATATGTCGGCAAAGGAGATTGCGGATATTATGAACCTTTCGCAAAACAGCATAAGCAACAAGAAAACCCGCACAGCGCAGAAACTCGGTACCATTGCTGCGGAGTTGCGGGAAACAATAATAAGTATAACTCTAAATTAGTAAAACAATGAAAACGAAAATGTTATTATGTGCACTTGTGGTAGCTGTCACATGTTTTGCACAAACAAAAACGGTTAAGACCACTAAAGAACAGCTTGATGACGGCACTGTCATAACCATCAGTTCTACCACAAATGGAGATGGTACAAGGAAAATCAACTCAATGATTATCAACCAATCTGCACGTAACGATAGCAGCAAGATTAGTACCGTGATGGTTAGTGATGGAGTAACTTCCGTAACAACCCAATTAAAGCCCGAACAGCCGCGTCTGTCGGCTGAAAATATGCCTGAGTTTACAGGAGGAAGTGCCGCAATGATGAGCTACCTGATAGAGAACATACATTACCCAAAAGATGCCAAAGACGCGAAGAAAGAAGGTCGCGTTATCTGCTCATTCATAGTTACCAAGGAAGGCAAGATAAGCGATGCGCATGTCGTCAAATCGTCAGGAACGGAAAGCATGGACGCAGAGGCACTGCGTGTTATCAATGCCATGCCGGACTGGACACCCGGAACACAAGACGGAGAACCTGTAGATGTACATTTTACGCTGCCTATCATATTCAAGTTGAAGTAAATATTATGCCCTGCGGCGGGATTATTCTCTATACCTCATATAGAAGTATATATCTCTTCATACCTCCCGCCGCAGGGCATTTTTTGCTTCTATTGCTTCAACCGTCTTCGTTTCCCGATACTCTATGATTTGCAGTTTTGTTCATACCACTGCCGACATAATGTCCGCAGCTGGTCCTCGTTGCGGATGATGGCGCGCAGAGCTCCAAGTCCCTGCACATTGCGTTCGGGTATCACTCTATTGTGTTTTTCTATCAACTATTTCACAGCCGCCCGTTTGAGGACTTGCGTCATGCAATGTGCGGCTCCGTAGCCTTCTATCAGGCTTTCAAGCGGCACCCACTCTACTTTCACTCCGGCTTCCTTGAGTCGCTGCTGATATGCTTCGCTCTGTCCTGCTACCGCCATGATATGTCGCGGTGCGATGGTTAGATAATTATTGGCATAGTGCATCTCGTCCTCGTAGTCGATAGGTATGATTTGAAATCCTCGCGACCGCATATATTCCACAAACGGCACATCTTTCTGCATCAGGTTGTACGGTTTCGTTCCGGGTGCCCGCGCATAGATGTCGCAGGTGTTAAACTCAGGCTCGCCGGGCTTGGCGTTGAGACGACTGCTGACCATGGTGCAGAGGTCACGGTCGATGATGTTGAAATGTGTGTCAAGGTGCATCTGCATCTGCCAGCGTTTATGGTCGTGCACCACCACAATAGTGTCATGTCCGAACGCATCGGCATCCATAATCTGACCTATGCCCGCTTCGTTGGTCCGCATGCCGCAGCCTATAAACGCAATCGTGCCGGCAGGGATATAGTCGCCGCCTTCCAACCGTCCTTTGCCACTGATGCGCAAGATAGGCTCTACGCCCAAATGACGGTAGCATAGTTCGATGATATCGGTCTCGGCAGCACGCTGTGGCGAGTTCATGCGGCAGATGATATGTCCGCGAGGCGTGGTGATACTCTGGTCGCGCGTGAAATAGAGATTCATCATCGGATCGTGGATATACTCCGCAGTCACACCGGTGTTGTTGTCGGTCGGGAAGAGCCTCACGACAGGGCGCAACAGCACACAGCGTATCAGGTCGGCACGGCTCATCTGTGAGAGAACCTCCTGCTTGTAGGCTTCTGTAGCAGCACGGTCGGCATCAGGCAAGGCACTGATGTCGTAGATAAGTTCCTGCTCAGCAAGAGCGCGCAGGGTGTCTAATGCCACCTCACTGAGAATATCTGACACGGTATGCACACGTATGCCGTTGGCTTCAAGCATGCTTATATAACCACGATGTTCTGAGGCAGCCTTGTCCACATCAAAATAATGGTCAAACAGCCCTGCCGACGGATGACAGACTCCGTCGAATAACTCCTGACCCGGAGTGTGCATCAGTATCTCTGTTGCACTGTCCCACTCTGCACGGGGATAGTCAGCCACGCAGTTATTATGCCGGCTTTGAGCGCTGCAACCTGCCAACAGTACTGCAGCAAACAAATAGAATAGTTGTTTCATATATAGATATATGTAATTGATTCTTATTTTAATAGCAAGCAGTAACTCGTTGCTTATCGGGTTACCGCTTGCCGGTTATTTATAACCTCTGTAGTCAGACATCTAAGCTCGTTGCTTATTTGCTGAGTCTCCGGCCTGTCACATCGTAGCGCTCGCTGCCGCGGATGATGATGACATGACCGGCTTCGATTATCTTATATACACGGTCGCCGGATTCGTTGATAGCCACTAATCGCATTGGAGCGCGGAATGAGCCGTAGTGGGCATCTGGGCGGTTTGCGAGGTCGATAATCTGCGAGGTCGATTCGTTTACTAACCTCAGCTCGGCGCCGTCTTCGGTCTCGAAGCGGAGCGTGGCATTGCTGTTGTCGGACTGAATGGTGAGCAGATAGTAAGTCTTGCCGTCAATCTGTTGCGGCTGCGCCACCGCTGCAAGTTCATCGCCCGCATAGACGCGGATGACGGGGGCATTGTCAACCATGTATGGCTGACCCGCAATAGGCGCTGAGGGCTGCTCAACGGTGGCTATCATAGTCATGTTGGTAGCGGCGTTGGGGTTGCTAAAGGAGCTGGTGTTGTCAGCCATGTATGGCAGACCCGCAACCGCAGCAGCAGAACGAGGGGAAGCAGCGGTGCTTTGAGCGGCGGCAGAACGGGCGGCGGTGCGCCGGGCGGGGGCTGTCTGTGTTTGGGTTCCATGCGCTTGCGTTTGGGTGCTGCTTGTCTGTCTTTGGTTGCTGAGTGCTTCGTAGAAGCTTACCACCACGTCG
>CAMHGK010000159.1 GCA_946184695.1 uncultured Bacteroidales bacterium | reverse complement strand
ATTATCAACAATTATTGATATAAAGAGGGTGTGCCAATAGTTTTGACACACCCTCTTTAGGTTATAGAGCCGTATGCTTGGCTTTTCGTGTTTGCGCCATAGGGCTTTTAGAATGCCCCCATTTGCAGCATGCTGACTTCTTTTGGAGTGAGGAAGCGGAACTTGCCACGCGGCAGGTTCTTCTTGGTTAGTCCGGCGAAGCTTACGCGGTCGAGCTGCATGACCTTGTAGCCTATCTTCTCGAATATACGGCGTACCACACGGTTCTGACCAGAGTGTATCTCGAGTCCGAGGTGACGGCGGTCGTCTTTAGTAAATTCGAGTGCATCGGGAACGATGACTTCGTCGTCGAGCATGATGCCGTCGCGCACTTGCTGTTCGTCGTCTTCGGTGAGGTCGTGATCAAGAGTTACAGCATAGATCTTCTTCTTGCCGAACTTAGGATGAGTGAGTTTGGCAGCGAGGTCACCGTCGTTAGTGAGCAGGAGTACACCGGTAGTGTTGCGGTCGAGTCGTCCGACGGGATAGATTCTCTCGGAGCATGCACGTCCCACTATATCGAGCACGGTCTGACGTCCTTGCGGGTCGTCGGAAGTGGTAACGGTGTTCTTGGGTTTATTGAGCAGGACATACACCTTTCGTTCGCGGCGCACATGCTGGCTATTGAACATCACATCGTCTGTGGGCAGGACTTTAGCGCCAAGAGTGGACACTACTTGTCCGTTGACAGTTACCACGCCTGCCGAGATGAAGTCGTCGGCCTCGCGACGCGAGCAGAAGCCGGCGTTAGCCAAGAACTTATTGAGTCGGATAGGCTTAGTCGGGTCTTCATTTTGCTGACGATACTGGAATTGTTTCTTCTTGGAATAGAGCGAGTCGCGCGAAGATGTAGCACTTCTGTCAGACGAGCGGCGTGAGAACGAGCCTTGTTGCAGACGCTCGCCGCTATCGGCATCGTAGCGCGGGCGATAGTCTTGCGATCTGCGCTCGCGGTCGAAAGCGGGACGCTCGCGGTCGAAAGCGGGTCGCTGACCTTCGCCGCCTCTACCATCAAACCTGTCGCTTCGCGAATAGCCGTTCTGACGGTTGTTGCCGTAGCGGGGCGCATCGTAGCTTCGTTGCCGGGCACCTGAGTATTGAGAGTTATCGTCTCTTTGTACCTTGAATCTGGGGCGCCCGAGGCGTTGCTGATTATCGACTATACCTTCTGAGTCGCTTCTGCGCGAAGCGTAACCTGTCCGCCTTTGGTCTCTGCCGACGCCGTAATTGCTGCTACCGGGGTTGCCATAGTTGTCGCGGCTATCGCGATGGTCGCGGTTGTCGGTTTGTCCATCGAACCTGCGCGGACGTGAGAATCTCGGACGGCTCTCGCCCTCACGGCGTGAGAATTGTCCATTGGAGTTTGCGGGACGCCGACTCTCGTCGTTGCCATCCCGGCGATTGTAGTTTTCTGACATGTCAAATAAAGTTAGTTTTAGTATCCGAGCAGCCAAGTATCAAGCCACCAAACGTCAGCCGCCCACGAATGAGTAGCTGACGTTGAGTGCTATATTGACTGCTTAGATATATGGGTAATTAGCAGAATTGCCCGACGTGTTATGCTTCAGCAAACTTCTCTACAGCGAGTTTTCCGCGATAGTAGCCGCATGAGCCACAAACGGTGTGGTAGATATAGGTTGCGCCGCAGTTAGGGCAAATAGCCAATGTAGGCAATTTAGCTACGTCATGAGTACGACGTTTCGCAGTTCTGGTGTGCGATTGTTTTCGTTTAGGATGTGCCATAATTCTTAGTGAAGGGATATTGACCTTCTGAGTTTTAATTGTTTGTTATTTACCATACTGACCGCACTTAGCAGAGATTGGCGGCTTTATATTTTATTCCGAGGGTGCTTGGTGAGCAAGGAGAAGTTCCTCCATAAGAGGGTTACACTCACCTTCTTGGTGACGATGCACCAACGGAAGATTTACGATTATTTGTTCATAACTGAGCCACGCGGCATCCACCTTGCCGAAGGCTCGGCTGACGCAGACCACATCATCGTCTTCGTCGTCATTTTCAGAGAAAACCACATCGAACGACTTGCCTAATTCCACGGGATAGTCCATAAGGTCAAGACAGCGGTCACAGACGAGCGTCACCGTCCCTGACAGGTCCAAATCAAGACGCATAGTGTGCTCAGCAATATCGAGCACTGCCTTCACGCTCACTTCGCCTCCCACCACCTCAGACTTCTCAATCGACTGAAAATACTGATTATCAAGAGTGAACTGAAACTCACTCTGACCTTGCTCCAAACGCAAGAGGTCTATTAGATATCCTTCATTTTCGGTCATAGAAACAGCTCAGGGCAAAAACGGCTGCAAAATTAGTTATTTTTTCTAAAACAAGCAAATATATGTTGCTTTTTTTAAGGGCACATCTAAAAATTCCACGTTTTAGTTGTCCCGAATAATAATATGGACACTTTTATTCTGCTTTCTATTTTATCTTGGCATCTTGCTGACTTTAATTCAGTCACAATGCCCGCATTGCTCCTTCCTTCAAGTCATCAATCTGCTCAAGATAAAATTAGAAATCAAAATAAAGCAATTTTTAGAAGTGCCCTAAATTTTTGCAGTATGCCGATTACGCCGACTCAAACTGCTTGAGGAAGCGGATGTCGTTCTCGGAGAAGAGTCGGAGGTCTTTGACGCGGAACTTGAGGTTGGCGATTCTCTCCACGCCGAGTCCGAAGGCGTAGCCGGTATATTGTTTGGAGTCGATACCGCATGCTTCGAGTACGTTAGGATCGACCATACCGCAACCCAAGATTTCCACCCAACCGGTATGCTTGCAGAATCCGCAGCCTACTCCGCCGCATATATTGCACGAGATATCCATCTCAGCAGAAGGTTCGGTGAAGGGGAAGTACGACGGGCGCAGACGGATTTTGGTGTCGTGTCCGAACATCTCCTGAGCGAAATAGAGCATAGCCTGACGCAGGTCGGCAAACGAGACGTTGCGGTCGATATAGAGTCCTTCAATCTGATGGAAGAAGCAGTGTGCACGTGCTGAGATCGCCTCGTTGCGATAGACGCGTCCGGGGCAAAGCACTCTGATAGGGGGCTTCTGCGAGAGCATGACACGGGTTTGCACAGACGATGTATGAGTGCGCAGCAGCACGTCGTCGGGCGACTGCACGCCTTTCTGCTTATCAATGAAGAAAGTGTCTTGCATGTCGCGTGCGGGGTGCTCGGGAGCGAAATTGAGCAGACCGAACACGTGGTTGTCGTCTTCTATCTCAGGTCCCTCAGCAACTGTGAAACCCATCCTGCCAAAGATATCTATAATCTTTTCTTTGACGAGCGAGAGCGGATGACGCGTACCGAGTTCAATCGGATCGGGCGTGCGGGTAAGGTCCTGTTTGTCTTGCTGCTCGCGCATGGCTGTGAGTTGCTCTTTGATTTGGTCGAAGCGCTCTTGCGCTGCGTTCTTGAGTTCGTTGAGCTGCATTCCGAGGTCTTTCTTCTCGTCGGCTGCTACATCGCGAAACTCAGAGAACAGCGAGGCTATCTCGCCTTTTTTCGACATGTACTTGATACGAAGAGCCTCAAGCTCGTCCATATTCTGAGCCTGCATCTGCTGCACCTGCTCAAGAATCTGACTGATATGTTGTTTTAGAGGAGACATGTTTGTTATTTTTTATTTTTGATTTTTGATTGTTAACTCTTACTACGCCTGAAAAGGCGTGCAAAATTACAAATAATAATCAAGACGTGCAAAAAAAACGAGTCAAAATAATTAAAGTTGCAGAGGAAATGAAAAATACATTGCAGGTAAGAAAAAAAAACTTAACTTTGTAGCCGCGTTTAGAGAATGCATAATCGCCAAGTCACATACATAAGCCGGCGAGGCGTAAGAGCATGAGTCGGCGAGGCGTATTTATTTGTCGATAACAGCATTAGAGTGAAAGATAACTAACTAAAATATCAACACAAAAACAAACACTATTATGAAACCATCACACATTGAACATCTTGGAATAGCCGTTACGTCGCTTGACGCTACTATTCCCTTCTTCGAGTTTCTAACCGGTTCGAAATGCTACTCCATCGAGGAGGTAGCCGACCAGAAAGTGAAGACTGCCTTCTTTAAGGTAGGTCAGACCAAGATTGAACTCTTGGAACCCACCTGCCCCGAATCGACCATTGCCAAATTCATCGAGAAGAACGGCGGTCGCGGCGGTGTTCACCACGTAGCATTCAACGTAGAAAACGTAGCAGAAGCGCTCAAAGAATGCGAGGCAGCCGGTATTCAGCTTATCGACAAGGCTCCGCGCAAAGGCGCCGAGAACCTCATGATTGCCTTCCTGCACCCCAAATCAACATGCAGCGTGCTGACCGAGATATGCGAGCAGCCTAAATAAATTCAGATTTCAAATTGCTAATTTTAGATTATTATGGATCAGCAAAAACTACAGAAACTGATAGACAGCCGTGCGAAGGCAGAAGCCGGCGGCGGCGAAGCAGCGGTAGAGAAACACCACGCAAAGGGCAGCTACACCGCTCGCGAAAGAATCAACATGTTGCTCGATGAGGGTTCGTTTGAGGAAGTGGATATGTTCCTCACCCACCGCTGCACCGACTTTGGCATGGAGAAGAAAGTGTTCCTCGGCGACGGCGTTGCCTGCGGTTCGGGAACTATCGACGGCCGCTTGGTCTTCGTATTTGCTCAAGACGCCACAGTGATTGGCGGTTCGCTGTCGGAGACGATGGCGCAGAAGATATGCCACGTTATGGACATGGCAATGAAGCTT
>CAMHGK010000158.1 GCA_946184695.1 uncultured Bacteroidales bacterium | reverse complement strand
CAACTACATCGACAAACTGGGTTACGAGAACTTCCTCATCGAAATGATGTAATTAACAATAGTTTAGGTCAAAAAAAAGTGACAGTAATGCCACTTTTTTTGATTTACGTGGTGAAAGGAAATAGCTGTTGTGAAAGCTTTTATGGGCGTTAATACCGATAATTTCATAAAAGCTTTGGACAGAATTGATGCTGAATATGGTTCGATAGACAACTATCTGAAAGGGCCAATGGGGCTGACAGATGAAAATATTGAAAAGTTACGCAGTAGATATGTAACAAATATAGTAGTGCAGTAAAACTATTAGTTATGGATAATCTTAAAGAAATTGATTTGTCCGCATGGACTCAAGTAGGTGAAGGCGGATTCGGGACTACCTATATCAGTGAGAAAGAGCCAAATGTTATTCTCAAAGTAAGCCGCAATTCCGATGGACAAATAGAGAATATGAGCAATGAGTTTTATGCATCAAGGGCTGTATATGAATTAGGTGTCCCAACACCCGAAATGATTGAAATGGTGCGTGTCGGCGATGGAATTGGAGTGAAAAGCCAACTGATAAAGAACAAGAAATCTCTTGCCCGCATGTGCGGTGATAATCCGGCTGATATCGACCGCTTGGCTGCCCGCGTTGCTGAGCTATGCAAGCAACTGCACGAAATTGATGCGTCGGGTAAAGAGTGCCTGCCCTCGAACAAAGCAAGAATGTTGGAAGCGCTGGCAAAAACCAATATTCTCAGAGGCAAGAAGCTCAGAGAGGTAATGGCTTTTGTTGAAGCCTTGGACGACTCGCCCAATCTGCTTCATGGCGATTTGAGCCTTGGCAATCTGATATTCTCGCTGCCAGAAGAAAAGCCATATTGGATAGACCTCGGACGTGCGGCACATGGAGTTCCGATGTTCGACCTCGGACACTTGTATTTATTCTGTAACATATTTTCAAAGAAGGAAAGAGTGCACAAACTTACGCACATGAGCGAGGAACAATTGGTTCAGTTCTGGAAGAGTTTTGCACTTGCCTATAATGGTTCGGAAGGACTTGACGCTTTTACCTCAGAGTGCAAACGTTTTGCCGCATTAGATGTGGTATTGATTACATATATTCACCCTGTCAACTGGCATCAACGTTTGTTCCTCGGTTTGTTGGCAAAATCGATGTTCAAATAATAGTAGATAGGTCAGCCAAGATTGGCTGATGGCATTGATATGAAAGACCAAAACAAATAAAACAAAGATAATGATGAGACTAACTCTATCGATGAAAAAAAGTAATGTTATTTACCTGCTTGCGCTGTTGGTGGTGTTGTATAGCTGTAAGCCGCAGAACGAGCCGGAGCAATACGTAGGCAAGCCGTTGGTTATCCTTGATTCTGATATGGGGTCTTCTACCGACGACCTGTTTGCACTTGAGATGCTTCTTTACTATGAGCAGCAGGGTAAGTGCAAGCTGCTGGGTGTGGTGGTTGACCGCGAGGGTGAGAATTGTGCCGCATGCGCAGATGTTATTGATACCTATTTCGGCAGTGGCGCGACGCCTTTAGCTCTTGTCCGCAAAGGTATAGATAATCCGAAGGTGTGGATCGACTATCAGCAGATGCCGTATTATACTCTTTCTGACGGCAGTGATATGTTTCGTCGTTCGGTCGGCGACTACGCTTCTCTGCCTGATGGCTGGAAGCTCTATCGACGTCTGTTGGCACAGCAGCCTGACCATTCGGTATCTATTTGCTCGACAGGTTTTGTGACGTGTCTGTCTCAGCTGCTGCAATCCGAGGCCGACGAGTATTCGGATCTGAGTGGAGTGGAGCTGGTGCGGCGCAAAGTAAATTGTATTTATCTGCAAGGCGGGGTGTTTGGAGAAGCCCAAGAACCCGATTTCAACTTGGCACAAGGTCCGTCGTTTGCGCAAACGTTTTTCAATCTATGGCCCAAAGAGGTTGATATGGTATTCTCACCAATGGAGGCAGGACAAGATGTGGAATATACTCCTGAGCAGGTAGTGAGCGACATCTCGTGGACCGACGTGCATCCAATAAAGCAAGTCTATCTTACATGCGATTGTAACACCGGTCAACGTATGTGGGATGTGATGGTGGTGGTTAATGCCGTTGAAGGTGATGAGGCTTTCACGCTTTCCGAGCGTGGAACGGTTACTATAACTCCCGAGTGCGCTACCATATTTACAGTAGCAGACAATGGTAATTGCCGTTATCAGCTACCGGGCTCTGCTGCATGGTCTGAGCGGATGCTACAAAAAATACGAGAGGCTAACATCTCCCTCAAAGCCAAGTAAAAACATAATCAATATAAAAACTAATTTTATCGTAATCTCATGAAAGAAAAAGTATTAGCAGCTATGCGCGAGGCAGGCAAACCTGTCAGTGCAGGCGAAGTGACGGCAGCCCTCGGCGCTGATCGCAAAGAAGTTGACAAAGTGTTTGCTGAACTAAAGAAAGAAGGCGCTATCGTGTCGCCTGTTCGTTGCAAATGGCAACCGGCATAGTCATTGGTCTCTTAATTCCCTTTTTGGGTACCATGTTCGGGTCGGCATTCGTCTTATTCATGAAGCACGACATGCCTGCCCGCTTGCAGAAAGCCCTGCTGGGTTTTGCCTCAGGAGTAATGGTAGCAGCGTCGGTATGGTCGCTGCTGATACCTGCTATTGAGGCGGAATCAAGCCGTGGCGCGTGGGCTGTGATGCCCGCTGCTGTGGGTTTTGTGTTAGGTATCTTGTTTCTGCTCGCCATCGACGAGCTGACGCCTCACCTGCACCTCGGTGATGCTACTCCTGAAGGTCCGCGCAGTCACTTGTCGCGCACGGCGATGCTTGCCCTTGCGGTGACGATACACAACCTGCCTGAAGGTATGGCAGTGGGAGTGGTGTTCGCCGGTGCAGAAGAGGGGGTAGCCAACATCTCGATGTCGGCTGCAATAGCAGTCTCGTTGGGTATAGCGATACAGAATATCCCCGAAGGAGCTATCATCTCTATGCCCATGCGTGCAGCCGGCAACAGCCGTACACGGTCGTTCCTGATAGGCTCTCTGAGCGGAGTGGTCGAACCTATTGGCGGACTATTGGTAATTCTGCTTGCAGCATGGCTCACTCCTATCCTACCCTACCTGCTCGCTTTCGCTGCCGGAGCCATGATGTACGTGGTAACAGAAGAACTGATACCGGAAGCCTCACAAGGCACCCACTCTAATCTTTCAACCATCGGTTTCGCCATCGGATTTGTGCTGATGATGGTACTCGATGTCGTATTAGGCTAAAATGACAGACTTCAACACGCATACATTCACAACCAACAAACGCTCAGAACGGTATTTGGTTTTTATTACAGTCGTCTGTATTTGCAGCGCGATAGCTTTGATAGGTGTATTTCTTAGCACTTACCCTATTTCACCTGCCAAAGACTTAGCATTCCTCTCGCTGATAATCTTATTCGTAACAATTGTAACATTGACTCTTGCAGGTGCATGGAAGTCGTATTGGCATGCTTTAGAAACCCAAGTAACGATTGATCCCGTTAAGCGTCATTTTGTATATACTCACAGAGGCAAAACCATAGAGTTTGATGCCGACGATGTCACTGAATGGTATGATAATATCGGACTGAAAATAGGCTTTGGCAAACTCACAAGACTAATCGAGCACGACAGTGTGATGATATTAAAGTCAGGCGAGGTGATTTTCTTACCTTCATGGATATGGGATGGAGATTATTCCTGGTTGCACAACGGCGGCACCTATGAGCATAATATCAAATTCTACTTGGAAGCCCACCAAGGCGAATTAGGCCTTCCCGAATGTAAATTTGCTTGGACTTATAAGTATATGTTCCCAAATCAATAACAAAACTTTCCCGTATAAGAGAAAATAAAATTTCATTTTGGGTAATTGTGGGTAATTGTTGACTAACAAAAAAAGAGAAAAACGCAGTTTTTTCGTCGAATTAGTAGAATTCGTAGATGACCAATAAGTATAATTCGTTGATTATCTGTTGTGGGAAAGTTTAGTCAATAAATATCAATAACAACCATTATTTTTATCATAACTAACAAACCGCATGTCAGAAATTCAATTCAAGCACTTGCGCAGTCACAATTTTCACATGGGCATAGGTCTGAAATACGTCCCGGGCATGCCGGCTGAGTTCTTCGCCGGCTTCAACCCCGGACTCGGCATCGCCCTGAGCATAGCAGGCATAAAATACCTCTACTCATGGTGCAAAGTAGTATATACAAGTAAATAGCAACATGTACGAACAACTAAAAATAAACAACCAATTGTGCTTCCGCTTATATACGGCAGCTCGGCTTATAACGCAAGCCTACTGGCCGTATCTTGAACCGTTAGGTATCACATACCCTCAGTATTTGGTGCTTATGGTCCTGTGGGAAAAAGACAGACAGCCGGTCAACGACATCGCCAAACGTCTCATGTTAGAGACCAACACCATAACTCCCCTACTCCAACGTATGGAGCGGCAAGGAATTGTAGTACGGCATCGAGGTAAGACCGATACGAGGCAACGTATTGTCAGTCTTACTGAAAAAGGGAAAGCGCTTGAGCAGCAAGCAAAAGACATTCCTGAATGTTTGGCAGGACAAATCTGCAACAAAGGACTCGACGCCCAACAAATAATGCAGATAATCCCCCTACTCGACAAACTGATAGAAGTAATGTACTAAGTAGATTTTTTATTTCTGATTTTTTAATGGTGCTTGGCGCAAGAAATAAGAAATAATGTTTTAATGATTTAATGAAGCATTATGCATTGAATTCTATGCGCATGGCTCTCCCCCTCCCTTTGCAGGGAGAAGCGATACAGCCGCACCGAGAAACGTCCGGTGGACGGTTCGAGGAGTAA
>CAMHGK010000157.1 GCA_946184695.1 uncultured Bacteroidales bacterium | reverse complement strand
TCAACACACCCGCACATATCTACTATAAGTTCGAGGGTAACAACACGTCAGGCAGTCATAAACTTAATTCTGCCATTGCCCAGGCGTATTATGCCAAGAAACAGGGTCTCAAGGGGGTCACCACCGAGACGGGAGCCGGTCAGTGGGGCACAGCACTGTCGATGGCTTGCGCCTACCTGCAGTTAGACTGCCGAGTCTATATGGTTAAGGTATCTTACGAGCAGAAGCCTTTCCGCCGCGAGGTGATGCGCACCTACGGAGCCACCGTCACCCCATCGCCCTCCACCACCACTCAGGTAGGACGCCGCATACTTGAAGCACACCCGGGCACCACCGGTAGTCTCGGTTGTGCCATATCTGAAGCTGTAGAAGATGCAGTGAACCGCGAGGGCTACCGCTATGTGCTCGGCAGCGTTCTCAACCAAGTACTGCTGCACCAATCGATAATAGGTCTCGAAGCCAAGACAGCTCTCGATAAGTACAATATAGTCCCTGATATCATCATCGGCTGCGCAGGTGGCGGCTCTAACCTCGGCGGACTGATAGCCCCATTCATGGGAGCACAGCTGCGCGGCGAGCAGCATTACCGCTTCATAGCCGTCGAACCCGCCTCATGCCCCTCACTCACCCGTGGCGTCTATGCCTACGACTTCTGCGATACCGGCATGGTATGTCCGCTTGCCAAGATGTACACTCTCGGTAGCAACTTCATCCCCTCTGCCAACCACGCCGGCGGACTCCGCTACCACGGCATGAGCCCTATCGTATCCGAACTCTACGATCAGGGTCTCATGGAGGCACGCGCCGTAGAACAGACAAGCGTATTTGAGGCTGCCGAATACTTCGCACGAGTAGAAGGCATTCTGCCCGCTCCCGAAAGCAGCCATGCTATACGCGTTGCTATTGACGAAGCCATACGCTGCCGCGAGACAGGCGAAGAAAAGAATATCCTGTTCGGTCTCACCGGCACCGGCTACTTCGACCTTGTGGCCTATCAGAAGTTCAACGACGGCGAGATGTCCGACTTCATCCCCACCGACCAGCAACTCCAAGCCTCTTTCGCCACCCTGCCTAAAGTGTGAAAGAATAACGCAGGATTAAAAATGCATAATTAAGAGGGTGTGTCAAAACTATTGGCACACCCCCTTTATATCAATAATTGTTGATAATTTTCTTTAATTGTTGACCTATATAAATAATTTTTGGATAATTTTGGGTAATTTTGGACTTATTAAAAAATCAACTTCGATTTTTGACACACTCTCTTTTTTTTGCTTGGAGAGAACGGGATTATTAGTCAAAGAGACGGTATATATTGTCCTTAAACACCTTAATCTCCTACCCTCTTGCATCGGCGGGAGTCTTGCCGTAGCGGAGGCGGAACATACGCACAAAGTGACTGATATCGTAAAAACCGAGGGTCTCCGCCACATAGTTGACAGTCAGTTTCGGGTTGTCCTGCAACATCTGCCGCGCTTTCTCCAAACGCACATTCAGGATATACCTCTTCGGCTTGATACCGGTGACGGCTGTCAACTTCCGGCGTAAGGTTGGAACACTCATATACATCTCGTCGGCAAGGGTTTCGACAGTAAAATCATTGCGTTCCAACTGCGCATCGATGGCAGCGTTAAGTCTGCCGATAAAGTCGTCGCTCTTTTCTTCAAACGAATATCTATCCGCCATTTTTTCGTTGTCCGCCTCGTGAGGTCCTCCTTCTTCAGACGTTCCGGAGAGCGTCTCTACACGCGGGGAGTGACGTCGGGTATTGGTTTCTCTCTCTATAGCGGCTTCAGAGATCATTCTGTCGTATTTCTCCTGCAGCATGGCACGTGAACGGAGCAGGTTTTCCACTCTTATGTTCAGTTCTTCGGCGTTGAAAGGTTTTATCAGGTAGGCGTCGGCGCCGGCCTTGAGTCCGCGTATTTTGTCTTCCTCGGTCGCTTTGGCGGTAATGATGACAATAGGTATATGGTTTGTCTGTTCGTTTTCACGCAGGGTGCGGCACAGTTGCAGTCCGTCGGTATCGGGCATCATAACATCGGTAAGGATAATGTCAGGTATGAGTTGCTGTGCCATCTCTATTCCCTGTCTGCCGTTGGTGGCATAGTGCATGGTATATTGGGGGGCGAGTTGTCTTGCTATAAGTGATGCCACGTCAGCATTATCCTCCACAATAAGCAGCAACGGCTGCTCCTCATCATTCTCACCATTTTCACCATTCCCACCATTTTCATCATTCTCACCATTTTCACCATTCCCACCATTTTCACCATTTACACCATTTACACCATTCCCGCTACTCTCAACAGGCAGTGTCACCTCAAACGTCGTTCCTTTGCCGAGCTCGCTTCTGACGGAAATGTCTCCGCCGAGTGCCTCCACCACCTGTTTGACCAAAGCCAGTCCCACTCCGCTGCCCTCGTATGAATTGTCGGCACGGTAGAAGGGGTCGAAGATATGAGGCAGGTGTTCTTCGGCAATGCCAATGCCGGTGTCCGATACGGTGAAATGCAAGCGTTTGCCGTCGTGTGTGAGACAGGCTTTGACGATGCCGCCTGCCGGCGTGTATTTGATGGCATTGGAGAGCAGGTTGTCAGCTATTTTCTCTATATAGTCGGCAACGAAATCAGTCTCAAGCGGGGGCGTGTTGTTCTCGAACAGCAGTGTCAGCTGTTTCTGTCGTGCCAGTTCCTGATACCGTTCCACAATCATCTCTATGTGTGCAGGCAGGTTGCCGTAAGTGAGTTGTTGTTCTCCTAACGCCGACTTCACTTTCGAGATGTCGAGCATACGGCTTATGAGTTCAAGAAGATGTCTGCCCTGCCGTTGTATGGTGGCAGCCATGGTATGCACTTCATCAATCATGCCTTTTGCCTCACGAGGGTACGCAACCGTCTCCTGTTGCGATTGCGGCAAGGATGTCTTCTGAAGTTCTTCGCTCAGTCCGAGAATGACGGTCAGCGGGGTGCGGAACTCGTGCGTGACGTTGGTAAAGAAATCCTCGCGTACCTGCGTGAGTTTCTTAAGTGCCGTCTCGGTGCGTTTCCTCTGGTTGAGTGCCCACAGCAGCAATGCTATCGCCAGCACGAGCAGCAGTACGATGACGGTAGCGGAGACGATGATGACGGTGTTCATGCGGCGGGTCTGCTCGTTGCGCTGTTCGAGGTCGTCAACATGCAGTTCCACATTCACTTTGCTCTGCAGTTCCTTGAGCTGTACGGTATGCAGCGAGTCGGACATCTTGGTGTAGGTCTTCATCGCCTGCAGTGCCTGCCTGAGGTCGATAGGTTCGTATGCCTCGTAGAGCGTGCGGTAGTCGTAGCAGACGGCGAAGGCGTTGCCCACTTCGCGCTCCAAAGCTATAGCCTCATGCAGGGCTTCGACGGCTTCCGCATTGCGGTGGAGGTCGATAAGGTTCCACGACTTCATCTCAAGGCTTATCGCCAACTGGTTGCGGTCGAGCGGTTCGGTGCGTCGCACTATGTCTATTGCCTCGTCGGCCATACGCAGACCTTCTTCGTATCTGCCCATACGGTCGTAGGTGTAACTGAGTTGTGTGAGGTGATTGGCAATTGCCGACTCGCTCCCTATGTCTCGTGCCGCCTCCACTGCTTTCAAACCGTACTGCTCAGCCTTGTCCAGTTGTCTCGCTCCGCAGTAGATCTCGCATGCTATACCGTAGCAGTTGTGGGTCTGGATGTTCACACCGAGCTTGAGGTTGGTCTCTATACTCTTCTCCACGAGTTTGATTGCCTCGTCGAAATTGGGATGGGCATAGTTGATTATGGCAAGATAGAGATATGCGCGTGAGAGTTGCATGGTGTTCTTGCGGGCTTCGGAAAATTCAACCGCCTGTTGTCCCACAATGGTTGCCTGCTCATAGTCGCTCGTCTTGTAAAGACAATAGCAGCGGTCGGCAAGCAGCGTGGCATAAATATCGTCTTCCCCGGAACGTTCCGCCAACGGCAAGGCACGCTCGCTGTACGTAAGAGCCTCGCTGTAATAGGATGTACTCGTGTAGAAACGGTCAGCCGCAAACCATACATACAGGTCACGCCTGCCGGCATCGGTGCCGGCGGTCAGTTGCGGCGGCTCGGAGAAAAACGCCGCATGCTCATCACACAGCGACAGTAGTTCCGCCGCGGCAGCAAGGCGGTCGGACATTGCAGACGCATGTTCATAGACACTGAGAAGCGAATCGGCTTTGGTGAGAGTGCCGGCTGCGGTATTGACCGGACATATTGTCGTCCATATTGCCGCAAGGCAAAAGGCGCGTAAAAAAAGCTTTCTGTACATGGCTGTGAAGTGTAGGCATATCGGGTTAATGAATGCCGGACGGCGTTGGCGCGTTCCTTTTAAAACATGCAAAATTACGTAAAAATCCTCTATTAGAGGTAATATTTTTACACCGCATATTGCATTTTGAACGATTTTTACACCAAAATGTCATTTTTTTACACCTTGCACCTTAATTATTTTGTCTATTTTTGCCGCCGAAAATATAACATCATCCACCCGAACACGTAAAATCAAACATATAAAACCTAACGATTATGAGAAAGTATTACTTCTTTTTGAGCATGGCGCTGATAGCGTCGCTGCTCATGCCTTTGACTGCAAAGGCAGATGATTGCAGGTTTACACCTGACATGTATCCGGGACAGGCTTCCGACCGCACGGCATCCGAAGTGAGTGTCACAGTGCCTGTCGGCAGTTTTGGCAAATGTGAGAACACGGTCAGCAATGTTGTTGACCTTCATTCTACAAACAACGATGTCATCTGGACAAGCGGCGGTGCCAATAACTACTATGCCGTGTTAGCCATTCATCCGGGCACTGCAAAGGTGACATACACCGAAAACTGGTTTACCGGTGCAGCAGGTGAAGATGGCTCGGTAAGTACCTGTTCTACCAACCACATAATCAATT
>CAMHGK010000156.1 GCA_946184695.1 uncultured Bacteroidales bacterium | reverse complement strand
CCTTTCCAAACAGCGGTACAAAAGGCTGATTCGTGCTATATGGCACAGGATTACGAGCAGGCTAACAACTATTACAAACAAGCGTTTACGGCCAAAGATGCAGCACCACAAGACTATCACTATTCCAATGCAGCCGCAATCGCAGCCATGGCAGGTGACTATAACACGGCATTCATGCGCCTCAACCAATTGATTAGCAATGACAAAGAATGGTACACTTCCAACTTTGCGGAGAATCCGGACTTTCTGCCATTACATCAATACCCCGAATGGCAAGTGCTGAAAGACACGGTAGAGGCACGACAGGAACGGTTCGAGCGGAATTACGATAAAGCACTAATAGCCCGTTTGCAAGCGATACACGAACGTGATCAGAAACCACGGCATGATTTTCTGTTTGCCTACCAAACGAAGGCTGTTGATTTGTTGGATTCACTCGTTCGTGAAATGCAGATAGCTGATTCTGTCAATCTCATAGAAATCCAAGATATCCTACAGACATACGGATTCCCGTCTAAAACAATAGTCGGGACCAATAATGGTGTTATATGGTTAGTCATCCAGCATAGCGATGTCAACCTTCAAAAGGCTTATTATCCAATGTTACGGCAAGCCGCCGAGGAGGGAGAATTGAGCTGGGACAACATAGCACTTCTGGAAGACCGTATAGCCATGCACGAAGGCAGACCGCAGCGCTATGGCTCACAAGTTGTGGAGAATTCCGAAGGAGAGCTTGTCATATATACGCTACTGGATAAAGACAGTGTGGATATATGGCGGGCTGCTGTAGGACTAAATCCGTTGGAAGAATATGCGAAACAGATGAACGCTAAATGGGATAAACAATGAAAAGAACCATATTTTATATCTATAGCCTTTGCCCTCTGCTCCTGTGCAGTACAGTGGCCATGTAATGACGCGCAAGATAGTACATATTGACATGGATGCGTTCTTCGTCTCGGTCGAGGAGCACGACAATCCTGCCCTGCGTGGTCATCCGGTCGTGGTCGGCTATGATGGTCCGCGCGGCGTGGTGGCTACTGCCAACTACGAGGCGCGCAAGTATGGTGTGCACTCGGCTATGGCGGTGACTACGGCGCATAGGCTGTGCCCCGGCCTTATAGTGGTGGAAGGACATTACAACCGTTACAAAGAAGTCTCGGCGCAGATACACAGCATCTTCCATGATTATACCGACCTGATAGAGCCGCTCAGTCTTGACGAAGCCTATCTGGACGTTACAGCCAATAAGAAAGATATTCCGCTTGCAATGGACATCGCCAAAGAGATTAAGGCGCGCATCCTTGCCGACACCGGTCTGACGGCTTCAGCAGGAGTGAGTTATTGCAAGTTTCTCGCCAAGGTGGCAAGCGACTACCGCAAGCCCAACGGACTGTGTGTCGTTCATCCCGACAAGGCTCTTGAGTTTATCGACCGACTGAAGATAGAACGGTTTTGGGGAGTAGGGGAGAAGACGGCGCAGAAGATGCATGCCCTGGGCATTTCCGACGGCAGGCAGTTGCGCGAAGTGCCGTTGCCGACGCTGACGCGCGAATTCGGCAAGATGGGCAGGGTGTTCTACGATTTCGCAAGAGGCATAGACGAGCGTCCGGTGGTGACCGAATGGGTGCGCAAGTCGGTAGGCTGCGAGCGGACGTATGCCGAGGACCTGACTACGTATGAAGATATGTTGCCGGCACTCACACCGTTGGCAACGGAATTAGTCAGGCGCATAGAGAAAAGCCGCTTTATGGGACGGTCGTTGGTGCTGAAAGTGAAGTACAGCGATTTTCGCCAGACAACGCACAGCTATACCGGTTCAACACCCATTATCGATATGGATGAGATTGTCAATCTTGCCGCTGACCTGTTGGCGAATGTGGACATGGCAGGTCGCTCGGTGCGACTCTTGGGACTGTCGGTTACTTCGCCTGTGATTCCCGATGCACCGCATGACGGCATGCAACTGACCATTGATTGGTAAAGGAAAATAAAAAAACACAGAAATGAAACCACAAGAATCTGACCACATGAGCCATTTTGTGCGACGAGCCAAGACGGCAGATATTCCGGCAATTATCTCTCTATTGCACCAAGTGAACATGGTGCATCACCGTCTGCGTCCGGACTTGTTCAAACCGCATACCACCAAGTACAACGAGCAAGAAGTAGCGGCTCTGATAGCGGACGAACTGACGCCTGTATTTGTTTATGACGAAGGCGGTGTGCTCGGGTATGCTTTTTGTCAGGTTCAAGAGGTTCGGGGCGACCGTTTGCTGCAAGACGGCAAGACGCTGTATATTGACGATATATGTGTTGACGAGTCAGCACGCGGCAGGCATATCGGCAAGGCATTGTTCGACTTCGTAAGTGAGTACGCCCGGTCGGCACGCTGCAGGTCTCTGACACTCAACGTATGGGCAGGCAACGATGCCGCGATGGCTTTTCACCAACGAATGGGCATGCAAATTCAGAAAACGGGGATGGAGATGAGGCTGTAGTTATTGAACAGCAGGCACTGGCATTACAAGATAAACGTTGGCTGCCGCTACAGCTACGTCCATCACCGTAATAGTCAGCGGGATATAAACAGCAATGTCATCAGCACATATTGTACTGGAACTAACGCGACCATTATATGACATCGGTATCTCTTCGGAATGTTATATTCATTAGTGACAAAGCAGGTGACAAATTTGCCACCTGCTTTGCTTTATGTAAGAAATGAATTTAGTTTGTTGAATTTGTACTTTGTACAACGCTAAATCTGCTTTTCAGCCGTAAGAAAGGCATCTCAAAGTATTTATAAGACAAACCTGCGAGGATGATTGTTAAAACGGTCATTGTGATAAATATAACAACACAAGCCACACCATTAGGCATAAACTCAGCCGGTTTGATAATACGAGTGAATATGTATAGCAATAATGGGTGGATAACATAAATACCATAGGATATTTGCCCCAAATAATTCATTACTCGATTTTCCAATAAGGGTTTACGCAATAATCCGGCCATAATAACAAATAGAGAAATCAATGCAATAAATTCATTGCACACAGGAGATGGGATATAATCAGCATATACGCCAGAGGTGAAAAATAATACCCACGCAATAATAGCTACAATGCGATTGGAGCACAACTTGCAGAACCATTCTGTTTTGCGATAATACATAATGGCTCCGATTGCTCCTAACATCATACAATCAAACTGCGTTACGCCTAAAATGCGGTAGGTTATCCCTTTGCCAAGAAAAATATAAGCTGCTAATTTGGCAACAAACCAGCAAACAAACAGAACCGATACAAATGTCAGCACATGTTTCTTGTTATATTTTACCATCCACGGATACCAAAGATAATACTGCTCTTCTACTCCCAAACTCCAGAAGTGGAAAAGAGGGATAATTCCTAATCCCAATGCATGAGATATGTTGCCGGAAAAGAACGTATAGAACCATGCAGCATTATTTATTTCACCGTGAAAGAGCCATGTTGCTAACAAAGCAAGTGCAAAATAGGTATAATAGAGCGGCCAGATACGCATAATACGGCGCATATAAAATTTCGGGATACTGACATCGTCGGTTTTACCGATTTCATTCATCAACAGAAAGGTTATCAAGAAACCGCTGATGACAAAGAATGTAGTTACAGGTCCCGAGGGCCAAGGAATATGCCAATTGGGTGTCACTCCCCAGTCGCCGAACGAGGCCCACATATGACCAAACAACACCGTAAGTGCTGCAATAGCTCTGATACCGTTTAATCCTGGCAAATATAATTTGTCTTGACTCATAAATTGATAGCTTTGCACCGAGATATGTCAAATATATTCTCCGGTTTAACGTCTGGAGAAAAGACGTTGGCTTATTGATTTTCTTCTAAATAATTCTCTATATCTTGTTCGGTTGGAAGCTGGAGACGATATTTGCTGACAAATACGCTGTCTGCCAAGGTTCTAATGTAGATGGAAAAGAAATTGCGGTTAGCAACCGCAAAATGTTTTTTATTCATACTCTACAATATACCAACCAACTAACCAATTTCGAGCAGTTAACGAGAGATTTACCGCGTGTGTTGCTTGCTGCTGTAAAGTTGTTTGTACTATTTCAATATTTTGAGCCAATAATTCAAACGTCATAGCTATATTCTCCAAAACGGTTACAAAAGTACTGCTATTTTTTGAGATATGCAAAGTTTTTAGGTGAAAGACATAGGGTTTTGAAGATATTGTGGCATGCAGGTGCAGAAAACGGGGATGGAGATGTCTTTGTGCAGAGTATAGAAACAACTATATAAAACTTGTGCATGTCAAAAAAATATGTCATATCTTTGCAGCCGAAAATATAAATGAAAAGGATATAAAAAGACAGAAAAGGAGAATGAAGGTTGTTTTTTGCTGATTCATTTGCTTTTATGAAAACTTATTCGTAAATTTGCCGCCGATTTCGGATGAGTGTGCTTCTATGACTGAATCAAACCGTATAGAATTTAAGCGTCAACTAACAAAAGAGTTAGATATTGAGCGTGAAGTTATAGCCTTTCTCAATTATCGTGAGGGTGGTTCTATCTATATCGGTATTGATGACGAAGGGAAAACTGTCGGGGTGAAGGATATAGATGCCGACATGCTCAAAATCAAAGATCGTATCCGTATGGGCATTTCTCCTTCACCTATGGGGCTGTTTGACGTGCAAACAGAAAGAATAGACGGAGTACAGGTAATCAAGATTACCATAGCGAGTGAAACAGAAAAACCTTATTATAAGCCGCAATATGGTATGTCTCCGCGTGGTTGTTTTATCCATTTTTCGGAGAATTTCATTCGACTTGTATTACCTATTGCCAAGCAGGAACAAATCAATGATACTAATAATGATACTACTGATGATACTAATATTGATACTATTAAATTAACTTATAGACAACA
>CAMHGK010000155.1 GCA_946184695.1 uncultured Bacteroidales bacterium | reverse complement strand
TAGAGGATATTTCAGGCACCCGTGAAGGCGTGCGCAAAGAGTTGCGCGACGGTGCAGTTTATATCATCCGCGACGGCAAGACATACAACGTGCTCGGCGCCGAAGTGAAATAAAGCCCCTAAGCCCCCCATCCCCCTAAAGGGGAAGTAGGATATTGGTATCACGGCATTGGCTTGCCGTGATATCTCAAAAAAAACAGGCATTGTCTGCTTAGCAGCAAGGCTTCAACCTAAAAATAAACAAACATAGTGCCGTTGGTTCGGCACTATGCTACCAACAGCGCAGCGGTCTAACCTCTAACAGCGCAGCGGTCTTTGACATATTGGATTACCGCAAGTTTCCTACTATACAAAGATGATATTTGTCTAAAACAGCCGAAAAATTCAACTTTTAGACAAAATACAGCAACCGCACTCGTCTAAAACTGCAAAATAAATCAAGTTTTAGACGGAAACCAACAACTATTTCCGTCTAAAACCGTAAAAAAAATCAAGTTTTAGACAAGAAAGGCTTGTGTATACATATTTTTTATTGTATCTTTGCAGCGTTTAATTAGGGTGGCATCTCTATTGCTCACTCAAACATAATAACGCACAACGAACTGAGAATAATATATTTATTCTCGTAATAGCACCTATAAAATTATGGAAATCATCGGCAGAGACACAGAGAAACAGCGATTAGAGAGGCTTTACAACTCTAATTCGCCGGAGTTTTTGGTTGTATATGGCAGGCGGCGTGTGGGGAAGACATACCTCATACGGCAGCATTTTGACAATCGTTTTGCTTTCCTTACTACAGGCATGTACCGGCAGTCGCAGCAGGTTCAGCTATCGCAGTTCGCGATGGCTCTGAGCGAGTATTTCGAGATAGAGATGCCGTCGTTCAACACTTGGCTTGAGGCATTTGCAACACTTAAGAAATGTTTACAAGCATGTCCTCTTACTCGAAAAGTCGTTTTTATTGATGAGGTTTCATGGTTCGACACTACCGGTTCGGATTTTATTGCTGCCTTAGAGTGGTTCTGGAATGGTTGGGCAGCATCACAATCGGACATAATGCTTATCGTCTGCGGAAGCGCTACTTCTTGGATTACCAACCGTTTGTTGGCTGACAAAGGCGGACTTTTCAATCGAGTGACATGCCAGATGTATTTATTACCGTTTACTCTGTACGAGACAGAGCAATACCTATTGTCGAAGGGCATCAACTGGAGCAGATATGACATCACGGAGTGTTATATGCTTATCGGAGGCATTCCTTACTATCTAAAACAGTTGGATACGCATCTGAGCTATACTGCAAATATAGATGAGCTGTTTTTTAAGAAAAACGGAAGTCTGAAAGATGAATTTGAGCATCTCTATCAAACCCTTTTCGACAATTCAGCTTACTACATCAAACTTGTAGAAGCTCTTTCTTCAAAGACAATAGGGCTTACACGAGAGCAGATAAGCATAGCTGCCAATGTGGGTAATAATGGTCAACTAACAAAAGCCCTACGCGACTTGGTTAATTGCAACATCATACGGGGTTATAACTACTTCGGAAAGAAAAAGAACGGGGTTACATATCAGCTCTCGGATTATTTCACCATGTTCTATTTTCGCTTTATCAAACAATACTACGGGCGTGACGAGCATTTCTGGACGCTTACTATCGACCACCCTGCACGCCGTGCATGGGCAGGTATTATGTTTGAGCAAGTATGCAAAGACCATCTCGCACAAATAAAGCGAGCAATAGGAATAAATGGTGTGATGAGTGAGCAATCGGCATGGTATAGTAAACCCGAGAATGGTTCTACCACACGCGGAGCTCAGATCGACATGCTTATCGCCCGACGTGACCGTATCATAAATATCTGTGAGATGAAATTCTCACAAAACGAGTTCACTATAGACAACGATTACGAAATGCAACTACGCAATAAGATGGGGACATTCCGCGAAGCAACCAAAACGCGCGATGCCCTACAACTGACTATGATAACTACTTATGGCGTAAAGCAAAACAGTCATAGTGGTATTGTTCAATCGCAAGTTAAAATGGACGACCTTTTCTTGCCATAACAAGTAACGTAGTTTTTACAAGAAAGACAAACAAGCGGTAATCCGATATGCATAGCGGATTGCCGCTTTTGTTATGCCAACTATTTTATTAACAAATATTCAATTAACAAACAAAACATACACAACATGAAAAAAATTCTACTCTTTGCAGCAATCATAATGGCAACGGTTATCTCTGTCAGTGCTGACGAGACAAAATGCAACTTCACTCTCTATGTTGAGAGCGATGTCGAGTCGGATAACCTCAATGAGGAACTCACCTTCGATGCATGGAAGATGCTGGCAGGAATCAACATCAAGTACAAAACATATTCTCACCGCTCTGACAACGAGCAAGGTATCTTCTTCGTAGGCGACGAGATACAAATCTCTGTCTATGGCTATTTCTACTCGTTTGCCGGTTGGTCTGACGGTTGGACCGGCGACGACCCTGACTTCGCTTGGTCGCGCGACATCACTCTGACAGAAGACCTGAGTTTAGGCATCATGGTGAGCGCTAAAGACATGCAAGTAAAAGCTTACAGCAGCAACGACGAGCTTGGCTCGGCTATCGGTTCGTTTTCAATCAACAACGACTCAAAGGAGACCTTCAAGGGTACTGACCTTGCCGGCAAGTGCGCCATTGCATTCTTTGCTGAACCCAAGGAGGGCGGCAAGTTCCTCGGTTGGATAAGCGAAGCCGTGTATCAACAAATGAAAAACGACTCACCCGAAGAAATTTTCAACGAGTGGGTTAGCGAGACCATCAAGTCGTACAACGAGTCGCTGACAGACCCCGACTTTAATCCCGCTATGAAAGAAGTGAATCAGTTGCTACTGACACCCTATATCGAGCTCGACTCAGAAGGTTTGATAATCCTCTCTCAGCTCATACAACTCTATGACGTACCGTCAGGTACCTTCGCTTTGCGTGCTATCTTCGAGGCTGAACCAAGCGCAGTAGAAAACGTCAATAGCCAATCAGCCCGCAATGCTCAGAAAGAGTTGCGCGACGGTGCAGTTTATATCATCCGCGGCGACAAACGCTACAACGTACTCGGCGCAGAAATGAAATAGGCACCCAATCCCCTGAGTCTGGAGCCAGGAGCCAGAAACCGGGGACCAAGACTAAATAGTCAGATACTAACGGCATTGCGGCATTGGGTTGCCGCAATGCTCCAAGGAATTGCTCTTTGACATATTGGATTACCGATTACTTTTTTCAAATACATTTGAAAAAACGTACAATTTTAACAAAATATTCTTGTCTGTTTGAAAAAAATACACTATCTTTGCACCATCGAAATCAATTATTACCATTATGATAGACAATATACGTAAATATAACCTTTGGGATGGTCGTACAAGTGATTTAGGTTTTCTGCGTACTGAATACACAAACCGCATTAGTCTAATAGCAGGAAACAACCTTGTCAAAGTACTCATCGGTCAGCGACGAGCAGGAAAAAGTTATGTCCTTCGCCAAATTGCCAATAAGTTAGTCAAACAAGGTGTCAGTCCCCGTAATATACTATATGTAAACAAGGAATATTTGGAATACGGAGACATACTTACTGCTGAAGATTTGCAAGAATTATTTGATGAATACAAAAGAATATTGAAACCTAAAGGCAAAATTTATCTCTTTTTGGATGAAATACAATTAGTGAAAGATTGGGAAAGATTCGTCAATTCACATTCACAAGATTTCGCGGAAGAACAAGAGATATTCATAAGCGGCTCAAGTTCAGACTTATTATCCTCAGAACTGGCAAGTTTACTGTCAGGGAGGTATGTAGAGTTTGAAATACTTCCATATAGTTTTGCTGAATATACTGATTTGCAGCAACTACCCAAAGACAAATCCTCATATTTGCAGTTTTTGCAGCAAGGTATGTTGCCCGAACTCTTTCACCTTTCCAATGATGAAATGAAACGACATTATGTGTCTTCCGTTAAAGACACAATAATGTTGCGCGATATTGTAAGGAGATATAATGTTAAAGACACACAACTGTTAGAAGATATCTTCCGCTACTTGGTAAATAATGCCGGAAGAATGATTTCTATCAGCAATATAACAAATTATTTCAAATCATTAGGACGCAAAACCAATTATGAGACTGTTTCTTCATACGTTGATTACTTGTGTAAAGCATTTTTGATACACAAAGCAGAAAGATATAACGTAGCCGGGAAAGAAATACTCAATGGTAATTGTAAGTATTATAGTAATGATCTGGCATATTACAATTATCTCTACCGGGGATTTGCTTACGGATTAGGCAACTTACTTGAGAATGCGGTATATATAGAACTTCGACGAAAAGGATGGCAACTATATGTTGGCGTACAAGGTCAAAATGAAATAGATTTTGTTGCAACTATGAGTGACGAAAAAGTCTATTTCCAAGTAAGTTGGCAAATTGCCTCAAACAGGGAAACCGCCCAAAGAGAATATGCACCGTTACTCGCCTTAAATGATCATTATCGAAAAATTTTAGTTACACTTGACGACTACCGATTCCCGAGCAACAACGGCATAGAGCATCTATTCCCGTGGGAAATAAACAGTATCAAATAGACTTCAGAAATTTATTGTAGAATTTCAGAAAATTCAGAATCAATTGCAGATTTTCTCATTCCTAATTCTGAATTTTACAACAGCGGTAATCCAATATCAAGCGGATTACCGCTTGTTTTTTAAGAACAAGGACCGCGGAGCTGAAAGAACAAGGACAATTATCGGGGCTCCGGTATCACGGGACGACGGGACGACGAATATCGGGATATCGGAATAACGAAACATCGAAAATAACTAAAACACTTACAATTATGAAACAGAAATTCTTATTTTGGGTTGCTCTGGCAACCATGTTAGTAACCGGTAGGCTGTTCGCCGCCACTCCTTATACAAGCCTGTCTGTGTTGGGGGCATCGCTGGAACTGAAAGATGGCATTTCCAAAGTTGGTAACATCACTATCGAGCAGGATATTGCTGGAAAGGTGCTGCAAAT
>CAMHGK010000154.1 GCA_946184695.1 uncultured Bacteroidales bacterium | reverse complement strand
CCTTGCGCGCACAGAAGTAGTTGCGTTGCATTTGTGGCGTTGAACCTGCCGGTGGCATCATCTGTTCCATGAGCCGATTGATTTCCTCTGCACTCCGCTCATACTCTTCTTTAAGCTCCTTCATTGTCTTTACATTCAGCTTGATGCTTTGTTTTTGTTGAGCGGGAGGAGGTGGAGTGGTGGCATTGTCGTTGTCGTCCTTCGTCGCGGATTGCCTTGTTGGATTGTCGTTGCTCAGCTGAGTATTGTCGGATGAGATACCTTGCAGCAGTTGTTTGTAGTGCTCGAGAAGTTGTTTGTCATCATCGGAGAGCGTGTGCTCGTCGATGTCTTCCACTTGGTCAGCACTTTCAAGGAGTTGTTGTTCGAGTTTGGAGAGGTGCTCGGCTAAGACCGTCATCTTCTGAAAGAGCGGGTCTTTTTGGGCTTTTTCCACCTCTTCGCGCGCCATGTCGTCTAATGGTATATTGCATTTGCGGCAAAAACTGCGGAAGTTAAGGGTGTTGCAGGCGGGGCAAACTATGCCTTCTCGCGAGTTGCCACATTCGCTGCAGAAGCGGTCGTCGGGATCAAGAATAGTGCCGCAGAAGGTACATACGTTAGGGTTCTGCGGTCTGCCGCAATGAATGCATATCTCGGCAGTCGAACTTATGGCAGCACCGCAGAAGTAGCACTTCTTGCCGTATTCGGTCTGATGCTGCGGGCGGAGACTGACATTATCAATTTGTGCAGCAGATTGATGCTGGGTCTGGTAGTCGTTCATCATAGATCCATTTACCATTTAGTCATTTACCATTTATTCATTTATTTCACCATTCTCACCATTAAAACATTCTCACCATTAAAACATTAAGGGCACATCTAAAAATACTTTAGTGTCCATGCTGAATTATTATTCAGGACAACTAAAACGCGCGCTTTGCTATTTTTTAGATGTGCCCTTAATCAGTTATTTTCTATCTTTTTTGTGTCGGCGGAAGAGTCCGAAGCGTTCATGATCTTCGCCTTGCGAGTGCGAGACTTCGAGTTTCTCGCTTTTCTGAGTGGCGGAGGCACCGACGTTATGGTCGGCATTGGGGCAGCATGGTCCTTCGATACCCACTACCCGGTAGCCTTCCTGAACACCGTTTTGGTCTTTATCGACGATGATATAAGCACCATCTTTCTTGAGTTCCTTGATGTCGATAGCCACGGGTGCCATGCGTGGTTTCTCCTGTACGAACTCGGTGAAGTCGGCGGGATAGCCGGTGACGGTGATGGTGTAGTACTTGCGTCCGTCTATCTCGCTTTCCACCTTGAAAGTAGGAGCGACCAAGACATCGGCTTTAGCTTGTATGAGAGCCTCATAGACGGCATTGTCGCACAGCGATTTCTCATCGACGAATTCGTTTTTCTTGAACGACACCTGATATGTGTAGGTGATTTTGTTGGGACGTACGTCCACCGTAGCGTACAGAGGTGATACGAGCGGCTCCATTGTTCTGCCCTTTGAGTTCACCCTGTAAGTTGAGCATGAAGTGAGAGCCATGCATGCTACAACGATGAAGAAGAATAGTTTTTTCATTGTGTAAAAGTTTTATTAAGTTAATATTTGCCGTAGCAGAAGTTTTCAGCTGTCGGCTTTTGTCAGTCGTGCGAACTTGAGGAGGAGTGTTTTCTTGCCGAGCGTGTCGAAGAGGATGTCGATTTTGTCGTTGCCGTTTTCGGAGTAGGTGCTTATCACCTCGCCTCTGCCGAAGGTGTTGTGCCGGACGAAAAAGCCTGCTTTGAACTGCGTGTCGATGTCTTGCTTTTGTGCGTTCGGTTCGGTGCTGATGGCTGTCAGGCGGCGACTTGCCGTTGCCTCAGGCGGGTTGGAGACAGACGATGCGTGGCGGTTGGAGACGGGCGATGCGTGGCGATTGGAGACAGACGATGCGTGGCGGTTGAAGGCAGGCATTTCAAACTCATCCCACTCGTTTTCGGGATAGAAGAACGACGTTGAGGTTTGCTTCTCGGCGCGTTGAACGAACTCGGGGCTGATGTCTCTGAGGAATCGGCTTTCGGTCTGGAACTGCTGTTTGCCGTTGATATATCGAGATTGGCAGTATGAGATTTTGCAGATCTGCTTGGCTCGCGTGATGGCCACGTAGAAGAGCCGTCGTTCTTCTTCTAATTCGCGCATCGACTGTGCAAAGGGTGAGGGGAAGAGGTACTCTTCCATGCCTACCACATAGACTACCTCAAACTCCAATCCTTTGGCAGAGTGTACGGTCATGAGTGTGACTCGCTCCTGTTTGTCGTCGAGGTTCTGGTCTTGGTCGGTCATCAGGCTCACTTCCGACAGGAAGTCGCTGAGTGATACGGCGCCGGTACCTTCTTGCTGTTCGCGCTCGACAAACTCCCGTATGCCGTTTTGAAGCTCGGTCATGTTGTCGTAGCGGTCGCGTCCTTCTTGCGTTTGGTCCATGATGGCTGCGGTCATGAGTTGCGACTCTCGCATGACCATGTCGGTGAACTCTATGGCATTGAGTTCGGGCAGTCGTTCTCGCCAGCGGAGTACCATCTGTGCGAAGTCGATAAGTCGCTTTCGCGCGGCGGAGGTGGCGTTGAGTCCGTAGGTGTCGGGCGATGCCACGATGTCGAAAGCGGGTCGGTGCAGTTGGTGTGCGAGGTCGGTGACTCGCTTCATGGTGGTGTCGCCGATGCCTCGTGCGGGCAGGTTGATGATTCTGAGCAGTGCCTCCTCGTCCTTGAGGTTGCAGCAAAGCCTGAGATAGGCAAGCATATCTTTGACCTCTTTGCGCTGGTAGAACGCCACGCCGCCATAGATGCGGTATGGCAAGCCGCTTTTGCGCAGTTCGTCTTCAAGGAGGCGCGACTGCGCGTTGGTGCGGTAGAGCACTGCTATCTGGTTGAGCGAGTGGTGGCGCTTGCTCTCTTTGTGTATGTCGGCAGCCACGGCCGCGGCTTCCTGACGGTCGTTGCCGTAGGAGCTGATGCTGAGCCGCTCGCCCTTGTCGCCATCGGAGAACAGGTTCTTGTGAATCTGTCCTTGATTCTTGTCGATAAGCGAGTTGGCAGCTCCGACGATACACTTGGTGGAGCGGTAGTTCTGCTCTAATTTATACAGGTGAGAGTGCGGGAAGTCTTTTTGGAAGCGTAGAATATTCTCTATGTTGGCTCCACGGAACGAGTAGATCGACTGTGCATCGTCGCCCACGACAGATATGTTCAGGTCGGGCTCTGCGAGCATACGGATAATCATATACTGCACATGGTTGGTGTCCTGATACTCGTCCACAAGCAGATACTTGAACCCTTGCCGGTAGCGTGTTCTGACTTCTTCGTTCTGATGGAGCAGGAGGAAGGTGTTCACGAGCAGGTCGTCGAAGTCCATGGCATCGGCAGCGCGGAGCCGTTGCTGGTAGGCGTTGTATATCTCAGGCATTCGGTACATACGTGCGGCTTTGTCCTGCTGCTGCAGGTCGGTGTCGGTGGCATATAGCTCGGGCGTTATCAGCCGGTTCTTGGCAAGCGATATACGCGAAAGCATTGCTGCGGGCTTGTAGAGCTTGTCGTCTAAATGCAGTTCTTTGCCTATAGCCTTGAGCAGACTCTTGCTGTCTTGAGTATCGTAGATGGTGTAGTCGTGTGAATAGCCGAGGGCGGCAGCCTCGCGACGGAGAATCTTGGCAAATACGGAGTGGAAAGTGCCCATGTGGAGTTGGCGTGCTTTTTCTTCGCCTACGAGTTTGGCGATGCGGGTTCGCATCTCGCGTGCTGCCTTGTTGGTGAAGGTGAGTGCGAGTATGTTCCACGGTCTGACGCCCTCAGAGAGCAGGTAGGCTATCTTATAGGTCAGAACGCGGGTCTTGCCTGAGCCTGCTCCTGCTACAATGAGCGAAGGTCCTGCAATGTCGGTTACCGCCTCGCGCTGGACAGCGTTGAGTTGGTCGAGAAAAGATATGTCGCTGCTATTTGCCATAAGTGTCGAAAAATGTCGGGGACAAAGGTACGCAATTTTTTTGTGTTGTCAAACAAAAATAGCAAGAAAACGTAACATTTTCTTGCTATTTGCTCTGTACCGCGAGTGGGACTTCTACTGAAGTCCCCGCGCACCACTTGCAAACAAAAAGTAAAGGGCACATCTAAAAATTAGCGAAGCGCACGTTTTAGTTGTCCCCTTTTGCTTTTTTGTTTAGTACCGCGAGTGGGACTTGAACCCACACAGCCGTTTCGGGCCAAAGGATTTTCTTACTACTCTTGGTTTTGCCCAAGCCATCCTCTTGGGATGTTGTAGTCCGGACTATTTCTTCACCATATTCGCTTGAACTTAGGTGCTTCCCGTATAGTCTCTACGCCATTTATTGGAATGATCCAAATTTAGAGAGCCATCGCCAAAGGATAAGTTACCCTATCCGAGGTTTCTGTTTGTTAGAGAAGTTCTACTCACAAAGTTTCCTTTGTGGCACTCTTGTTCAGACCTCGATAATTTTCAGTGAGAGCATGGCAATTTGGACACAAAATTATCAAATTTTCTAATCTGTTATCCCGTGTGTTCCCATTTGCATGGTGCAACTCTAATGGGATATTGTGTCCAAGCCATTCAGTTAATCCACAATTCTCGCAGCGTTGCTGCTTTAGTCCGCTTGCAAAAAGACGTTTCTTAAGTTTGAATGATTGAATTGTCGAACCTTCAATAAGTACGTCTTGAATACTTGACGTATTTTTGGGTTTGAATTTTAATCCGACATTCCAGCCTTGTCCTGTAAAGTGGCTAATGTTCAACCTATACTTTCTGATTGCATCGTGCATAATCTTGTAGTTCCCGCCAGAAGGTTTAACTCCAAGATATCTGCACATTCCGGCAATACTAAATGAATTGCGGGCGGCCTCATGAAAATCATTTTCAGTTCTTTTCAAAGTCCTTCGTGTCTACCGATTCCACCATCGCGGCATGGCAGTAGTACATCGTACTGCCAAAAAAGCGCTGCAAAGGTACTGCTTTTTTTTGAAATACGCAAATATTTGGTTAATGATTTAATGATTTAATGATTTAATGATTTAATGATTTAATGATTTAATGATTTAATGA
>CAMHGK010000153.1 GCA_946184695.1 uncultured Bacteroidales bacterium | reverse complement strand
TGGCGAGTTTCTGAAGGTAGGCATAGTCGTCGTAGTAGTTGACGATAAGCGGTTTAATATTGGTGTTGCCGAGTAGGGTAGAGGCGTAAATATAAGACTAATTCCACTGTTAATTCCAAAAAGTGCGAGACCTGCTCCAGCTAATATATAATCACGCTGATCTGCCTGAGTGCCATAGTTCTGTTTTGTGCACTACCGTTTTATATTATGATATTTTATTTTAAGTAAGTGTTTTTGTATTTTACGCTAAAAGGCGGATGTCTTTTACTACAGTGGCACCGACGGCATCGTTGAGGCGGCGGATGATTTCTTTTCGTCCGATGAAGAATTCCTGACGGAGTGGGGCAGAGGGAATGTGGACGTATAGCGTGCCGTTTCTCATCTCGGGGTTAGAGGTGAAGCGTGCTAATTGCGGTCCGATAACTTCTTCCCATTTCTCTACAACATGACGCTCGAGCAGTGTCTTTTCGAGATTGTTCTCTTGAAGATACTGCCCGATTACCTCACCAATAGATTTTGGTTGGTGCCGTTTCATCTGAGTTGTAGTTCTTGGTTGATAGTTACTTCTAATCCTTCTGTTATACCATTAAGGCGGTAGATGGTTTTAAGTTGGATACCTTTATCTTGGGCTATCGACCAAGCAGTGTCGCCTCTTTTTACCCGATAACGTGCCTCGTTTTTTTGAGCGCGACTACGTTTCTTGAACAGATATACCTTATCACCTCCGCGAAGTTCTCGGCCATCAGTGGCATCGTTGTACCTGCGTAGTGCTTTTTCGGATATGTTGTATTCGTACGCAAGTCCTTCAAAAGTCTCGCCTGCTGCAGCTATGATGTACTTTCTGCCATTGTGCTTGTAAAGCTTGTGCTCTTGATAGAGGTCAATGGCTTTCATCTTGCCGTTCTTGCCGGCCTTATCTTTTTTATCTTTGCGTTCCTTTCGGTCGTTGCTCTCGCTTTTGCGAACCTCATCGTTCTTGCGTTGCCAATCGTCGATAGCTTTCTGTTCGGCGATAACCGACTTGTCTTCCTTGTCGAAGCGATACAACTCATAGTCTTCGATTACGCGAATGAGCTTATGTGCATATTGAGGATCGGTAGCGTAGCCGCACTGACGCAGCCCATGCGCCCAACCTTTATAGTCGGTCTGCTTTAGTTTGAAAAGCGACTGATAGTGAGGACGCTTGAGAAAAAGCGAGTGATCTTCGTATGACTGCTCTACGTTGTCGTATTTACGGAAGCACTCCTTACCTTTTTCCGCGGTATGCCGATATGTCTTTCCCGTCCATCCACTGCCGCATTTAACACCGAAATGATTGTTGGCATTCTTAGCAAGTTCGCTCTGACCGGCAGCCGACTCCAAAAGAGCTTGCGCAAGGGTAATACTGGCGGGAATGCCATATAGCTTTTGTTGTTTCTTTGCGGCATCTGCATACTTGCTGATGTAGTCTTCGTAGGCAGAGTTCGTCTTCTGTGCATAGACGGTTGCGGCAAATAGTGTAAGAACCGCTAACAGAATTATTGTTTTTGAATAGGTGTGTCTCATATAGTTCAATGGGGCAACTCTTAGTTAGTAAAATTTATTTAGCATAAATAAGCCATTCCCACGGGCGCAGAGTGATATGATCTTCTTCGCCTAAGGTGCATGGCATTCCGCAATGCTGGCAGCGGTATTGTGCGGCTAACTCCCCGAGCCGGACGGTGAATGTCTGTGGCTCGGCAGAGAAGTTAAACAGACCTATCACGGTATTGGTATTGCCGTCCACGAGCTCAACTTCTCTGACTGCTGCAAAGATTTTGTCGTTGTCGGTGGTAAGGCGAACCATCTTGCCGCCGAGTTCCGGACTCCACAGTGCGGGGTTCTGCTTGCGGATAGAATTAAGTGCCATATACATGGCAAACTCGTCAGCGTGATTATACTCGATAGTGTCTTTCTCAAAGAATCGCAGACGACGATGGTTGGCGTACTCCTGACCGGTGTAGATTAGTGGCATACCGGGAACGAAATACGTGAAAACAGCCATTGCTTTTGAAGCCTCTCCCATACGCTCAAATTCAGTTCCGTTCCATGAGTTTTCGTCATGATTGGATGTGAAGTTCATGCGAATGGCTTTCTCGCAGAATGTAGTGTCGGCTTTCGCAAAATACTCCCACAAGTCTTCAACACCTTTCTTGCCTTGTGCTACGTCGTTCATCAGATGATGCAGGTTCCAGCCGTAGTACATGTCGAAAGCCGTTTCGCAGTGGTCGGGTTGCTCAGCTTCGGCAAGGGTGAACATGCCGGGGAAGTCTTTCCTGAGGTCAGCAAAAGTCTCGTTCCAGAAATCAGTAGGTACTTCCATTGCCACGTCGCAGCGGAATCCATCTATTCCAATCTCCGTCATCCACCAGCGCATGCAACGTTGCATCTCTTTGCGCATGTCCTGATTATCGTAGTTGAGTTTTGATATGTCCGTCCAGTCGTACTGAACCATCAGATTTCCTAATGAGTCGCGATAGTGCCAGCCCTCGTTCTCAGTCCATTTGGAGTCGGGAGCGGTGTGGTTTGCCACCCAGTCGAGAATGACGAACATATCCAATTCGTGAGCCTTGCGAACAAAACTCTCGAAATCCTCGCGAGTGCCGAATTCAGGGTTGAAGTCGCAATAGTCGATGATGGAGTAGTAGCTGCCGAGCGAACCTTTGCGTGTGAGTTTGCCTATAGGCTGAATCGGCATCACCCAGATAATGTCAACTCCCAAGTCCTTGAGCACCGGCAACTGTGCTTCGGCAGCCTCAAAGGTTCCCTCGGGTGTAAACTGACGCATGTTGAGCTCATAGATGGTTGAGTTATATGCCCAATCGGGGTGCTGTGTGGTTGGTTGAGGTTGTTTTTTGCAGCAACCGACCAATGTCGTAATTGCTAACGACAAAATAAGAAGTTTCTTCATAGCATGTATTCTGTTGTATGTATATTCTGGATGTTGGATTCGGTGTTATGCTCTTAAAATCATTACTCGTCGGTACGTATGATATATGAGAGCGGTGCGAGTGTTATTTGAGCACCGTCAACTTTAATTTGTTGCTCCGATTGTGACTTATTTACGGCAACGAGTACCGACTCTCCAAGATAGACTCTCTCGAAGCACAAGACATCGTCAGTGATGCATAGTGGAATATAGTCGCCATAGAGCAGAGGCATTGAACTCCTGCGCAGTTTGATTAGTCGGCTCACTTCATCTTTGATTTCTTGCTCTTTCGGATTGAGGTTGTCGAAGCGTAGCAGATGGCGATTGTCGGGATCATTGCCGCCTACTTCGGCATATTCGTCACCTTGATATATGCACGGCACGCCCGGTATGGTCAGGTTGATAACCTCAAGAAGCAGTGCACGTGAGTAGCCCAAGCGAGCATCTCCGATACCACACTCCCTGGTCCAGCCTGCTTCTTTACCATTCTCCTCGAAACTTACTGCACCGCCTGCAAGCGAGGCAAAGCGCACCTGATCATGATTACCTGAAATATTGCCCATGGTGTGGTGGGCACCGTAAGTCGTCAGACTTTCCTCTATTACTTTTTCTACATCCCGCATCGAACCACTTTCGTCAACAAGGGCATGAATAGTGGTGAAATATACGTTGAAGTCGAATTGTGCATCGAGCATACCACTCTTGACGTAGCTGTTGATGAGTTCCGGACTGCCGTACGTCTCGCCTATCATCCAAAGCCTGCGGTCAGGGAATCGTGTCTTCATCTTTCGGGTGAGAGTTCGCCAATATATCTCAGGTATATGTTTGCATGCATCATGGCGGAAGCCGTCTAAATCGTAGTTGGCAATCCAATAGAGAGCAGAGTCAGTCATTGGCTCATATACATCCTCGCGCTCTAAGTCGAGCGTTGGGATATGTGCATCGAACCAAGTGGTAAGACGTGCCTCGTCCCACAGCTCGAAGTTGCGACGTCCGTCGGGTAAGATACTGTCAGTATGCCAATCGGGATGTTCAAGAAGAGTGGGGGAGTCCTTATGCAAGTGGTTGGCTACGTAGTCGAGAATGACGTTCATCTCATGTTTGTGTGCAACTGCCAATAACTCTTTAAGGTCGGCGTCAGTACCAAAACGCTTGTCGATTGCAGTTGACAGAATGGGCCAATAACCATGGTAACCTGAGAATTTGGTATATGGTTTGGATTTGTCGTACTTATTGTTATAGGTGCCGTCGTTGTTGTCTTGGAAGATAAACATACCCCATGCGTCCCATGGATTCTGTGTAACAGGCGAAATCCAAATGGTGTTCACTCCGAGTTGGTTGAAATAGCCGTCTTCTATCTTTTTAGTGATGCCTTTCAGGTCGCCGCCTTGATAGTCAACAATATCAAGTACTTCGGGTGAGTTTAGTTTCCAATCGTTGCTATCGTCGCCATTGAAGAAGCGGTCGATCATAAGCGAGTAGAGCACCTGAGCCTGTTGGTCATGACGGTTGAGCATTGTGACGTTGTCTATTGCTTGGTTGTTTTCAAACGGCACCAGTACGTCATTATATAAGTAGTTGTCGTCAACAGCGTAAATTCTCAGCAGTGAGCGTCCTTGTTTGTTCAGGCGTGGCAATTGGATAACGTAGCTACCCTCTTCGGCAGCTTGCTTGGGTTGTCCTGCAAACACAAGCTCGTTTTGCCAATATACTTGAACGCGAGGATTCGTAGCCGGTTCAACGAAGCGTATCTTCAGTTTGCCGTTTTCCCAAGACACGGTTGTCAGTGCCTGCCTATGAGCCATTTGCATCGGCAGTACGGGAATGGCTATGGGTTTAGATGATTTGCTGCTGTGGATAAATAGTGTGTGCAGGTCGTTGGCTTTGAGGTCAAGCACATCGCACATCGGACCAATCTCCAAACTCAATGTCTCCATTGCAGGAAAACTGATGAGTCGGTCGAAAGTGATAGAGTCAATCTGCTCCAACGGAACTATCGGAAGATAGTCGGCAAGGCAGATGTCGGTCGTTTCTGCTGTACCCATAATAGGCTTTATAGGATCAGCTACGAGAGTCTTTTCAAACTCTGACGGTTTTTGGCATGCCATGAGCAGAACTACTACTGACAGCAACAAAATCACGCGTTTCATAATAT
>CAMHGK010000152.1 GCA_946184695.1 uncultured Bacteroidales bacterium | reverse complement strand
TTGCCATGCTTACAAATTATGGTTGTACAACAAGCGCACAAAGATACTAAAAAAAAACGAACAGGCAAATTTTCACAAATAAAAGTCATCTGATTTTTATTCCAATACGCTAATGACATATCCGGATTCAACCTCACCACACTAACGGCTAACAAGATGGCAGGGATTGCACAGCCGAGGGAACAAGCACAACGAGCGGTGCTTAGCCGAGGTAAATGTGTTGCCATGATTTAGACGCAACTATGTTGTGAAACTGACTCGGCGGGAATAAGATGAGTTCTATAGGTAAAGAGCGCAAGTGAAGACACTTGCGCGCTCCGTGTTGAGTTAGGGGATAATGGTGATGCGGCTGCCGGAGGCATTGCTTTGCCGACAGACCTGAATCTGGACAGGGATGCGTTCCCTGACCTCCTCAATATGACTTATTATGCCCACTTGTCTGCCGGCGTGTTTGCGAAGCGACTGCAAGGTCTCGATGGCTTTTTGCAGAGGTTCACCGCTCAACGTGCCGAACCCTTCGTCAATAAACAGAGTCTCTACTCTCAGATTCTGTCCTATGTCGCTCAGCGCCAAAGCTAATGAGAGTGATACGAGGAAACTCTCGCCGCCGGAAATGGTACTTGCAGGACGCCTCACAAAACCCTGATAGGCATCTTCTACCAAGATGATGAAGGTGCCGGGCAGGCATTGAAGGGTATAGCGATTAGTGAGTCGGGTGAGGTAGGCATTGGCTGCTTGTACGAGATTGGCAAGTATGTAGCCTTGTGCTATGCGACGGAACTTTGTACCGTCCTTGTCGCCTATGAGGTTGTTGAGTCGTGACCAACGGTTGTATGTCTGCCTGCGTCGTTCAGCCTCTTTGATATACTCATCAAGGCGTTGTCGTGTCTGCTTGTCGGCTTGCAGCTGTTGGTCAATGGCACCTTTCTGCTCGCTCAGGGTGCGAATCGTTTGTGTGATAGAGTCGATGGCATTGAGTATCGTCTCGTAGGTCTCGCCTTCGGCAAATGCGGGTTTGCGACTGTTGTGTTCGCTCAGTTGCCCGAGCAGGTTGTCGCAGATAGTGCGCTTCTGTTCGAGCATTGTTTGAAGTTGTGAGATAGTTGCTCTCAATGTTTGAATATCGGTAGCGGACAGCCGATGCAGCTTTTCTAACCTGTCTTGAGTAATGTCCGTGTGCTGATCAAGAAACTCACGGATGAGTTTGTCGTTCTTGTCGATCTGCTTCAGGGCGTTCTGCCGTATTGTCTTTGCAGAGCTGATGTCTGCCTGCAGTTGAGTCAGACGTGTCAAGAGGGCGGGTATCTCAGTCGCAGAACCCGAGTCGGCGATACTTGCCGCTTGCCATTGCGGCATTAGTTTGGCAATATCGTCGAATGTGGCATCTACTCGTTGTTTCTCACCACTAAGAAGTCCAAGGTCGTTAGTGCATCGCTGTGCCTCGCTGACATTTGTGGCGTATTGTTTGGCAGCATTATTAAGCGTGGCGGCAAGGGCGTCGGTCCGACTCAGGTCGTCCGTCTGCCAAGCAGTGTTGGCAAGGTACGGACGGATGGTATCAAGCGCCGATTGCAGGTCACTCTGTTTGGTTTTGATGATGCTCTGTGCCGCCTGAAGAGCAGCTTTTGCTTCTGCAAGTCGGCTTTGTGCGGATGCAACCTTACTGTTTAGATTGTCCAACTGCCCAACTTTTATGTCAAGCACCGTGCGTAACTGACGCAGCTCCTTCTCCTTCTCCTCGCCTAAGGCTATTGCCTGATTGAGACTATTCAAGCTCTCGTGCTCAACTCTATATTGCTGTTCAATGGCTTGTTTGAGTCCATCGGTCTCAAGAGGTATATCGAGCAACGCGTCTGCGAGCGTGCTAAGCCTACACTGGCTGACGAGTCTCGCCTCTGACTCGCTCACTGACGTGTCAGCCGAAAGACTCCGCTCTTGACCTGAGTAGTTCTCCTGCATCACTTTTTGGTTAGCAAGCAGTTGCTGCAACCGGCCGTTCAGTTGGTTATAGAGTCGCTGCTGTTGGTCGTATGCCTGCTGCGCCTTTTCCACCAACTGTTGCCAAACTTGGTCATGTTGTATCTCGCATGCCACCGTCTGTCCGCATATAGGACATGTGTCACCCGGTTGCAGTCTTTGCCGCATACTGATGGCGAAGTCGTTGAGCGTCTCTTTCTGCATGTCAAGCGCCTTCTTGCGCTCATCGCACAGAATCTGAGCATCGTGAACACGCGGACCAAGCTCCTCTATTTCTATGTTAGTTAGCCTGAGTTGCTCTTTGAGTTGCAGCAGTTGCTGCTGCCTTTCAGCATGCTTCTTCAGGGCATCAAGGTAGTTGTCTAAACGCTCTTGCGATAGCCGCAAGTTGTTCAGACTGACACTTACCCTATCTCTTTGAATGCGGCTTTCCGGCAGATTCAGATTGTTAACCTCGCCCTCTGCTTTCGCTACTGCAGCGCGGGCAGACTGCACCTCTTCACTCTGTTTCTTACACTCCATTTTCAAACGCTCATAGGCGGGAGTAAGTGTGGTAGTTACCGTCTTCTCTTGCTCGGCAGCATTAGTTTGCTGCTTGGCTATCTCTTGCCTGTCGCGTGCTACGGAATATAGGTGGGCGGTCAGTGTCTGAACATTATCATAGACGCCGGCATTGTCTGCTTCGGCGGCTATTTGTTGCTGTAGCTGACCGAGGCGAACGGACATGACACTAATCTGTTTGCTTAAAAAGGCTTGACCGTTTTGCAAAGTGTGATATGTGTTTTGTGCTTGTCGGAGAATGTCGTCTTGTACGCTGATATCTTGCCGAGCATGCATGTTCTCGCTCAGTCGTGCCCGTACCTCTGTCGTCAACTCCCATTGACCGAGCGTTAGAGTTTGGTTCCGACTATCCTCGCTCTGCGCTTTCTGCTTTGCGGCTGTCAGTGCTTCTTGAGCCTCAGCCAGCTGCTTGCTCAGGGCGTTGAATTGTTCTATCCAAACTTTTTTGACATTCTCGCTCTCAAGCTGTCGGGTCTGACACACTTGTTGCTCGCTGATGGTTTGCAACTGCTGAGTCTTTTCGCTTATCTGCTGTTCGGTCAGTGTCTCTACCCCCTCAGTCTTCTCTTTTGCCACATTCCACTCTTTCTCGTGTAGGGATGTTATCTCATATACCTTTGCGCCAATCTTAGAATAGATATCCGTACCTGTCACCTTCTCCAATATCTCTGCTTTCTCCTTGTCGCCGCTACTCAGAAAGCGCGTGAACTCTCCTTGCGCCAGCATGGTGGTCCGGCAAAACTGCTCAAAGTCGAGTCCGATGGCTTTGTGGATGGCTTCTTCTATCGGCTTGTCTTTCTGACCACCACCGCCGTTGCCTTCTTCGGGAGAGGATTCTGGATTGCTCAGGTTTGTCAGTCTCCACGTGCGAGTCATGTTTTTCCTTTTCCGTATCACGCTCCATTCTGCATCGTATTCCTGTCCGTCGCTCCCTGAGAACCTCAGACGCACAAAACATTCGGCGGCATTTTTGCGCACTAATTGTTGGGTGTCTCTGTCCCTGATACCGTCCTCTGTGGTAGCTGATTGACCATTGCCGTTTTTCAGGCGCGGAGTCTTGGCATAAAGGGCAAGACAAATAGCGTCTAATATGGTCGTCTTGCCGGTGCCGGTGTCGCCCGTAATGAGAAAGACTTCGCTATCAGATAACGGTGATGCGGTAAAGTCTATTGTGGCGTCCTCTATCGAAGCGAGGTTGTGAATTATGAGTTTTCTGAGTTTCATGATTTGAGTTGGTCGTTTAGAGATTGTATGGCTTCAAGCAGCATCTGTTGCATATCTTCGTCAAAGGGTTTCTGAGTGTCCTCAGCGTACATTCGCGCCACTTCTGCCGGCGACATCTTCTGAAATTCCTGTACGCTCAGTTGCTTTGTCGCTTGTCTCTCCGTCTGCTGCCGGCATGCGTTGATATAGCAAAAACGGCATTGTTTGTTTTGGCACAGTTGCTGTGCTTCTTGTTGCGCCCCTTGCGGGAGGATATCTGTCACGACTACGTTGAGACGAATATAGTTCTTTAGTTCATCAGGAAAGTCCTTTAGCAGTTGTTTCGCTTCATCCCATGTGGCATAACCGGTCAGCGGTAGGGTAGTGAGCGGATGAAGGTTCTCAATGTTGCAGAGTCTGACCACTGGAGTATCACCATGTTGCCCTATCTCTACAATACTGACAGAGTGCTCGTAATTCTCATCAAAACTGACAGGTATGGGCGAACCGGAATAGCGTACGTTATGACGACCGGTATGTATGAACTGAGGACGGTGTATGTGCCCCAATGCCAAGTAGTCGTAGCCGGTGCCGAAATGTGAAATCTCTACGGCGTCAATGCCACCGATTGTTTTGTCGGTAGCATTGTCATGACCTGCATAATCGGCTCCCGAGACTGACGTGTGGGCCATCATAATGACAGGCAGGTTGGAGGTGTTGCGCTTGAGTGTATTGGAGAGCATTGTTTGAATGACGTCACCTTGCAGGTTGCGCTCGTGAGTATATGGAATGGCTACGACATATCCCTTCTCGGGTATCTCAATAATATGCGAATCAGTGTCGGTAGGTCGGAATGTGCCTATCATGTGCACGTTTAGGTACTCCCATGGCGTACGAAATATCTCATGTCGGCCGGCGCTGTCGTGATTACCGGCGGTGACAACTATTATCATCTGAGGACAGGCATCGTGAAGTTGCACTATGGTCTTGTTGAATAGTGTCTGAACGGCGGCCGAGGGCTGAGGCGTATCATATACATCGCCGCACAGTAAGAATATGTCGGGACGCTCTTGACGCACTATGTCTATTATCTGAAGCAAAGCATGACGCTGCTCCTCAGTGCGGTCATAACCATATAAATTATGACCTAAATGCCAATCGCTGGTATGCAGTATCTTCATGATATTTTTTTAATGTTTTAATGTTTTAATGATTTAATGTTTTAATGTTTTAATGTTTTTAATGTCTCAATGTTTTAATGCTTCAATGTTTTAATGCTTCAATGTTTTAATGCGTCATTGTTTTTAATACCGCTTTAATTTTTTATTTAAGTTCCGCAGGTTATAAAGCATCTTGTCACAGCCCGAACAACTATTCTCGTTTCTATAATTATTCTCGTTTTTATAATTATTCTCGTTTTTATAATTATTCTCGTTTTTATAATTATTCTCGTTTTT
>CAMHGK010000151.1 GCA_946184695.1 uncultured Bacteroidales bacterium | reverse complement strand
TCTACTAACTTAGGAAAATAACAAAAAAACTGTCTACTAATTTTAGGAAAAGACACCGAAGATGGTTGAAGTTACCCGCCCCCTGCCCCCCTCCCTTACAGGGCGGGGGAGGCCATGCGGAGAGAATTCGTTTTGGGGAGACCAGGCGGGGAGAATTCGTTTGATTACAATAAAAATAAATATTCAATGAAAAAATCACTACTACTTTTATTACTCCTATTGTCAGCTGCAATGTTTGCAAATGCCGAAGAACTGGTGTTGCTTTACCAAAACGGCAACGCCAGACAATATGAGTTACAGACAATAGGTCGAATAGAGTTCGACCTGGACAATAAAGATGAGAATGGGAACGAGATGCCGTTGCTGCTGTTAGTTGACAAACAGGGAAACACGCTGACATCTGCTCCTGTCGATATGCTCAAGTCGCTACGTATCGACGGAACAACGGCATTGGAGCAGTTGCGTGACGAGACCTCTGTTAGAATAGATGCCTCATCCCAGAGCCTTGTGATAGACGGTCTGCCGGATGTCACCACGCTCCGCGTTTACGACTTGAACGGCAGGCTCCTGCTAACCAATACAGGCACTTCCATCGCTGTCGGCAACCTGCCTGACGGCGTCTATCTGCTTCAATATAATTTCAATGTGGTTAAATTCATAAAGCAATGACAAAAATGAAGAGGTTGACAACAATAGCAATCTGCGCACTGCACGTGGTAATGATGTCCGCACAAATAAACCTGTGGAACTCAAATCATATTTACAGATATTCCGAAAAGGAGACTGACAGCCTGACTCTGGAAAAGATTAAATTATACAAATCCTCATACATGTCGGCTTCCAAAATGTCTCAGATATACGATTACCAGAAGAAACTCTACGCCTCACTTGACAGTTACGGATATTCGCGCCACAACGACTTTGGCTATCCTGCCGTGTGCCTGTTCAAAGAAACCAGCGGACAGGATTTGGTCAGTGCGAACATCAATTACAATTGGTTCAACATGTACGATTATCACTCCAACCGAGATGCTTCAATGACGACTATTGACGGTCTTAACAACAATCTCGTCTGGATATTTCTAAACAACACCGTTTCTGGGAGCACCCATGTGATTTCTGCCAATACCGATACCTACGAAGTGGCGCAGGCTCATGCCATGAGGGCTTTCGGCTATATGAATCTCGTGGAACTTTATCCGTTCACATACGTTGAAAGCACACTGCTACTGCCGGGTATAGAGTCGGCTATGGATTCGCCTGCAGATGACGATAATACCCCCCGCTACTCCCCTTCTATCGGCACGATAGCAGAAGTATATGAGCAGATATTGTCCGACCTTGACATTGCCATCGAGCAACTGCAAGGCTTCAGTCGGACGTCCAAGCGCGAGATAGACCTTGCCGTTGCCTATGGTTTACGTGCCCGCGCCAATCTCATAACATGCCATTTCGAGGAGGCGGCGGCTGATGCAGAGAAGGCGCTGATGCTGTCTGCTGCACGCCCGTTGACAATAGAAGAGGCCAACGTACCCGGTTTTGCCGATGCAGATGCCGACAACGTACTCTGGGCTATCACATACAATGAAAATGACGGTGCCGTTCAAAGCGGTATTGCCAACTGGCAGAGTCACTTTTCCACTTTCTACAGCGACGGATATACCGGCGTTGGCGCGACGCGCTGGATTGCTTCGGCTTTGTATGACCAGATACCCGCCACCGACGTACGTAAGGGATGGTGGCTCAATAAGGAACGGACATCTCCGTTGTTGGATGCCCCCGGATATAACGTCATGAAAGAAGATATAATAAATTCCGACGATTACTTCCCTGCCTACACCAACGTGAAGTTCGGAACAGGCGACGGAAGCGTTTACGGTTTGAGTGCGGCAGCAGGCGACTGGATACTCATGCGGGCAGAAGAGCTGATGCTGATAAGAGCCGAGGCACTGGAACGTGCAGGAAAAGACGGTGCCAAACTATTGACTGACTTTGTCACCACCTACCGAGACCCTTCTTACGACATCAACGCACACGGACTCTCGGTGTTGGACGAGATATGGTGGCAGCGACGCGTTGAACTCTGGGGAGAAGGATTCTCATTCTCTGACCTGATGAGATTGAAAAAGGGTGTCATCCGCTCCAACTCAACCAACTGGCCTGCCGCATGGCAACAGGATATTCCCGCCGACGATGAACGTCTGCCGTGGGTCAGCCCTGTCGAAACCACAGAAAAAAGGGCTCTTAAAATTTGGCAGAATAACAACTCCCTAAACCCCATCTTCCCGCTAACTCAAATTGACAGCATCACTTTCGGCAGCGCAAAAGAACTTGATAATGTGTATTTCGACTCTCCTGAGATTACGGAGCGGCTGTATCTGAGCCAGTGCCAATCGCATGTTATTAAAATAGGACTGAGCAGAAGCCATAACCTTGACAATACCTCGCTGGTTGTACCTATTACAGTGGTGTCGGCTGACAACGTTTTCTCCAATATTCCACAACAAGTGGAATGGAACAACAAGACATCTGTTCAACTTGAAATAGAACTTCCTGAAATAACGAAAATCCAAAGTTATAGTTTCACGTTGCAGATACCCGATGAATACTGCCCGTTAGGATACCAAAACAGAGACGGGAGTCACGAAGCCGACCGCGGCAAACAATGTAAATATACCTTGTATGTGTACGAGGACCCGGCATCGGCTTCTATAGCAACGCAACATATTGAATAACTCTCAAAACACCTCAAACACTATGAAACGTATTTTTTCTCTTTCCGCTACCGTTTTGATGGCGATGATTATGCTGCTGTCCGGTTGTGAACGTGACGCTGGTCTGACACCGGATACCGACGCCACCGAACTCTGGCCTGCAGGCATCTCGCAGAACACCTATATGCACAAGCCAGTCTATGGTTATATCAACAAAAACGGACGTATGGTAATCAAACCCATATATCATCAGGCAGGCACATTCTCCTGCGGATATGCGCCTGTCAGATACGACTCATTAGTATCTGCCTTTTCTGAAGACAGCCCTTACTATTACAATAAATATGCGACTACGTATAAGTTTATCAATACTCATGGCAAGATTCACAGAATAACCGGACTACCCGAAAATAGTTATGGCACATTATCCCCGTTTTACAACAATGCCGCAGTTTTTCAACAGAGCCTGCCCTACGGATCGATGTCACATCTGATTGACAATTATTTCAATGTGGTAACAAGCCTGCGGGGAATAATTTGCCCAATGTCGGCAGACGGATTGGCTGCTCATTATGACAATTCCTACTCCATGGCATGTGAGGTTGATTTATCTTCATTGAGTTACTTTTCCTTTCGGGAATGGAATTACTACAACATATTAGGCGAGAAGGTTTTTAGCATTTATTCTCGATATAGTTTAGTACCGAATTTCATTGGAGGTTATACTGCATACACTCGGGTTGATTGCAACGACAAAGATACAATAGACGGCAAAGTTTCACTCCATACTCCGAGCCATATTATCAACACAAAAGGCGAAGTCGTCTATGAAGACGAACATGTATTGCAGTGCATCGGAAACAAAATCTTTGCACGTTACTATTATGATGAAAATGGCGAAATATCGAAGCGAGAAGTTATTGACATTCACGGCAATCTCTACGGCACACCCGAATTTGACGCACCCGCGTTGAAAGAGGATATACAAACATTATTGTCATATCATGACTTCAAGTTATATAGAAATATATACTATTATGTCAATCAGACCGGAGAACAGACCATACCTTACCATTATGTTGATGCAAAAGATTTTAATGAGGGATATGCAGTAGTTAAATATGTCGATTTAAATGTCACTATTGAAACCAATGAAGACTACCGGAATTTCGAGAATACTATTTCCAACACACCTTACTGCCTGATTAACAAACAAGGTGAGACAATCTTGACATTTGAGCCCGAGGAAGAAGTGACAAGTGTTCATAATGGCATGGTTCTAACCCACAAACGCGTGTATTCCACATACTCACATGCCTACCACACCGACACTTACAAGTATATTAACCTAAGTGGAAAAGTGGTATATAGCTGGGTGGAAGAATACATCAATGAAAAAGAAGTTAACAGCGCCCAACAGGCAAACATACGGACTCAAGTTAACGACGCGGACAATGCACAAAGCCCTGATGAACAACCCCACGGCGGACTAAAGATTTATCCTAACGGACTATACGTCCTCGGCGCAGAGCAGTAACGTGCAACACGAATTGCAGATTGGTTTTTGTTCACGAATTAAACTAATTTAACGAATTCTATCCGCATGGTCTCCCCCGCCCTGCAAGGGAGGGGGGCAGGGGGCGGGTCTCCTTCTATCCGCATGGTTGGATAGCAACCATTCAACAATATTCAACCATATTCAACCATATTCCGTCCCGCATCATGCCGCAACCGGGGACCGCTAATGCTGTCGCGTACCTGTTAGGCGATGTCGGTTATCTCACAGCGAAGCGGTCTCACATCTCAGAGCCGAAGGTGGTCTCACAGCAGAAGTTTGATTTTGACAGTTGCGCAAAAAGCAGTATCTTTGTGAACTCGTTTCAACACACAACTATTATGCGCATCCATTTCATAGCTATCGGCGGGGCGGCAATGCATAACCTCGCCATCGCCGTATCCGAAAAACAAGGCTACACCGTCACCGGTTCTGACGACGAGATTTTCGACCCTGCCCGCTCGCGACTCGAAGCGCACGGACTGCTGCCCGCCGAGACGGGCTGGCACCCCGAACGTATCACCGCCGACCTTGACGCCGTAATACTCGGCAGGCACGCTCGCGCTCAACGACACCATACTCCAACGTGCCGCCTACTGCTACAAATATGACTCCCGCGGCAACATGACTTACAAACGTCTGCCCGGAGCGGAGCCGCAACTCATGGTGTATGACATAGCCAATAACCTTGTATTGCAGCAGGACGGCAACCAAAGGACAGTCAGCAAGTGGATAGTCTATGCTTACGACTCCATCGGACGGAACCTCTATAGCGCCGAGTTGCCGCTATCGCGAACACATCAGCAGCTGATTAGTTTCTTTGCCAACAAATGGCAGGTGGAGCATTTTTATAGCAATGTACCATCGAAGAAATTAGGAACCACAGGCTATGCCTCCACATTGCTCGGTAACACCAATATCAAACCGCTTATCGTCAACTACTACGACGACTATGCCTACCTTCAGAAACTCGCCA
>CAMHGK010000150.1 GCA_946184695.1 uncultured Bacteroidales bacterium | reverse complement strand
TTGTCAGAATATGGTCGTAGCATTACCGGTGATACGTATATAGCGATGCAGTATGGACCGGTACCATCTGCCATATATGACATAATAAAAGCACTGCGTCCCGATAGTTATTTTCATACTTCGATATCCGATCAGACACGTCTATCCTTGTCGATGACAGATAATAAGATTGTCAAAGCAAATGTAGCCGCGGACAAAGATTATTTAAGTGATAGCGAAATAGAGTGTTTAGATAGCGCAATAGACAAATGCCGTGACTTGGATTTTATGTCTCTTGTGGCTCTTTCTCATGGTTACGCGTGGAGAGGGGTTGCTCAGGATTCACCAATGCTGGTCTCTGACATACTGCGTGAGGCAGGCGAGAATGAACCATATATCCAATATATTGAAGACTTATATAAATTGCGTGCAGCCTTATGACACAAACAGAGATAGAAGAGAAGTTATCTTTTGGCAATATATGGCATTCTGATATATTTATGTCGACTATTGGTCATGGAAAATTTTTTGTGGTCTTAGGCGCAACAGAAGAAGAGGTATATGGATTCTTCTATATAAATTCTCGTATAAACTTCAATGTTAATCGGCACATGGAGCAAGCAAATTTACAAATAGAAATAAGCAATGCCGATTATCCATTTCTAACTAAAGACATATCTTACATTGGAGCCGCCGAAATTGAGCGTTTTGATAAAACGAAATTACTTAAAAGTATTCATGATGACGTGACCGTATGGAAGGCAAAATTAAAACAAGAACACATTGATATAATATGCGACAGAGTCAATAAATCTCCATTATACAATAAAAGAATCAAGCGGCTGTTATTCGGTTATAAATAGTTATAACTCGCTATAAACAAACAGCGGATAATTCCCTATCGGAGTTATCCGCTGTTTTTGTACACAAACGACAAGTTGTTATTCCGGAATATGCCGGACTACAAAAATGTCGGTATAACATCAGCGGGCATCATAAGAATTGACCAAAAGTCGTTTTTGGGAGAAGTAGCGGTGAGGGAGGCGAGATGGGTCGGCGAAGTGCCCCCGAAGAATCGGAGGACAAAAAGTGTGCGTGTCGTGATGTTTCGCTCGAAAACGCAAAAGTGAAGTCCTACAGTCCTACAGTCCTACAAAGGGGTCTTTTTGCCTACATTGTCCTACATTCGTCCTACAGCGCCGAGAGGCGATGCAGCGGCGCATATTACTATTATTATTATGATTTTCTGATAATTATTTATATTATATATGGCAATTTCGCTGTTATTGGTTATATAAATCAATTAAAAGACGGCTGTAGGAAGTCTGTAGGACGGCTGTAGGACGTTGTAGGACTTTTGCGTCTTTTTGTAGTAACTGTTGTAGGACTGTAGGAACTCTGTTTTTTGGCGTTTTCCTACAGTCCTACAGCCTATCCTACATAAAGCCATGTATGAAAATCAGCATGTTAGTCTTTCGCGCGGGATGTTTTGTAGGATTGTAGGACTGTAGGACTTGAAAAATAGAGAATGGAGTCGTTGAAAAAAGTTTTCACACAAATGCATATTCAGAGTGTTGTTTAAAAATTGTCGAAATGTCGTTTTTGGCTTTTCGTGGCATTAGGTAATATGGTGTGTTATAGTTTGTCTTTTAATGGGTGTTATAAATTGCTTACCTTTGCACTGCAATGAATAATCCTGAGTACATATTATGTTCGTTTTTCCAACTCTGTCCGCTGAAGAAGGTGTCGTCGATAGGTGAGTATTCTTATGTACCGTCGGATGCAGCCTACGATATGTCGTTTCGCTCGGTTCATCGGTTGCGTCTGTCGGAGGATTATCCGGTCACTGATGGAGGTATAGAGAAGCAGACGGTGCTGACTGCTACCTTGCGTGACGAGATAGACCACAGTGCTATTTCGTTGTTGAGTAGTCTGCAGTATCGATATTATGTGGCTCAGGTGACTACGGCGAGTGGTTCTTGCCGAGTGTATGGCAGTGAGCGTTATCCGGCTCGGTTGGAATTGAGTCGTTCGGATCAAGATTATACATTAACCTTAACTATAAACAGTATTGCTTTATGAATACAGCTCTTGTAAATGAATTATTGACTTCTCGCATGATGCTTGCGGGTTGTGGCATAGATCAGTTGGAGTCTATTCTGAAACATGAGAGTGCTGCATCGGCACGTCCGTTGTCGGATGCCGATATCGAGCAATGGGCATTGTCTGTGTTGAGTGACCGTGAGTCGTCGTCGGTAGAATATGCAGACGGTTCGGTGGTGGTGTTGCCCCTGACGGGTGTGATGACTAAGTATGGCAGGTATGACTGGATGTCTGACTCTTTGCGTTTCGTCGTTCCGGGCGTAGACGATATAGCCGATGCTTTATATCTTGCCGATGCTGACTCGAAGGTGAAGGCGACGGTTTTGCTTATCAACAGCCCGGGTGGCACTGTCAGCTCGTGGATACGGATAGAGGAAGTTCTTCGTCAGCGAAAGAAACCGTGTGTGGCATTGGTGGATGGTATGTGTGCCAGTGCGGCAGTGTATGTAGCATCGCTTTGCGACAAGATATATGCGCTGAATAAGATATGTCAGATTGGCAGTATCGGCGTCATGGCACATATCGTTGACACGCGTCAGGCGGAGAAGAAGGCAGGGTATAAGATAATAGATGTGTATCCTCCGGAATCAAAGTATAAGAATGCATCGTTGCGCGAAGCGATGGATGGTGACTTGAAGACATTGATCGACGAGGAACTGTCGCCATTGGCACGCAACTTCCAACAGATGGTTCGTGAGCACAGACCAGTGAACGAGAAGGTGGAAGGAGTGCTTGAGGGCAAGGTATTCTACGCCTCTGATGCTATCAACGCCGGGCTAATCGACGGCATCTGCTCTCTGAGCGAAGGAATAGCCATAGCCGAAAAATTAGCTAAGGAAAAAGCCGACATAATTAACTATATTACTAACAATTAAATTTTCTTTCTGTTTTATGAAAAGATGGATGAAACGTGTGTCTGCTGTACTTCAGACTTTGGGTTTTTCGGCATCGAAGGTCCAGGAAGGTCTGACAGCAGAGGAATGGAAGGATGTCTGTGACGTCTATTCCAAGACTTACGGTACTACTTTTTCAGCCGACAAGGAAGCTAATGAAGATGAGAGTCCGATGGCTCAGCTGTCAGCCGACGACATAGCTTCTATAGCTTCGTTGCTTGGAGTGAAGAAGGATGAGGTGCCTGCTGATGCTACCGAGGCTGCTCGTCAGGCTGCCGCTGTAGCTGCACAGAAAGCTGAAGCCGAGGCAGCCGCTAAGGCAGAGGCAGAGAAACTGGCAAAAGAGAAAGAGGTAGACGAGCCTACGGATAAGGTTCGTGCTCAAGCACCTCTTGCCCTTAATGCTCGCCACTCAGCTACTCACCTGTTTGGCGTGGAGCACGACTTCTACAGCCGCAAGAAGTGGTACAACAACCTGATGGCGTCTGCCGACCATCGCTTTGTGGAAATCCACGACGCAGAGCGGCGTGTGTTTGATGCTGACTTCAAGGCTCAGGCTCAGATGCTGCGTGAGCGCTTAGAGGAACACCGTGCCAATGGCACCTTCGACCGTCTCGACTTCAATGCCATTGCCAATGGCACACTGGATCTCACCGGTCCAACCAACACCGCCTATCCGTCGAGTGTCACCGGTACCGACGTGCTGCTTGGCGAGTATGTAACCCGCCGTACCGACCTCATTCTGGCTTACTTCAAGTCACTGCCGTCGGTGAAGAACCTGTTCCCTGTGCGCTCCAACGTACAGAACCGCGAAGTCAGTGTCACCGGCATCGTGGGCGAGCTGTCGCAAGGCTACCGCAAGGGTCGTATCTTCAAGGGCTCGATGGAGTTTGACGCCGACCTTTATAAGGTTGACGACCTGATGTTCAAGTTTAACTTCGAGGATCTTGTGGAACTCGAGAAACAGTACATCGGCTATCTGAACAAAGACCACTCTGCCATCATCAAGTGGACCTTCATCGAGTGGGTGATGGTTCACTACGGCGAACAACTCATCAAAGAGCAGAACGAGCGTAACGTCATCGGTACCCGTGCTCCCCAACAGAACGTGGTTTCCAACCCGTCGAACCTCGCTGCTGACGGCGTCATTGCCGCCGTTCTTCGCGCCATCCGCGAGCGCCGCATCTATCCCTTCGAGAACATCGGTACCTACGATGCCGACACCATGCTCGACACGGTAGAGGCTTTCGTTGATGCTGTTCAAGAGGCTGCCGGCTCGTATGCGTCGGAGCTGAAGATCTATCTGAACGAGCGTCATAAACGCTGGTACATCCGCGCCTACCGTCAGAAATACGGTCAGGATGCCGACTTCACCGGCTCACATGCTACGCTTGCCGACCTCGACCCGTCGCTCATTATCTGGGTGCCCAACATGCGTCTCACCGACTACTATATGCTGGCAGCCAAGCCCGGCAACATCGAGTTGCTTGAAGACAAACCCGGAGAGATGCTCGCCTTCGAGTTCACTCCCGAGTTTGAGGGTGTGTGCGTAAAGAGCCGCTGGAAAGAAGGTGCACACGTAGAGCAAGCAGGTAAGGCATTTGCTTCACGCGCTGCCATGATCGCCGACGACCGTGCTCACCAGTTTGTATATGTCAACGCGCCCATGTCAACTGCCAACAACGTGAAGAACACGCTGTACATCGCAACCGATACGACTACCGGCTTCGATGCTTCAGCTATCTTCAATGTGGCTGACAAAGACCGCGCTGTTGTCATCATCGCAGGTGCCGACGGTGCCAAGGTGAAAGTGTCTGCAGCAAAGACCTACGTGGCTGCATCAACAGGCGACCAGATAGTGCTCTATCCGGAACTCGCCGACAACAACGGCGTCACCGCCGCCACGGGTGCTCCTCTCGTGCTTGAGGCTAAGGGTTTCACTCTTGCCGAATAGCCTCTGAAGGTCCGGAATATCTCAATGCCCTGCCACCGTTCCTATACTTAAATCGCGTTCCGCGGTGGCAGGGTTGCGAGAAACTCAATTATTAACTCTTAATTTTTTGACATTATGGTAAAGAATCTATCAAAAGCAGATGTTCCGGTTTCGTCGAAATCGACGAGCATACTGTTCACTATAGCCCTTCTCGCTGCCGAACTCGTCAACTGGGAAGCTTTGCGCACAATATGGCAGGCTGCTACCGGCAAGTTGACCCAGCAGATACCTTTGGTTGAATCTGCCACTGCCGATGCTTGGAAGTCGGTTGACTGCGGTGCCGG
>CAMHGK010000149.1 GCA_946184695.1 uncultured Bacteroidales bacterium | reverse complement strand
ACCGATGGTCAGTGGAATAGCGAAACAGAAACCGATCATGAGTTCACTTCTACTGACGCTGATTGCACGACAGCTGATGTTTCTTACGACAGCGACGGCAATATCTGCTTCACTACATACAAAGTTCAGGATGTTGTCATCAGCATAGTTAACGGTAAGGTTTGTGTCAAGGCTGATACTGAGAAACCTTACTACCTCGCAGCCGATGAATCACTTGTGGGTGGCGACAATGCTTGGCAACCCAACGTAGTAGAGATGGTTAATGGCACTATCACTATCAGTGATGTGGCTGCAGGCGAGCATAAGTTCAAAGTAACCGATGGTCAGTGGAATAGCGAAACAGAAACCGATCATGAGTTCAATGTTTGGAACGATGAGTGCTCGAATGTGACTCTCACCCATGACGACAATGGCAATATCTCTTTCTCAACCAATGAGGAGCAGAATATCACTATCAGCATAGTTAACAAGGAGATTTGCGTAGAGGTAGCCGACATACCTGTAACTCTCAATGCACACTATGTAAAGGTTTCTGAAGCACTCTCTGACTGGTCAGGCGACTACCTGATTGTTTACGAGGAAGGTGCTCTCGCATTCAACGGTGGATTGGATGATATTACTATTGCCCAAAACGGTTTGTCAGTGGAAATCAAGGAAACTGAATCTAAAAAGAGTATCAAGTACATTCAGGCTAACGATGCCACTGTGGCAGCTGAGTTCTCGATAGCAATTTATAACAATGGCTACACTATTCAGAATAAGTCAGCACTGTATATCGGTCAGACGACAGATGCCAACGGAATCAAGGCACAGGCTGCTGAGTTGGAGAACAGCATCTCCTACAACTCAACAGACGAATGTATTGACATCATCGCTTCCGGCGGAGCTTATCTGCGCTACAATGCAACTTCAGGTCAGGAACGTTTCCGCTACTACAAGTCAAGCACTTATAGCGCTCAGAAACCTGTACAGCTCTACAAGAAGGCTGATGGTGAAACTCCGACTGAGGTTGAGAACAACGCTCATACAGAGGTGATGATTTCGATTACAGGCAACACGCTTGTCAACATGACAGGTCATGAGGTAGGAATCTTCAGCGTGACAGGTCAGCGTATGGCTACCATTGTAGAGAGCTTCGACATCAGCACCCTACCCGCAGGCATGTATGTTGTCAGCGATGGTAAGAACACCTTGAAGCTGTTCACACGATAACCTGTTCGGACATTAAGATTGCAACTCAGTCTTGAAGTCCCGGATATGAAAGGAGAGGGCATACCGCATGGTGCGCCCTCTCTTTTGTTTGTATCACTCCGAAATAGCCGCCACGTGTAGAGACGCTTTATAAAGCGTCTCTCGTTTTATTTGGTAATAAGCGTCTCTCGGTTTGTAAAGCGTTTTCGGTGTACACTCGTCAAAGGTTAAAATCATTGAATTTTTATACTATACTTTAGCAATCAAAAAAAATATTGTATCTTTGCGCACTCTTGTTGGCAGGCATTGATTTTTGTCTGTAAAAAACGAGATGTCTCACTTAATCCAATTCTGCAAAGTTATGAATATTATCATCACCGGCGGTGCCGGATTTATAGGGAGTCATGTGGTAAGGCTCTTTGTCAATAAGTATCCCGACTACCGTATCATCAATGTCGATAAACTTACTTATGCCGGCAACCTTGCCAACCTGAAAGATGTCGAGGACCGTCCCAACTACCGCTTTGTCCGTGCAGATATATGCGACTTCGACGCTATCTATGCCCTCATGCAAGAAGAGCATGTTGACGGCGTTATTCACCTCGCTGCCGAGTCGCATGTTGACCGCTCCATCAAGGACCCCTTTACCTTTGCCCGTACCAACGTCTTGGGTACGCTCTCAATGCTGCAAGCAGCCAAGCTCTATTGGGAGTCGCTGCCCGAACGCTATGAAGGTAAGCGATTCTATCATATCTCCACCGACGAGGTCTATGGCGCCCTCCAACTGACTAACCCCGAAGGCGTAAAGCCGCCTTTCAGCACTAAGGCATCGTCCGCAGAGCACCATCTCGCCTACGGCACCGACTTCTTCTACGAGACCACCAAGTATAACCCCCATTCGCCATATTCAGCATCTAAGGCTTCGTCCGACCATTTTGTTCGCGCCTTCCACGACACCTACGGCATGCCCACTATCGTCACCAACTGCTCCAACAACTACGGACCTTATCAGTTCCCTGAGAAGCTTATTCCGCTGTTCATCAATAATATCCGCCATCGCAAGCCGTTGCCCGTATATGGCAAGGGCGAGAATGTGCGCGACTGGCTCTACGTGGAAGACCATGCACGTGCCATCGACCTTATTTTCCACAAAGGCAACATTGCCGATACCTATAACATTGGCGGCTTCAACGAGTGGAAGAATATCGACATCATCCGCGTGGTGATACGTACCGTTGACCGTCTGCTCGGACGTCCCGAGGGCGAGGACATGAACCTCATCACTTTCGTCACCGACCGTGCCGGACACGACATGCGCTATGCCATCGACTCCACCAAGCTTCAGCGGGAACTCGGCTGGGAACCATCACTTCAGTTTGAAGAGGGAATAGAAAAGACCGTCCGCTGGTATCTTGACAACCAAGAGTGGCTCGACAACGTCACCTCAGGCGACTATCAGAACTACTACGAGAAGATGTATTCAGGGAGATGAGAATCGCGCCCCCTCGAGATCCCGAAATCCCGCAATCTCGAGATCCCGAAATCCCGCAATCTCGTGATCCCGAAGTCCCGCGATCCTGTGATCCCGAAAAAAACAAAAAAATCATGAACGTACAAAAGACCAATATAGAAGGTGTAATGATAATCGAGCCGCGTCTGTTCAAAGATGCACGCGGCTATTTCTTTGAGTCGTTTTCAGAGCGGGAGTTTCGCGAGAAAGTGGCTGATGTCCGTTTCGTTCAGGACAACGAGTCGATGTCGCAGTACGGAGTGCTGCGTGGTCTGCACTTCCAGAAAGAGCCCTACGCACAGTCGAAACTTGTGCGAGTGGTGCGGGGTAGGGTGCTCGACGTAGCCGTTGACCTGCGAGTAGGCAGTCCCACTTTCGGCAAGTGGACGGCAGCCGAGCTCTCAGAAGACAACCATTTGCAATTCTTCTTGCCCCGCGGTATGGCTCATGGCTTTGCCGTGCTTAGCGAGGTGGCGGTATTTCAGTATAAATGCGACAACTTCTACCACCCCGAAGCCGAGGGTGCTATCGCTTGGAACGACCCCGACCTCAATATCGACTGGCGCCTGCCGGCTCAGCATGTATTGCTTTCTGAAAAAGATAGCCATCATCCCACCCTCCGCGAATGGCTGCAAACAATAAACATGCAACATGCAACATTAGAATACTAAAGTATCGCATGGAATCAATCCGCATGGTCTCCCCCTCCCTTATGCAGGGAGGGGGTAGGGGGCGGGTTGGTATCATTAAATCATTAAAACATTAAGAATGATAAACGTACTTGTAACAGGGGCTAACGGTCAGCTTGGCAATGAACTTCGTTTAGTGGCTGCGGAGCAGCAGAAAACGTGCAGCTCAGCTATCCGCTATCTGTTTACCGACGTTACCGAGCAAGATGGCGTTGAGACTCTCCATCTTGACATCACCGACTCCGAGGCTGTCGGACGAGTGGTCGAAGAAAAACAGATTGACGTTATCATCAACTGTGCTGCCTACACCAATGTCGATGCTGCCGAAGACAACCGCGAGCTGTGTTTCCGTCTGAATGCTGAGGCTCCTCGCATACTTGCCGCTGCTCTCAAGCAAAGAGATGGTCTGCTTGTGCATATATCCACTGACTATGTCTATGGTAAAGAGCTATATAACACCCCTTGCAAGGAAGATATGCAGGGCACTCCCACCGGTGTATATGGCGAGTCGAAACTCGCGGGCGAACGCAATGTCATTTCTTCTGGATGCCGCTATATTATCATTCGGACGGCATGGCTCTATAGTGAGTTCGGTCGCAACTTTGTCAAGACTATGCTGCAGCTTACTGCTACCAAGCCAAAACTTAGTGTGGTTTTTGACCAAGTAGGCACTCCTACTTATGCTCTCGACCTCGCCCGCGTTATTGCTCATATTGTGGAGAACGGCATGGCAAGAGGTAATGAGGGAATATATCATTACTCCAACGAAGGAGTTTGCTCATGGTACGATTTCACCAAGCATATAGCATTGCTTGCAGGCAATATGGAGTGTGATATTCAGCCATGCCATTCGTCTGAGTTCCCGAGCAAGGTTATCCGACCCGCCTACTCAGTGTTCGATAAGACCAAGATAAAGCAGACTTTCGGCATCTCTATCCCCTATTGGACCGACTCCCTAAAACAATGCCTTGAAAGAATGGATTTAATGTTATAATGTTCTAATGTTCTAATGTTGCATGTTCCAAGCAATAAGCAATAAGAAATAAAAAATAACAAATAACAAATCCGGTCTGCCCCAAGCTTATGTATCTCAAAGAACTCAAATACTACTTCTCTTCGCCGGTAGCATATATCGTTATCGGTTTGTACCTGTTGGTGATAGGCTTGTTTCTATGGGTGGTGCCGGGCGAATGGAACATCCCCGACTCCGGCTATGCTCAGGTGGACGGCTTGTTCAGCCTCTCGCCGTGGCTTATGATGCTGCTCTGTCCGGCGCTGACCATGCGCCTGATGAGCGACGAGTGGCAGACCGGCACGTGGAACATACTCCGCAGCCAGCCCATCAGTCTGGCAAGGATAATGCTCAGTAAGTTCTTTGCTGCGTGGACTGTGGTGGTGTTAGCGCTTCTGCCGACTGTGGTGCATTATTTTCTTGTCAAGGCAATTGCCGAGCCTGTAGGTAACGTCGATGGTGGGGCTTTCTTTGGTTCGTTTGTAGGGCTGCTGCTTATATCATTGGCTTTTACATCTCTGAGTCTGTTCGCTTCGTCGTTTAGTCAAAGTCAGATTCTCAACTTCATCGTGGCGTTCCTCTGCTGCTTTGTCTTCTTCTATGGTTTCGAGCTTGTGGGCTCGCTTATCAGCTCTTACGACGTGCGTAATGTTGTCGAGTGGTTCGGACTCAACCATCACTACGTCTCGATGTCGCGTGGGGTGATCGATCTTCGCGATGTTGTTTATTTCCTCTCGGTGAGTGTCGTGTTTGTACTCTCCGCCATAAAACTCGTGGAGCATAAGTCTCGCAAGTAAGCAGCTCCGACCTGATGGTTTTCGTCATTTCAAAATACTAAACACATAATATGACTCGAATAGGTTTACTCTCTGATACTCATGGTCTGTTGGACCCTCGCGTGCTTGAGCACTTCAGCTCGGTTGACGAGATCTGGCATGCGGGGGACATTGGCACTGCCGATGTCCTGCAACG
>CAMHGK010000148.1 GCA_946184695.1 uncultured Bacteroidales bacterium | reverse complement strand
CGTGTGAAGATACGAAGCCGTACATGCCTCCACGGTAGCCATTGACAAGGTGCACAAGTCCTTCGAGCTCCGGCCGGTGAGTAGGACGCAGACGGCATACTGCATGCTTGATAATACCTGAACTCAAGTAGTCGGCTATGCCGGCAGAGGCAGCTACCGCCAAGATGACAATGACTACCCTAAGCCATGAGCTGACAGGCGCTGTGCTGTTGTCGTGATAGCGAACAACAATACATGCCACCATTGCCACGTATAGCGCTATCCATGTGGTTCTCTCTGTCAGATTCCACATCCAGTTGTCCAAGAAAGCATTATGGCAGCCGTTGATGGCAAGCAGCAGTCGGGTATCTAAATCAAGGATGAAATCCATACTCGGAACGTAGAATAGTCAGAATACCTCAAGAGGCATGTTGGTCAATCTAAGTCAGATTACCTCTACATAGTCGGCTCTAAGCCAACCGATGTTGTCGCCCACGTGTATCTCAAGCCATTCGCCTACGCGGTCGGTGATTTGCACTTTAGTGCCTTCGTGAATAACAAACAGGTCGGTGCCTGAGCGGTCGGGCGACGACTTGACGTTGACTATTCCTTGTGTAACAATAGCCTGTGAGCGGTCAGTCTGTTCGCTATGTGAGCGGGCAGCAAAGGCAAGAGTGACGACCGACAATAGCAGTGCCACCCATGCTGTATGGAAGCCAAGTTTGCGTGCGATGTCTGATGGCGCAAAGAAGAAAACAAGCAGTGTGGTCAGTGCAAGGACAAACAGCGCTATACTCAGCCACATCCAAGTCCCGGTGGTTAGCAGATGGCGGAAGTTGTTGATCCACTGACGAAGGAAGAAGTTGCTCTTGTCTTCAATATTGTCCACTATACGCGATTGTGCAAACTCAAGGTTCTGGCGGGCAAGGTCGAAATCGGGAGCGAGGCGCAGTGCTCGCTCATAGCTCAGTATGCTCTTGGCGAGCTCGTTCTGTCGGAAATAAGCATCACCGAGGTTGTAGAGTACGTATGCTTTCGAGCGGTCTGAAAGAGTGACAGTGGTGTCGCTCAGTTGCGCTATGTAGAGCTCGACCGCCTCATCGTAGTTGCCTTGTGTGTATTGCTCGTTGGCTCGCTCGAAAGGTGTCTGTGCGAAAGCGGTAAGACAGAGCACCAAAGTGAGTATGTTGGTTATAAGACGTTTCATAAGTGTAGGTCAGAAGTTAGCTGTTAGATATTCAGGTTGCTCAGTATGTCAGCCGTCTCATTATAGACGTCTTGCATGTCGTGGTCGGACTGTGCAGGTGCATAGCGTGCAAATTCAGTGCGCGAGAGTAGGTCATGGAGCTGTTGTATGTTCCTCTCATCTACTTTGCGGCTTCTGAGCAGCTGGTCGATGTTGTCTTTATTGAGTTCGGCAGTCGGAATCGACAGACGGTCGCTTAGGTAGGTGAGCACAGCGCGCTCTATCTCTTCGTAGAACTGTGCGCGGTCGTTCTTGGCGAGCATGGCGCGTGCAGTCTTGAGGCGTTTTTGTGCCACTTTGCCGGCTTTGCGGTAGCGGCTGCGGCTTAGGTCGGCATTGTCCTTGAAATACTTACGAAGTATGATGAAGCATGTCAGGGCTATCAGCAACGGAATGAGGTAACAGAGCCAGAAAGCAAGAGTGCCAAACTTCACTTTGTCAGGTTGTGCCTCTTCGAGCTCACCGGTGTAGATATGGCGTATGTCCTGACCGAGTTGCTTTATGTTCTCTTTGTCCACGTAGTTCTGTACGACGGTCTCTGCTGCACCTTCGCCTTTGGCAATGGTAAGGGTGTATTCAGGAGTAGAGAGCGACTTATAGGTCCCGGACTGCGGGTCGAAATACGAGTATTGAACCGAGGGGATGGTATAGGTGCCTGAAGCACGTGGTATGGCAAGATATTCAATCGACTTGGAGCCGCTCATGCCGCCGGCTGAGGTCTTGAAGTTGTTTTGCACCTTCGGGTCGTAGGCCTCGAAGCCTTCGGGCCACTCCACTTGCGGAGTCTTGAGCATCTTGAGGTTACCTGTTCCGCTAATGTCGATTTTAAGAGTGACGGCTTCGTTGGTCTGCAACTCGGTCTGACTGATAGACGAGTTGAGTTTGAGTTGTCCTACGCCACCTGAGAAGCCTGCGGGTCGACCTGAGGGCAGAGCACTCACATGCACCGTCACTCCAGGCGCGCCGAGTTGGCGGCTGACATTGGAGTAGGTGTCGAAGAAGTCGTCGAAGATGCTGCGAACCTGTGAGCGGTTGCGAACTCTTACTATTGCCTCGAAGGCTGCAGGTTCTATCTTGATGTCGCCCGAGTGCTGAGGGTAGAGCAAGGTCTGATAGATAACGGCAGTCTGGTAATTGCGTCCATCATAGTGCTCAAGGTTGGTTTGCACCTGCCCTAAATCTAACTCTTGCTTGACGAAGCCTGAGAACTCGGGAATTTTTGTGTTGTTGGTCAGTTGTGCTACATCGACCAATGTATAGAGTTTATATGAGAGCACTATACACTCCTGCTCATACACCTTTGTCTTGCTCACCAGTGTCCTGACGAAGATATCTTTGTCGGAGCCGGTGGGCTGACTCGGATTGCCTTGACGCGCTGAGGCTTGCCCTGCCTGTTGCGAAGTGTTGCCGCCTGTTTGCGGTTGTTCATCGGGAGGCAGAACGGTAATCTTGAGCCCGTTGGAGTTGTAACTCTCGTGCCCGACAGTGATGGAGGCGGGAGGTATAGTGAAGCTACCTTCGCGCTGTGCCATCAGGGTGTAGGTGTAAGTCAGTTGGAACGACGAAGTGCGCTTGCCATTGATAAACTGGGTGGAACTCGATTGCGAGGTATATGGACCTGCAAGTACGTCAAAGCCGTCAATCTCGGGCGCACGGAAATCCTTTCCTCGCTGGTTGACCGTGTAGCTCAACTGAAAGGGTGTGCCCACTACTACTTGTGCCGGAGCTGACGCATGAAATGTGACATCGTCGGCGTATGCGGCTGCTGATAGCAGTGTGGCTGCGAGAATGAATAATAGATATTTGGTATGTCTCATAGTCGTGTTGGTTAGCTGCTTGAGAATGCTTTGTTTGGGTTGGTGTAGCTCAGCGAGTTTGTTTGGCATCACCAGTTCTTGTCAGAGCGCTTGCCGCCTTGCATCTGCTGCTGTTGTGCTTTTTGCTGAGTGGCTTGCTCGTCCTGCTCAAGTGCTTGCAGAATCTGCTCGGCTTGCTCTTTGGTCATCTCGTCGGGGTTCTGCTGCTGTTGTTGTTGCTCTTGCTCTTGCTCTTGTTGTTGCTGTTGTTGCTGCTGCTGATCCTGCTTTTGGTCTTTATTGTCTTGCTGTTGGTTCTGTTGCTGTTGCTGCTGCTGTTGCTGAAGCATCTGCATGGCGCGCACGAGGTTGTAGCGCGTCTCGTCGTCTTTGGGGTTCTGACGGAGCGACATCTTATATGCTTCAACGGCATTTCCATAGTCTTGCAAGGCGTAGAGTGAATTGCCTATGTTATGGTATGTGTCGGCACGGCGCTTGCGGTCTTTTTCGGAAGATGTGAGTAGCGAATCGGCTTTGAGGTACTCGTGCAGGGCGTCCTCGTATTTCTCTTGCTTATACAGTGCATCCCCGAGGTTATAGTGAGCCTCAAAGCTGTCTTTGTTCTTGTCGATACCGCGGCGGTAGTTGTTTTCAGCCTCCACGAAGTTGTCCTTGCGATACTGTCCGTTGCCGCGTCGGACGTCTGACGACTCGCGTTGTGCCATAGCAGGCAGCAGGGCGAGAGTCAGCAGGAGTGATATGATGAGTTGGCGTTTCATTTCTTGGTGTCGGAAGTTAAGAAGTTGTCACGTATATTATATAGGTTGATTCGGCTGAGCCGTTTGTTCTTGCGTGCGAATATGAAGAAATCAATGACGAGTATTAGAAGTGCCACGAGTACAAACGACTGATACTGCTCGTTGTAAGCGGTGAAGACCTTGCTTTCGAGTTCGGTCTTGGCGAGTTTGTCGATTTCTTTTTCAAGGATTTTGACAGCGGAGTTGGTATTGTCGGCTCTGACGTATATGCCTCCTCCTGCCTCTGCTATCTGTCGGCACATTGCTTCATTTAGTCGAGATACAACCACTTGTCCCTGACGGTCTTTGAGGTAGTTGTTGCTGCCTGCGCTGACAGGAATGGGGCTGCCTTCAGGTTTGCCTATACCTACCACAAGCACTTTTACTCCTTTCTCGCGAGCTTGCTTGGCAGCGCCCACTGCATCGTCCTCGTGGTTCTCGCCGTCGGTGATGAGAATGATGACACGCGAGGCTTCACTCTCGTCGGCTCCGAATGACTGCATCGAGGTCTCAATAGCCTTGCCGATAGCTGTACCCTGAGCGGGAATGAGCGAGGGGTCGATGTTTTGGAGGAAGGTCTTTGCGCTGACGTAGTCGCACGTGATAGGCAGCTGCGTGAAGGCGTTACCGGCAAACACCACCAAGCCTACCTTGTCGTTCTGAAAGCGGTTGATCATAGAGGTGAGCATCTGCTTGGCTTTCTCAAGTCGGCTTGGAGCAATATCTTCAGCGAGCATCGAGTTGGAGATGTCGAGTGCTACCATCATCTCTATACCCTGACGTTTGATGGTCTCTTCTTTGGTTCCATATTGCGGACGTGCAGCAGCAAAAATGAGCAGGGTTAGTGCCAACATCAGAAGCGAGAACTTGACGTGAGGTCTTATGCGCGAAGCGTTGGGCATGAGGGCCTCCACAAGGTCGGCGTCGCCGATAGAGCTGAGCTGGCGGCGCTTGTGGCGGGTGTAGAGCACATGAGCTATCACCAGCGCGGGGATAAGGAGCAGTGCCCAGAGATATTCTATATTTGCAAAGCGAAACATGAAACTATTTCATTAAGTTATTGACGATTCAGGTTACAATGGAATTGTAAATTATGTAGTTTTGGTCTAATTGGCAACGGTGCGGATGACGAAATAGCGTATGAGAATCTCGAGTATGAGGCAGGCGAGAGCGGCAAGCAGGAACGGCATGAATGCCTCGCTGCGTTTGGAGTATTCGCGTACGCTGATTTTGGTCTTTTCGAGTTGGTCTATCTGCTGATAGATGGACTGCAGCGAGTTGTTGTTGGTGGCGCGGAAGTATTCGCCGCCGGTGGTCTGTGCGATACGTTTTAGAGTTGACTCGTCGAATTGGTTTTCGATGGTTGTATATTGTACGCCTAATGGTGTCTGAATAGGGATGCGTGCAGGTTCCTTGCTTCCTACGCCAATAGCATAAACTCGTATGCCGTAGGTCTTGGCTATCTCGGCAGCGGTGAGCGGGTCGATGTCGCCACGGTTGTTGGAGCCGTCAGTGAGCAGTATGACCACTTTCGACTTGGTCTGTGAGTCCTTCATTCGGTTGACGGCATTGGC
>CAMHGK010000147.1 GCA_946184695.1 uncultured Bacteroidales bacterium | reverse complement strand
CACATGCGAAGAAGTTACACGAGAACTGCGAGCGTGCTAAACGCATAGCGAGGTTGCCGATAGTGAGCATGAATGCTACGGGCTGATGCTCGGCAGCCTCGGTCTGAAGACGGAGCTCTTCGAACTGCCCGGCAGCACGCAGACGCGGCAGAGTAGCGAGACGCTCGCCCTCTTCGTTAGCACAACCGCACTTGCAGCCGCATGCCTCTTTCACAATCTTACCCTCGGTCTTCTCGTTGAAATTGGGGAACTGGTTGGTGCCAAGCAGTGTCTCTTTGCGTTTAGCCACGTCGGCAAGACGCTTGGTGAGGTTCTCCTGCATAGCTGCCTGAACAGCACCTTGCTTAACCAATTCGAACATACCACCCTTGTCTTGAATGTCGAGGAACAGCTTCCAAGCCTCAGCGGCGATGTTGTTGGTCAGTGTCTCGATATAATACGAACCGGCAGCTGGGTCAACCACCTTGTCGAAATGCGATTCCTCGCGCAGCAGCAGTTGCTGGTTGCGAGCTATACGCTCTGAGAAGTCGTCCGGCTCTTTGTAGGTGATGTCGAACGGAGTAACTACAATCTCGTCAACACCTGCAATGGCAGCCGACATAGCCTCGGTCTGCGAGCGGAGCAGGTTGACGTATGCATCGAAGATAGTCATGTTAAACTCCGATGTCTCGGCGCACACATGCATCTTCATAGCGCACGGGCAATATTTGCCGTCCACCTTCTCGCATTTGCATGAGTCGCCGCAGTTGCAGATTGGCTCGTATTGGCGAACAATCATTGCCCAGAGCATACGGGCGGCACGGAACTTGGCAATCTCCATGAAGTAGTTGCCACCGATACCCATGTTGAACTTGATACTTTTACCTGCGGTAGCAGCGTCGATGCCTGCCTCGGTGAGCATCTCCATGTACTGGTTGCCCCATGCGAGAGCGTAGCCGAGTTCTTGAGCACAGTAGGCACCTGCGTTATTGAGCGATACGGAGTTAACGCCGATGACGCGGTACTTGGGCAGATGACCTGCAGCGAAGCTAACCACTGATGCCACCTTCTGAGCCACCTGCTCGCGGGTGAGGTTCTTGCCTTTCACAAGCATGCGGTTGATGGGGTCAACATTGATAGAGCCGCGAACAGCGTTGAGGTCGAAGCCCTGCTCTTTGAAATAGATGACGAGCAACTCGATAAGCTCTTCTGCCTTACCTACACAAACGGTGAAGTTAAGCTCGATGACATCAGCGTAGATACCTTTCAGCAGAGTCTGGATGTACTCTTTCGAGAGCTGCTGCTTGTCGAGTTTGAAACCGAGCGAGTCCACGCCTTTCATGAGCACGTCGAGGGCTTTCTTGTTAGCCTTGGCTGCATCTTTAGCGCAGATGTTCTGGCGCACATGCCACTCATTATTGGTTTTTATACCGCGCACAAACGGGTACTTGCCCGGTGCGCTTTCAGTGGTCTTGAGGTCTTGGATGTCCTCAAGACGGTAGAAGGGCTGGACATTGAAGCCCTCCGGTGTCCTCCAGACGAGCTTCTTGTCGAAGTCAGCGCCCTTGAGGTCTGTTATGATTTTGTCTTTCCATTCCTGAGTGGAAACGGGAGCAAAATCCTCTAACAGATGCAATTTGTTTTCTGCCATAAATTTAAGATTTTGTTAAATGATTATAATTAAACATTTGATTGTTTTTTGCTTTTATTGAACTCACCACCCTATCGCCTCTTCTGAATTTATTGGATTACCACGCTGCCATAGCTCAAATGTCAACAGACCGTCCTCGTCCATCAAACCAATGGACTCACCCTGTCTGACCTTATCGCCAACATTATGCAAAGGTTTATGCATACCTCTATATACCGAAAGGTAATCGTTATCATGCTGCACCATCATCACCCATGATAGCGCTTCGTCTCTTGCAACATAGATAATGGTACCTTTGAGTGTTGCCATCACGTTTGCACCTTTTGGTGCACGCACAGCCACTGATTGATTTTCACCGGCAATAAAATGCTGCTCTACTGCACCTTCCACAGGACGGAACAAAATCTGAGACGGAGTAGAACCATACGAATCGAATATGAGCAACATCTCACGCTCTTTCTCTTCGTATTGTGATACAAACGACTCCGTCACAGCCGAACGAGCCTCAAGCAGTTGTTCTCGCTGATATACTGCTACCGAATCCAACGGGGCAACAGAGTCTGACTCTATGTCACCCGACAACACATTGTGTATCATAGAAAGATATTCGCGCTGAATAGTCAATTCTGTAGAAATACTATCTACTCTTTCTATTTCTGAATACAAATCTTGACGTACCTCGGAATCGTAGCCGGGCATATAATTCTTCAGAGGAGTCAACCATATAATCAGAGCCATCAATGCTAATGATAGCAATAACAGAAGCGAGACAAAAACAATTAAGCTGAATGGAGATAACTTTGAATGCCAAACCTCATTGAGAGTATTCTCATTGAGAACCGACACACGATACTTAAATCGCAAACGCTGCCAAAAACCTGTACTTGCTTTCATCTTACACTTCTGTTACTTCTTATCTTCTTATAGCCTTGTGAGTCGCCTGATTATTTGATTATCGAACAGCCCTCGCAAGGACGAAGTTGCTTAAAGAAATCATTACCTTTATCATCAACAAGAATAAAGGCCGGGAAATCTTGCACATTGATTTTCCAAATAGCTTCCATTCCGAGTTCCGGATACTCTACACATTCAATGCTCTTAATGTTATTCTGAGCAAGTATAGCTGCCGGACCTCCGATAGAACCCAAATAGAATCCGCCATGTTTTTTGCAAGCATTGGTCACATCAACCGAACGATTACCCTTAGCCAACATTATCAGCGAACCACCATGTTCCTGGAACTCGTCAACGTATGGGTCCATACGACCGGCTGTGGTCGGTCCCATCGAGCCGCAAGCCATACCGGCTGGGGTCTTGGCCGGACCTGCATAGTAAATCGGGTGATTCTTAAGATATTCAGGCATCGGCTCGCCTGCATCCAAGCGCGCTTTTATCTTTGCATGAGCAATATCTCTTCCTACTATGATTGTGCCGTTTAGCGACAGACGCGTACCTATCGGATACTGACTGAGCAACTTGCACACGTCGCGCATCGGCTGATTAAGATCGACTTTTACGGCATCACCCTCACCCGCCTGACGCAGTTGCTCCGGAATCAACTCGTATGGTTTGTCGTCCATCTTCTCAATCCATATACCGTCTTTATTGATTTTGCACTTTATGTTTCTGTCGGCTGAGCAACTCACTCCGAGTCCTATCGGGCAACTTGCGCCATGTCTGGGCAAACGTACAACGCGCACGTCATGAGCCATGTATTTGCCACCGAACTGAGCGCCAAGACCTATCTTATAAGCCTCTTTCAGCAATTGTTCCTCAAGTTCAATATCGCGGAAAGCACGACCAGTCTCATCGCCCGAAGTAGGCAGCGAGTCGTAATAATGAGTAGAAGCAAGCTTCACCGTAAGCAGGTTCTTTTCTGCCGAAGTACCACCTATCACTATTGCTATGTGATATGGAGGACATGCTGCCGTTCCCAAAGACTTCATCTTCTCAACAAGGAACGGGACAAGTGTACCGGGATTCTGTATGCGGGCTTTCGTCTCCTGATACAGGTATGTCTTGTTTGCACTTCCCCCACCCTTTGTTACACACAGGAACCTATACTCCATGCCTTCTACTGCTTCGATATCTATCTGAGCCGGCAAGTTGCATTTGGTGTTCACCTCTTCATACATGGTCAGAGGAGCGTTCTGCGAATAACGAAGATTCTCATTGGTATAAGTCAGGAACACACCTTTGGACAAAGCTTCCTCATCTGAATATCCAGTCCAGACCTGCTGACCTTTCTCACCGTGAATAATAGCAGTTCCCGTATCCTGACATAGCGGCAACTTACCCTTTGCGCTCACCTCAGCATTGCGCAGAAACGTCAGTGCCACATATTTATCATTAGCACTTGCTTCTGGGTCACGCAGGATTTTTGCCACTTGCTCATTATGCGACCGACGCAGAAGGAAACTAACATCGCGGAATGCCTGACGCGCCATCGCTGTCAGACCCTCAGGTGCAATTTTGAGAATCGGGTGTCCTTCAAACTCGCTAACCGACACATAGTCTTTCGTTAGCAGATAATACTCGGTTGTGTCTTTGCCGAGCTGAAACATTGGAGCATATTTGAATTCCATGTCTATATGAATTATAAGTTATTTACACGAATTGTTATTTGCCGAGATTGATCATAGGGATATTGTTTCCTCCTACATACTGCGGAAGTTTTCCGTCCCATTTTTCTATTGCATCCTGACGAACCAGAAGTTCGTTGAGCGAAGCAGCCACAGTCCTATTGTAATAGGCTTCACCATCTGCCTGTATGCGCAATGCCTTCGCCTCACCCTCTGCTTTAGCTATGGCTATTTTGGCATTGGCCTCTGCCTGCTTGACGAGGTTTTCTGCCTTCAGCGCTTCCTGTATAGCTTGGTTCTTTGCCTCTATAGCTTGCGAAAGCGACTCAGGCGGAGTTATCTGCGAAGTAAACTCCTCAACAATGAAACCCTCCTGGATGAGCGAATGTTCAAGCATGTTCCTCACCTCACTCTCGAACTGAGCACGAGATGCCATCAGCTCGTCAGAGGTATAGCTATTGGCGGTGATACGATAAGCGTCATAGATAACTGTACGCATGTAGCCTGCTTCTATATCCTCAAGCGGCTTTCGATACTTGGCAAAAATATCCACTGCCTTGTCGCGATTTACTCGGAAAGCCAACACCGGATCCATAGAGAACACTGCCGCATCCTTCGTCGTCACAGTAAAAGGAGAATAGTCCACACGCTGGACATACACAGGATATGTATAAACAGATGTCGAGATAGGATTATAGAACACCCAACCTGTCACCGGTGCGGCATCAAGTTTGCCCTGATCTGTCAGAGAAAACTTCTTAAACCGAATACCCACCTCTGAGGTATCTACCACCGTACAACATGTTGACATCAAAATAACCAAAGCGGATATCGCAATTACTACTATAGCAAAATTGCGAAGATGTGAACTTTCAATTTTCATATTCTTTTGGGATTAATTATACTTCCGTATCATTCAATTCGCAGAAAAACAAGCCTTCTGCACAAGAGCATCATAACACTTGTCAGAAATCACTGTCACTCATTACAGCCCCACATTTATAACTTATATACTGCATCAGAGATGAGCCTTATTCTGCTGAATTTTCAAGAACAGGTGCAACCTGATATTTAAGCGCGCAAATATAACTTTTTTTTTCCATTCATCAAAAATTTTTACTTTTTTTTACAAATCTCTTGCGAGTATCAAAAAAAAGCTATACCTTTGCACCCGCTTTTGAAAAACAACGCTTTTTTAAGAAACGAGTGATGGGGATACACACGTTTTGTAAAAGCAAAAAGAAAAATTTCAAAA
>CAMHGK010000146.1 GCA_946184695.1 uncultured Bacteroidales bacterium | reverse complement strand
AAAAATTACAAAACTTTCCCGCATAAGAGAGAATAAAATTTCATTTTGGGTAATTTTGGGTAATTTTTGACAACTTAAAAAAAGAAAAACGCAGTTTTTCGTTAAATTAGTATAATTCGTAGATGACCAATAAGTATAATTCGTTGATTATCTGTTGTGGGAAAGTTTAGAAATTATATTTGCTTCATAATTGCACAATCAGACATAACTTTCTAAATGCTAAGCTGCTTATATTACAAAAAACATACAAATTGGCATATTTTTTGCAGCAGAGACTAATAGTGTAAACCTACTAATTCAACATGCAAGACTTTGTTGCTATCGATTTTGAGACAGCCAACGGCAAACGGTCAAGTATCTGTTCTGCAGGGATTGTTGTGGTTCAGAATGACAAAATTGTTGACTCATTTTATTCGCTTGTTCACCCTACCCCAAACTATTACTCATGGTTCTGCAGTCAGGTGCATGGTTTAGACCGCGCCGACACCGATGATGCTCCATATTTCCCTGAGGCATGGACAATGTTGCAACACACCATTCACAACTATTTTCCCTTCATCGAGGATGGCGAAGTGCCGTTTGTAGCGCACAATGCCCGATTTGACGAAGGGTGCCTCAGGGCTGCTTTCGAAGCATACGATATCGCCTACCCGCACTATGAGTTTCGCGACACACTTGTGGCTGCACGGCGCCATTTCGGCAACGCTCTGACTAACCACCAGTTGCACACCGTAGCAGCATGCGGATTCAACCTCACTGCCCACCACCACGCTCTTGCCGATGCCGAAGCTTGCGCATGGATAGCACAGGAAATACTTTAACCGCCAATAATTCGCGCATACGAATAAAATCACCCACCAACTTACGAAACCGACATCATGTCAAAACTTTTAGCACGCTTTGCACGTTTCTTATTCGAGACCCACGACGCACGCAGGATGCGAAAACAGACCTACGATACATCCGACCTTCGAATACAAACCGATATCCCATATATTGCTGACGGCACCGAGGAGCATCTTCTTGATATATACCGTCCTAAACAGGCTTCTACCAATCTCCCCACGATAGTAAACATTCACGGAGGCGCGTTGGTTGCGTCATACAAGAATGTGAATAGTTGGTTCAACCACGAATGGGCTCGCATGGGCTACGCTGTGGTGAGTCTGAACTACAGACATCTACCTCAAACCACACTCATTCACCAGGTAGAAGACATCATGTCGGCACTGAGTTTTTTGAGCGCCAACAGAAACCTGTATGGGCTGAACCTCGACCATTGCTATATCACAGGCGACTCTGCCGGAGCACTATTGGCATTTTTCGTGCTGTCGTTAGAAGGCAGCCGAAAGCTAAGAGACGCTTTCTGCGTGAAGTCGTCAGGTATAACTTTTCGTGCCGCGGGACTTATCTCCATCATGTTAGACACGCAACGCCACGATCTTGCAGCCTTTCTCAACGATATAGTATCAGACGCGGCCGACAGCGGAAAACCATATCTGCCGTTCATCCTGAACCCCACGGCTATGCTTCAAGAGACCCGTCTGCCTCCACTCTGCTTAGTTACAAGCGATGAAGACATCATACAAAAAGACACACTCAAGTTCGACAAGTCTCTTACAGAAGCCAAAAAGGAACACCGGCTGCTGAATTTTGGAAAGTCGAAAGGAAAACGATTAGAACATGTATTTGCCGTGCAATACCCGATGTGGCAGGAAAGCCGGCAAGTATATGAAGAAATCGATTCGTTTTTCAGGCAACAATGGTAACACTTGCCGTGTGGCACACGACATATAAGAAATTTCTTAGAATACAAACAAGCCACGCTCCACATGGTGCGCCGACTGAAATTGGTGGACACCTTCCCGCTTGCACCCGAAGCAATGCCACTCATCTTTAAGAAATTATGAAAACAAAACTATTCCTGCTTGCAGCAGTGACACTACTCACCGCATGCAATACCAAACAAACAACACAAACCAAAGAAATGAACCAATTATCATTTACCACCGAGCAGGTGGCATGTATGTCAGCCATAGCCTGCAATGAGGCCAAGGGAGACCTTGCAGCATTGGAATCGGCCGTTCATAACGGATTAGAGGCGGAACTTACTGTCAGCCAAATCAAAGAAGCGCTTTCACAACTCTATGCTTACACCGGTTTCCCGCGCAGCTTGAATGCACTCGGAGTCTTGCAGCGCGTCATTGGCGACCGCCAAGCCAAAGGGGTCAAAGTACTGACTGGTGAGGACGCAACTCCACTCAGCGAGGACTACAATGCCCTAAAACAAGGTACTGCCGTACAAACCCAACTCACCGGCAAACCGTTCAATTATGAGTTTGCACCCGCCACCGACTACTACCTCAAGGCGCACCTATTCGGAGATATTTTTGCACGCGACAACCTCACATACGCCGACCGCGAGTTAGTGACCGTAAGCGCGTTGAGCGGCTTGCAAGGTGTAGAACCGCAACTCAAGGCTCATATCGCAGGAGCTCGGAATATGGGTGTGACGGAAGAACAACTGCAATGCATAATTGTGGCATTGGCTGCCAATCGTCTCTACGAAGAAGCCGGCAGAGCCGCAAAAGCATACTACGAGCTCTCATGCACCCTGAACAGCCCCTCTACACCATGGAACGCAGGCTCACCCAACACAGCTTATGCACAGTACTTCGTAGGCAACAGCTACCTGCATCCCTATTTCGGAGGTGTGGCAAACGTGACATTCGAACCTGCATGCCGCAACAACTGGCATATACACCACGGTGCTGTGCAGGTGCTTATTTGCCTAAGCGGCAAGGGGTGGTATCAGGAGTGGAACAAACCTGCCGTTCAGCTGCTCCCCGGCACTGTCATTGCCATACCCGAAGGGGTCAAGCACTGGCATGGCGCAGCCGCCGACAGCCAAATGCAACACCTTGCCATACATACCAACGAGCAGCCCGATGCTTCCAACGAATGGCTCGAACCGGTCAACGATAAACAATATAGCAGCATTGAGCATTGAGAATTGGGAATTGAGAATTGAGAAATTGATAATGCTGTAGCAACCCGCGAGGGTGTTTCAAAACTATTGGCACACCCCCTTTATATCAATAATTGTTGATAATTTTCTTTAATTGTTGACCTATATAAATAATTTTTGGATAATTTTGGGTAATTTTGGATTTATAAAAAAATCAACTTCGATTTTTGACACACTCTCGTATATTTATTCTTTCTACTTACGAAATATTGTATGGTTTCTTGGTGGTTTCAAATAAAAGCACTACCTTTGCGGCCCTTTTTATAAAACAACATAAATTACATAATGAATTGGTTTAGCAGTTTATTTTTTGGCAGCGGCATAGCACATTCTATATTTGTGATGACATTGGCTATCGCTTTAGGATTATTTTTGAGCGAGAAACTCAAATTCAAGGGCATCACTTTAGGTATTACGTGGATTCTGTTCTGCGCTATCGCGTTCAGTCATTTCGGCATGCAAATCGACCCCCTCGTAGAATCTTTCGCAAAAGACTTCGGTCTTATTCTGTTTGTCTATTCCATAGGTTTGCAAGTAGGTCCGAGTTTCTTCAACTCTTTCGGCAAAGGCGGATTACAACTCAACATGTTAGCCATAGGCATCGTCCTACTCAGCTGTCTGACTGCACTTACCATCCATTGGATAAGCGGCGAAAGTATCGCTACAATGACCGGCGTCCTCTTTGGAGCAGTGACCAACACTCCCGGACTCGGTGCCGCTCAGCAAGCCTATCAGGACCTCACCGGCATGGCAGACCCCAACATAGCAAGCGGATATGCTATGGCTTATCCGCTCGGCGTGGTTGGTATTCTTGTCTCGATGATGCTCATACGACTCATATTCCGCATTAAAATGGACAACGAAGAACAGCTGGTAGCCAAAGAGAAAGGAGAAGAACAAAAGATCATGCGTTTAGACATGACTCTGACCAATCCGCAAGTTGACGGAATACGGGTGCGTGATTTGAAACTGCTCACTCATGTGACCATTGTCGTCAGTCGCGTATTAAACAGCGATGGCAACGAGTTCTTGCCGTCAGCCGATACTATTTTGCATGTAGGCGATAAGGTACGCTTTGTTGTAGATCAAAAAGACGAGCGAACAGTATTGCTTCTCGGCGATTTGACAGATATAGTATGGGAAGAGGAAGAAAAAAATGTGCACTTGGTAAGCAAGCATATAGTAGTCACCAAACCTAAGATTAACGGCAAACTCATTCGCGACCTGAAAGTGCGCGATGCATTGCATATTACCATTACGCGCGTACGCCGCGCAGGTATTGAACTGCTCGCCGACTCAGACCTCCGACTGCAACTTGGCGACCGGCTGACTGTCGTCGGAGAACAGGAAGCCGTAGAAAAGGTATCACAGGTGTTTGGCAATGCTACAAAAAAACTTGACGCTCCCAACTTGGCTTCACTGTTTATAGGAATAGTGCTCGGCGTAATGCTCGGGTCGCTGCCTATCATGCTGCCCGGATTGTCGCAACCTTTCAAACTCGGACTTGCAGGCGGTTCGCTCATAGTTTCTATACTCATCGGAGCTTTTGGCACAAGGTATCATATCGTCACCTACACCACCACTTCTGCCAACCTCATGATTCGCGAAATAGGCATAGCTTTGTTCCTTGCCGCAGTAGGATTCGGGGCCGGCAAATCTTTCGTTTCCACACTTTTAGGCGGAGGCTATGTATGGATAGGATATGGTGTTATAATAACTATGATACCACTGCTACTAATCGGATGTGTAGCACGGAAGTGGATGAAGTTAGACTATTTTACACTCATGGGACTTATTGCAGGCTCCACTACCGACCCGCCAGCATTGGCTTACGCCACATCGCAATCAAGCAACAACGACAGAGCTGCAGTGGCTTATTCAACCGTCTATCCGCTTACCATGTTCCTGCGAGTACTGACAGGACAGATGATGATACTATTCTTCTTATAACTAAAATCAAAGACTTATGAAAAAACTATTTTCCACCGTAATGGTAACACTTTGTGTATGCCTCACCGCATGCACTTCTGAAAAGGCTATCACCTTTGAGCAACTGCCGGCTGATGCTCAGACGCTCATTAAAACCCACTTTGCCAATGACCCTGTTTCATACGTTCTGCAAGAACGCGAAGCACTGAGTGTAGAGTATGAGGTAAGACTTGCAAGTGGCAGCAAGCTGGAATTCGACAGCAAAGGCGGACTACGAAAAGTTGACTGCGATATCCGTCCCGTACCCGAGGCTTTGATTCCGCAGGCAGTGCTTGATTACGTCAAGAACAACTTCCCCGATACCACAATCAACGAATGGGGAAAAGATGACCGCCGATGGAAGGCTGAACTGAGTAACAAACTCGAATTAGAGTTCGACAGCAACTACCGATTTATCCGTATTGACGACTAACAACCGACTTGCAACAATGAGGGTGTGTCAAAACTATTGGCACACCCCCTTTTATCAATAATTGTTGATAATT
>CAMHGK010000145.1 GCA_946184695.1 uncultured Bacteroidales bacterium | reverse complement strand
ATAGAATGCATCGTTGATAGAATGCATCGTTGATAGAATGCATCGTTGATAGAATTAAATATAAATATGATAGAATTAAATTAATATATTTACAATGAGGAAAGTACAACTACTTATTGCATTTGCTTTGTTGACAGGGCAAGTCGTAAAAGCGCAGAAGATAGCGTTAGAGCAGTCGAGTGTGGCTGCACATGAGGATGTCGTCGTAAGCTATAGCGGCATGCCGGCGAATGTGGTTATCAATCTTTATCAGGATGCGGCACTCTTGCCGCTGAAGGCATCCGTCAAACTGAGCGAGGCAGAAGGCGACTGGCATATCGGCGAGGTGCTTGAGCCGGGGCGTTATAAGGTGCTTGCCGAGACGGCATCAGGCGAACATTTGGACTCTGTGAGTCTTGTAGTGAGGGATATGGATTTCGTGAAAGACCCCTTCACTATTTTGCTGGTCTCGGACGTCCACGTGATGCACCCCGACTTGCTCATCAGCGATGGCGAAGCCTTTGCAGCAGCCTTGCGCTCTGACCGCAAGATGATGGCAGAGAGTGCACGTGCCTTCGACGCACTGATTGATACGGCACTGCTTTATAAGCCGCAGGTGCTGCTTATATCAGGTGACCTTACAAAAGACGGCGAGAAGATAAGCCATGAATACGTGGCAGAGGGCTTGGCACGCCTCAAAGAGGCAGGTATTCAGCCGCTTGTCATTCCCGGAAACCATGATGTCAGCAACCCTCATGCCGGAGCCTATGATGGCGACACCAAGCAGAAAGTAGAAAGTGTGACACCGCAAGACTTTGCTAATATCTATGCACCCTACGGCTACGACGAGACTCTGTTTGTGCGTGATACCGCATCGCTGTCGTTTGTAGCAGAGCCTACACAAGGACTTTGCATTATGGGTATCGACGCTTCGCAGTATTACGACAACAAGAGCAAGGCAGCCGGCGATGCCGTTGACGCTCGTGTTGACGCCGGTCGTCTCAAGCCGTCAACGCTTCAGTGGATTCTTGACCGTGCCGACGAGGCAGCTGCCGCTGACAAGCGCATGATAGCAATGATGCACTATCAGATAGCAGAGCATTTCGACAGCGAGACCTCAATGATGCCCACAGCTCTTCTTGCCGATGCCGACACTATTGCTCCTTTGCTGATGAAGCATGGTATTCACCTGATGATGACCGGTCACGTCCATATCTCTGACATAGCGGTGGGCTACAACAAAGAGCATACCGACAGCATAATAGACATAGCTACCGGTTCTACGATTACTTATCCTGCTCATTATCGCTGGCTGCAACTTAGAAACGGCTTTGCCGATTTAGACGTAAACACCCGAATGATACGCAGTATCAAGGACGTGGACGATTACACCTTGTACGGTCGCAAGCATTTCGAGGAGCATGTGCCGATGTTGATGAGCGCTTATATTCGCGGCTATTCCGATGTCATTTTCGACATCATGCAGTCGATGCAGACTTATCCATACGTTAGCAAACTGATTGACGTTATGCCCTCGACTGCCGATGGAATGGCAGACTGGTTGGAGCAGTATATGATGACACCTCTTGTTATATCATACGTGACCCATTCAGAAGGCAATGAGCATCTGAAGAAGGTTGAGCTGGTTGAGCAGTTGGTGTATGATACCTACGACAAGATGATCGACGATCTAACCAAAGAGGGTTTTTCCAAAACTGAGATTTTCATCTACAAGACCGAACTGAAAAAGGTGATTATAGGTATGATGATATCTCCGGTGAGTTCACTGCTTTACAACAGCGTTGAGTATGGAACTCCCTATGCTCGCACGACCAATGACCTCTATCTGAAAACTAAGATTGGCGAGCCTGTCAAGGTGGATGCTTTAGAGCAATTGCAAGCAGACAAGGCAACCGACGATGCATGGTATGACGTGCTTGGCAGACGTTTCAGGAATCGCCCCGCCGAAGGCGGCATATATATTCACAACGGTCAGAAAGTGAGATTGTAATATGGATATTTCAAGATAATAATATAATATTGCTGATAGAGACGCACACGGGTGCGTCTCTATGTGTTCTATATAACACGCCGACAAATGAATATGTGGTTATAATTCAAACAATAAAAATATGAAACTAAAACATCTTATTATGGCATCAATAGCCCTAACGATGGCTGCGGGTTGCAGTCAGCATGATAGCAAGAGTCCGATAATCGGAAAGAGTGATATTCGCATTGAGGGAAATCGCCTGACCCCGGAGGCTTTGTGGGCGATGGGCAGAATAGGCAGTGCCGATGTAAACTCTGAGACCGGCGATATCGTCTATCAGGTGACCTACTATTCTGTAAAGGAAAACAAGTCAAACACCGACTTATTCCTCATCAATGCTGATGGAAGCGGTGCCAAGCAGCTTACGTGTTCTGCATATCGTGAGTCGGATGCTGTATGGCTCAATAATGGACGAATAGCATTTCTGAGCAACGAGTCGGGCACTTCGCAGATATGGACGATGAAAAAAGACGGTAGCGACAAGCGCCGTCTGACAGGCTTCGATGGCGATATAGAATGTTTCCGCTTCACGGAAAGCGGCAAGCAGGTGGTGATAATAAAGCAGGTGAAGACAGTAGCGACCACGCAAGATAAGTACCCGGACCTTGACAAGGCTACCGGTCGAATTGTGGACGACCTGATGTACAAACATTGGGACGAGTGGACTGAGACAGCACCGCACCCGTTCATAGCTCAGGTCAGCGGCGACAGGCTTGAGAATATAATAGACATATTAGAGGGTGAACCCTACGAGTGTCCGATGAAGCCTTTCGGCGGGATAGAGCAGCTAGCATGGAGTCCGGACGGAAGCAAATTGGCATATACATGCCGAAAGAAGACAGGTTTGGAATATGCCCTATCGACCAATTCCGACATCTACCTATATGACATTGCCACTCGCGAGCATACTTGCCTCACACCCGACAACCTCGGCTACGACATCAATCCGCAGTTCTCGCCCGACGGCACTCGCTTGGCGTGGCTCTCAATGGAGCGCGACGGATATGAGAGCGACCTGAATAGGCTCTTCGTGCTCGACCTTAAAACCGGTGAGCGCATTTTCCTATCGAAAGATTTTGAGAGCAATGTGGATCAGTTTGTGTGGTTGGACAACTATCAGATTGCTTTTGCCGGTTGCTGGCATGCGCTTGAGCATATATATCTAATTACTTACGCCGGCGATCTGCTCGAACTTACCGATGGTCAGTACGACTACTCGATAGTAGGTTCTACTAACGACCAACTCATCGTTAAGCGTCATTCGATGCGCGAGGCTGACGAGCTGTTTGCCCTGTCGAGCGAGAGTGTGGACATAGCCTTGCAGCACAAAGTGGATGTCTATAGGGCTGAGTCGATGCTTGAACAGAAAGGTGTGCTCCGCCAGCTTACTTTCGAGAACAAGCATATCTACGACCAGATTGAGCGGGGCAGGGTGGAGCCGCGCTGGCAGACGACAACAGATGGCAAGCGTATGCTCACATGGATTATCTATCCGCCGGAGTTCGACCCGAAGAAGAAATACCCGACCTTGCTCTACTGCGAGGGTGGACCTCAGTCACCGGTGAGCCAGTTCTGGAGCTATCGCTGGAACTTCATGATGATGTCGGCTAACGACTATATCGTGGTGGCGCCTAATCGTCGAGGCTTGCCTGGCTTCGGTGTGGAATGGAACGAACAGATATCGGGCGACTACGGAGGTCAGTGCATGGACGACTATCTGACGGCAATAGATGAGTTCGCACGTGAACCTTTCGTTGACCGCGAACATTTAGGTTGCGTTGGTGCTTCTTTCGGGGGCTTTTCGGTATATTGGCTTGCCGGTCATCACGACAAGCGCTTCAAGGCATTTATAGCCCACGATGGTATATTCAATATGGAGATGCAATACCTTGAGACTGAGGAGAAATGGTTTGCCAACTGGGACATGGGTGGCGCTTATTGGGAGAAAGACAACAAGGTGGCTCAGCGCACATTTGCCAACTCTCCTCACCTGTTTGTTGACCGCTGGGATACGCCTATACTTTGTATTCACGGTGAGAAAGACTACCGCATACTTGCCAATCAGGGTATGGCAGCGTTTGATGCCGCCAAGATGCGCGGCGTACCTGCCGAGCTGCTTATCTTCCCCGATGAGAACCACTGGGTGCTGCGCCCGCAAAACGGCATTCTCTGGCAACGCACATTCTACGAGTGGCTCGACCGCTGGCTGAAATGACAGTAATAACAATATCGACCTGAAAAAAATACGAGACTATGAAAATGACTTTTGATTATTCTGTTCATTATCAGGACGTCGATGCAAATCGACATCTGCGGTTATACACACTCGAAGACATGCTGCTTGACGTGGCAGGCAGGGCAGCTGACAAATTGGGCATAGGTTACCACGACCTGCTTCGCGACAATATGGCATGGGTACTTATCAAGATGACCATAGAGCTCGACTATATGCCTACCGTAGGCGACCAATTGGAGTTCGATACTTGGGTAAATGGTTTTGCTCATGCGCTGAGTCCGCGTGAGTATCAGATTTTTCTAAAAACCGACACCGAGCGCTTTGAGATAGGGCGGGTTCACTCGGTTTGGGCAGTGCTCAACCTAAGTACCCGACAGATGGAGAACATCTTCAGCGAGGAGCGGTTCCAGAAAATCGACACACACGAGTTGTTGCCAATCAGTTCTGCCCGGCTGAAGCGAATAGCTGAGCCTACGGGAACCGACAACTACGTGATACGCTACTCTGACCTCGACTACAACCGCCACTGCAACTCATGCAAGTACTTGGAGATGATGCTCGATGCCAATCACCGGATTGTTGATAACCTTACGGAATCCGACCATATAGTACTGCACCTCTCATACTCAAGAGAAGTGCACTATGACGAACATGTAACTATCAACTATGCAGAGCAAAACGACGAGATTCAGTACGATGTGATAGCACCCGACGGACTCATCTCGGCACAGGCTAAGTTGATAAAAAAATAAGGGCGCTAAATAGACTGAAAATATATTTTGTCAATTTTCGGCTCAGCCATGTAAGTGCAATGCTTTATGTACTAAAGCATTGCACTTTTGTTTTGGACAATTTGGCGAACAAATTTCGGATGTGTGTTGCCTGCATATTGCAACATTGAAAAAAAAATAATAATTTTGCACTGCAAAACGAGTGAACATAATGTTATGTTCTCTTGTTTTTGTGTAGCGTCAGAAAATTAAGAACTCAATATACATGGAACGAAAGATTTACACGCAGCAAGAGGCAGAGCAAGCCTCAAGGGAGTACTTTCATGGCGATGAGTTGGCAGCCCGCGTCTGGGTGACCAAGTATGCCTTGAAAGATTCCTTCGGAAATATCTACGAGCAGACTCCCGACGACATGCACCATCGCATAGCCTCGGAGATAGCTCGGGTGGAGCGCAACTACGCCAATCCGATGTCGGAAGACGAGATCTTCGAGTTGCTGAGTCATT
>CAMHGK010000144.1 GCA_946184695.1 uncultured Bacteroidales bacterium | reverse complement strand
TGATATAAAAAGAAAAATAAATGTTTTCTTAGGTAAATTAAAATTAATATATCATAATGAAAATAATCATGAATTTAATATAATTGAATATAAGGAAAAAAATGATTTTGAAAAGATCCTCAAATCGAAAAGTATAATTAATTTTGAACCTAATTTAAATAAACAAAATCAGATCGAAATGAGTTTAAATAATGAAAAAGATAAAAATATTAACGAAATTGGAATTAATATAAATAGACTTGGCATAAATATAAAATTAGATATATTAGTTAATTTACTGCTTTATATTAAAGGTCTTTTACCCAAAAATATAATAAATAATGAAAATATAAATGAAATAATGGCAACAAAAAAACAAGAATCAGTAAATCTGATTGAAATTTTTTCCGAGTTCAAAGAACTCAAGAACATCGACCGTCAAACCTTCATTGGTGTTATGGAGGAGAGTTTTAGAAATGTAATAGCAAAGATGTACGGCAGCGATGAGAATTATGATGTTATTATCAACCCCGATAAGGGCGACCTTGAGATTTATCGTAATCGCGAAATCGTAGCAGATGGCGAAGTGACTGACGAGAATAAGCAAATAGCTTTCAGTGAGGCTCGTGCTATTGATGATGAGTGCGAGATAGGTGAAGATATTACCGACAAGGTTGACTTTACTAAGTTTGGCAGACGTATGATACTTAATCTTCGTCAAACTCTCGCAAGCAAAATACTTGATTTACAGAAGGAAAATTTATATATCAAGTATTCCGAGATGTTGGGTCAGATAGTGTCAGGTGAGTTGTATCAGGTATGGAAGAAGGAAATGCTGCTGCTTGATGAAGATGGTAATGAGCTTTATCTTCCCAAGAGCGAACAGATACAGACTGATTTCTATCGTAAGGGTGACACTGTACGTGCAGTTGTGGTAAGAGTTGAGAACAAAAACCAGACTCCCAAGATTATCTTGTCGAGAACATCACCTTTGTTCTTGCAGCGCTTGTTTGAGCAGGAGGTACCTGAAGTTCATGACGGACTGATTCAAATAAAGAATATTGCCCGTATTCCCGGTGAGCGTGCAAAGGTAGCTGTTCAGTCATTCGATGACAGAATCGATCCTGTAGGAGCCTGCGTCGGTATAAAGGGTGCACGTATTCACGGTATTGTTAGAGAGTTACGAAATGAAAATATCGATGTTATTAACTATACATCTAATATCAACCTCTACGTTCAGCGTGCGTTGGCTCCGGCTAAGATATCATCAATGGAGGTCAATGAAGAAGATAAGCGTATAAATGTTTATTTGCAGCCCGATGAGGTAAGCCTTGCAATAGGTAAAGGTGGCTTCAATATCCGTCTGGCTTCGATGCTGACAGGCTATCAAATTGATGTCTTCCGCGAGATGGACGACAATGATGATGAGGATGATATCTACTTGCAGGAGTTCAACGATGAGATTGACCAATGGGTTATCGATGCTCTTGTTTCCATCGGCTTGGATACAGCAAAATCGGTATTGGCTCTCTCAAAAGAAGAACTTGTAGAGCGCACCGACCTCGAAGAAGAGACAATCGACGATGTGCTGCGCATCTTGGCAGCAGAGTTTGAAGGCGAAAATAAAGAGTAACAGCTCACTAAACTTCGTCTCTAAACCCTTATCTTTCACCTAATAACCGTGGGCTTAGCCCTCACAAATATCAATATTATGGCAATAAAACTTAGCAAGGCTTGTAAGGAACTGAATATAGGTATGTCCACAATAGTGGAGTTTGCGGCAAAACATGGTACTGAGATTGCTGCAGATCCCAATGTGCGTATTAGCGATGAACTGTACATGTTGCTTGTGAATGCTTTCAACCGCGATATGGCATTGCGTCTTGAAGCTGCCAAGCGTCAGCAGGAACGTCAGGAACGTGACCTGCAACAGACCATGTCTGTCGAACCTGAAAAGAAAGAGCCTGAACATGTTGAGATTAAGGTCACCAAGCCCAAACTTATAGGTAAGATTGACCTTGATCATCAAGCAGCAAAGCCGAAGGAAGAAGTGCCAGAAGTGAGAGAAGAATTGGCAGAAACAACTCATGACGCCAAGAATGAACAAAAGGCAGAGGCACCAAAGCCGCAAGATGCGACTGAGGTTACTAACGCTACAGCTACTTCATCGCAAGAAGAAAAAACGAGCGAGAAGGAAGAATATAAGATTCAAGAGTCAGAGCTGAAGGACGATAAGAAAGAGCAAGCTGCCAAATCTGAGCAAAAGGCTGAACAAATAGCTGATAAGCCCCAGCCCCAAACTAAGGATGAGAAAAAGAATAATGCTGCTCGCGATGATAAAAGTGCTAAAAATGTGGAGCAGAAACCTCATACAGATGGCAGCAAGAAGCAGCAATCTGTCGGAACTAAGCCGCAAGATGGCGAGGAAGAAGTGTTCCGGCTGCACACTCCGGAAATCAAGAATGCTCCAAAAGTTATTGGAAAAATTGACCTTAGTTCGATAAATCAGCAGACTCATCCACGTCAAAAGACAAAAGAAGAAAAGAAGAAAGAGCGTGAGGAACGCCGTAAGCAGCAGATGTCACAGCAAGGTGCTACTGCTGCAGGCAATAACAAAGCTGATGGTGAAAAGAGAAAGCGCGAGAGGATTAAGCATAATAAGGTTGATGTCAATGACATTAAGAATCAGAAGGGGCAAAAAAAGTCTAAAAACAAACCTGTAAAGGTTGAAATCGACGACGAGGAGGTACAGCGTCAGATTAAAGAGACTATCGCACGTCTCGGACAAAAGGGCAAAACCAATGCTTCTAAATATAGAAAAGAGAAGCGTGAGCATGTACGTCAGCAGCATGAGGAGCAGCTCGAGCAAGAGCAGGCTCAATCTAAAGTGCTGAAACTTACAGAGTTTGTTACTGCTAACGAACTCGCAGTAATGATGAATATATCTGTCAATCAGGTCATCTCTACCTGTTTTGCCTTGGGACTGATGGTTAGCATCAATCAGCGTCTTGATGCTGAAACGATAAATATAGTAGCAGAGGAATTTGGCTTCACAACTGAATTTGTTTCAGCCAAGATTGCGGATAGTGTTTCTGACGATGATAGTTATTCCGATGATGACATGGAGCCACGTCCGCCTATTGTTACCGTAATGGGTCACGTGGATCATGGTAAGACTTCGCTGCTTGATCATATCCGCAATACCAATGTCATTGCCGGTGAGGCGGGTGGTATAACTCAGCATATTGGCGCCTATAGCGTTAAGCTTAAAAATGGCAGACACATAACGTTCCTCGATACCCCCGGTCATGAGGCATTTACTGCTATGCGTGCTCGTGGTGCTCAGGTGACAGATATTGCTATTATCATTGTAGCAGCCGATGATGCTGTCATGCCCCAGACCATTGAGGCTATCAACCACGCACAGGCTGCCGGTGTGCCGATGATTTTTGCTATAAACAAATGCGATAAACCCGGTGCTAATCCTGATAAGATTAAGGAGCAACTCTCTAACATGAATATCTTGGTGGAAGAGTGGGGCGGTAAGTATCAGTCACAAGATATATCTGCTAAAAAAGGTGATGGAGTGTTTGAACTCTTGGAGAAGGTCCTCTTGGAGGCTGATATGCTCGATTTGAAGGCTAATCCCAAGCGTCGAGCTAAAGGCACTATTATTGAGTCGTCGCTCGACAAAGGACGCGGATATGTGGCTACGGTGCTCGTTTCCGATGGTACTTTGCGTATGGGAGATATTGTTTTGGCAGGTACTGCTCATGGCAGAATCAAGGCAATGTTCAACGAGCGTAACCAGCGTATCAAGGAAGCACTCCCGGGCGAGCCGGCACTTATCTTAGGTCTTAATGGTGCCCCACAAGCGGGTGATGCCTTCAACGTCATGCCGACCGAGCAAGAGGCACGAGAAATAGCAGGCAAGCGCGAACAACTGCAACGCGAGATGTCGATTCGTACAAAGAAGCATGTCGGGCTTGAGGAGATAGGACGTCGTTTGGCTATTGGTGACTTCAAGGAGCTTAATATCATCGTCAAGGGCGATGTTGACGGATCGGTAGAAGCTTTGTCTGATTCGCTCATCAAGCTATCTACAGAAAATATCCAAGTCAACGTCATCCATAAAGCCGTTGGTGCAATTTCGGATTCCGATATTCTGCTTGCTGAAGCATCTGATGCTATCATCGTTGGCTTCCAAGTACGCCCGACCGCATCTGCGAAGAAGATGGCAGAGAAGGAAGAAATCGACATTCGCCTATATTCGATTATCTATGATGCTATTGAGGAAGTGAAAGCCGCTATGGCAGGTATGCTCGCTCCGGAACTCAAGGAGCAGGTTACGGCTACGCTTGAGGTCCTGCAAATTTTCCATATCTCAAAAGTTGGAACTATTGCCGGATGTATTGTGCGTGACGGGAAAGTTAAGCGCACTAACAAGGTTCGTATTATCCGCGATGGCATAGTCATTCATACCGGCGAACTCGCTTCTCTCAAACGTCAGAAAGATGATGTCAAGGAAGTGGGTGTCAATATGGAATGTGGCTTGAGTATTAAGTCATTCAACGATTTGCATGAGGGCGATATGGTCGAGTCGTTTGAGACTATCGAGGTTAAAAAGGAACTATAATAACGAGCTGCTGTAATTATATTGACGTGCAGAATCAAAAATTGTAATGTGAACATGAGACGGATTATTATATTTGTAGCGATTTTATGCTGGGCTGTCGGTGCTGATTGCCAAGACGACGATATCAGTTTGTTGCCCACGATAATGCAAACATCCAACGCGCCTATTGTAGAAAATGATTCAGGTTACGTTTGCAACGGTGAGACTATCAATGCCGACCAGCTCATTGCATATCTCAAAGATAACTGTCCGGCAGCGTATTCCGAGTTTGATAGATATGCTACTTCCTACTATCGCAATTCTATCACGGCGGGCGTATTGACCGGTACGAGTATTGTGCCTTTAGCTGTGGGCATACTGTATTTGAAAAACGGAGATGCCTTGATTGGCGGATTGCTGATGGGATTGACGGGCTCACTGCTCGTGGCATCGGTTCCGTGTTGGGTGGTGGCTACTAAGAAAAAGAAGCAAGCTATCCCAATGGCACTCGATGTATATAACTCTCAGTGTGTTGAATCTACTACATATTCTTCAACACTGAACTTCAAATTGAATCTGTCGGCGACATCATTTGGTCTTACAATGACATTTTAGCAAACAAGCTTTCCCACTAAATGGCGCAGACTCAAATTATGAGTATTTTTGGTAGATGTTGACTAACTAAAACTACGAGTCGAAGAGTATATAATCTCTAAAGATTCCCACTTATGGAGTCTGAATCGATGATTATGTGGAATTTTGGGTGATTTTGGGTGATTTTGGATAAAACAAAAATTAAAAAAACGCAGTTTTTAGTTAGTTTTATTTTGTATAAATAACTAAAGTTTCCCACATAAGAGAGAATAAAATTCCATTTTTGGTAATTTTTGGTAATTTTTGGTAATTTTTGACAACTTAAAAAAAGATAAACGTAGTTTTTCGTTAAGTTAGTATAAT
>CAMHGK010000143.1 GCA_946184695.1 uncultured Bacteroidales bacterium | reverse complement strand
AATCCACACAACGATGAGTGCCATCAGATAGACTCCGATGGAAATCTGCGAAAACGATTTAGGAAAATAGTACATGGTAGATTTTTGAGAATGTTTAATGCCTTAAAGTTTTATACAGCCTGATATAATTCATATAAGCGGGCTATGTGCTGCTCAATAGAAAAGGTCTGGCGAACTTGTAGAGCTGTCTGCTTAGCTTGTTGATTATACTGTTGATTCTTTTGTATCAAGTCGGCTATAACTTTTGCCCCGTTTTTAGCATCAGTGGTTTTGTAAAGTGTTCCCCACTGTCCGTTATTTGTTATTTCTTTCATCACTGCCCAGTCATTAACCACAACCGGCACGCCTGCTGCCATTGCTTCTACAACTGCAATACCGAAAGTATCGTGATCTGTAGAATATACGAAACCATCAATATGCTGGAGAATTGCCGGTACATCGCCGCGACTACCTACAAAATGAACATTATCGGTTAGGCCATTATCCTCTACATATCTCACACAATCATCATATCGTTCAGGCTCGCTGTCAACACGCTTACCCACAAAATAGAAATCAAAATTCCGCGTTCCAGCCAAGACGAGTTGGTGAATACATCTTAGCAGTGAATTTTGTGCACGTCCGCTCACAAAATTCCCTATCATTGCTAATCGTATTCGTGGCGACAAGTCTGCCGCATGGCAATCTAATTCCCCTTTTTGCAGGTCGATTTTATTTAGAAAATCAGGAATCGGATATTCAGTGTCTAACTTATCAAAACTCACGCCATTATATACGGTGTACGATTTTTCGGCACCGAGTCCGTACCGCCTTATATACCATTCACGTACATAGTCGCTAACACAAAACAACATATCGCTATGTCTCATGACGAAGCGCGTCATCAGGTTAGCGAACCGTCCGACAGGGAAACCGTGGAAAGTAGTAATAACCTTAATAGGCAATCCTATAGTACAAAGTAGGCTAAAGACACCATTGATGAGCGTCTGAGCATGGAGTATGTCCACCTTCTCGCTATTCAACACTTGACGCATTGCCATTAGGTAGCTCAGATACCTGCCGTGCTTGGGTTTGAGGCGCACCATCCGCACACCGGTCTGATGATATTGCTCACTGAGTTCGCCCTCATTGCGATAGATAAGCAGCACCTCAAAAGGCGTCACACGGTGATTGCGACACACATCAAGAATGAGCGTTTCAGTGCCCCCACGATTCAGACTCCCTATAAAAAATGCTACTTTCATCTGACTGCTTGTTATTTTTTTTGGATTGCTATTGCATCGCCGTTATGTTTAAGCTTGGGGTATAGATAGTACATGAGTTGTTTATCAGCATCTGATTTCATGTGTTATCTCATTGCCTTGAAGTGCATCAAGCGGCAAAATAGCCGAGGTCCCAAAAGGTTAGCAAGTCGTAATTTACGGCGAAAGTACTTGGTAGCATGATAATCGCTGAGCGGAAAAACATTGAACGCCTCTATCTGTCTGAGATAACTTTCGCGCTCGCTGTAGAAATCTGCTGCCACCATCGTCAGCACTCCTACCACTATCGAAGCCACTTGTCCGGCAAACCAACGCTTGTCGGCAAGAGAATGTTCTGCCTCGATATACTGTTTGATAACAAAAAACCTATCCTCTATAGTCTTGCGCTTCTTGACAATATCGTTGGTTCTTGAAATACTGCCTGTACGATAAAAGTAATTATAAACCATCATATCTGTCGATGTCACCCTCTTAGCCTCGATCAGCATAAATGGCGTCCACAGCATGTCTTCGAAATATCTGCCACGTGTAAACCTTATGCGTGTCAGTTCGCGCGTAAGCGCGAACTGACACGCATAACATGCGCCGCCGAGACGTTCCGAAAGGAACGTCATGCCGTCACAAACAGAGTCGCGGTAATCCACAAACGGCTTACTTACCTTATTGAGTTGCAGCACTTGCCCACGCTCGTCAACATCCTGATAATTAAAGCGGAGAACATCTAATTTGTCATGGTCCATCTTTTCCACTATGGCATGCAACACGCGAGGTTGCAAATAGTCGTCGGAATCAACGAACATGACATATCGTCCTGAGGAGTTGTCTATACCTGTATTACGTGCTTCGCTTAGTCCCTTATTCTGCTGATGGATGACACGGATATTCTGATGCTGAGCGGCATAGCGTTCACATATTACACCTGAATTGTCGGTGGAGCCATCGTCAACGAGAACAACCTCATAGCGGTCGGCAGACAGGTCCTGCTCAAGCAGAGTATCAACGCAGCGAGGCAGATACTTCTCTACGTTATACACAGGAACGATAATACTCAAGTCAAGCATACCAAGACAAATTGCGTCACACAACTACTATTGAACTTAAAAACTCACAAAAGTACACTTTTTTTTCAATACACACAAATAAATTTCACTGCGAGCAGTTATTTGGTGCAAATTGGTGTACTCACAGCGGGAAAAGTGCCGGTCAAAGAGCTTCTGACATCGCAACAATCGTTATGGTGGATATCAACAAAAGATGCCGAGTCGGAATTGACTACCATAGAAACACCTCCAACAACCTCGCGGGCCCTTAAATGATTGATTGCAGAAAGCAACTCGGGCTTGGATTCAAACTCAGCAAGACGAAAGAGCACCTCACGCACCAAACGAAGGTCAGCCTCGGAATAGAGTCCGTCGAGCGTTTCTATAAACCCCGCAAGAGAGGATGATGCATAAGATAAGGGTGAGGGTGAGGATACGGAAGATGGGCGGATATCAGGACCAACAGCGAGAAAGGGTATCGACAGCTGCGCTGACGAGGTGGCACGGCGTGCGGCCTGTCGTCTGCGTACGGTCTTAGTTATTTTCTGAGAGCTCAGCATAACGTTTTCTCACTTAGTATTACCAAAATAGACTTTGCAAAAGAACAGACTGCTTACAAAAAAAACAATGACCAACAAGCAGTTTCCGTATGCGAAACTAAGGCTTAGTCGGTCAAGGCATCTACAGCTTTGAGAAAAGCTTTCGTCAAAAGTCTTCAAGCACAGAAGGTCTTGAAGGGGAGCAGGTTTAGGAATGCGCGCACACTTGCGCGAAAATAAATGTAATGTAATGGTTAGTACTTGTAAAAAGTCATGTTTCGCTAAACACTGCTATCTCAGGACCCACTGTGCCAAAGACATCGTACATCTAAAGACGCATGTTACAATTGCGGCGACAAAGGTACAACAATTATTTCAATTATGCAAATACCTTCTGTCATAAATACGTAAGATTCTGTATTTTTGTACAATTAAACCATCAGCGCACCTACCAAAGCAAGGATGGCATAGAACTCGGGCAGAGCAGCATAAATCATAGTATTGGTCTGTACGTCGTGACCGGCAGCTATACCTGCAATACCGTTAGCACAAACCTGCCCCTGACGGATACCCGAGAAAAGGCAAACAAGACCTACAGCCAGACCTACGCCAAAGAGCATTGCGCCATCAGCTGCAAAGTCCTTACCGCGCCACATAAGAAAAGCCACAAAGCCGTATAGACCCTGAGTTGCGGGCAGAGCCGAGAGAATCATGTAAGACGATGATTTCTCTTTGTTCTTCTTGAGTGCACCTTCAGCAGCGTTGCCTGCTATTGTCGTTCCGAAAGAGGAACCGATGCCGGCGAGCCCAAGCATGAGAGCCCAACCGAGATAACCTAAAATTTCGTTCATTGTTGTATAATTTTTATTTGTTTATAGTTCTATTTGCGAAAAGGCTCATACAGATGTCCCTTGCCCTCGTAGCCGGAGTTCTTGAAATACTCCACAAACGACAGACGCAGCGGGTGGACAAATGCTCCAAGAGCCGACATACAGAGATTGAGCACGTGTCCGATGATGAGTATCACGATAAATGCCACCCACAGCATCACATTTTTGCCATCACCAAGCACCATCAGTCCCAAACTGTTGAATGCACCTCCAAGCATACCACCTGCAAGACCCAACGCATAAAGACGTATATATGAGAGTACGTCGCCGAGAATGCCGGTAGCCATGTTATAGGTATCCCACAGACCCGCACCTATATTGATAAGCGGATTGCGCCCGGGAGTATTGAAGATATAGATTGCCAAAGCTGATATGCCGCCGATGACTATCAAAGTCCATTTTGCCACATCCACCGAGAATACGCCGGCGAGCGACAGAATACCAACCACAAGTGCCCCCAAAATGAGCAGAAGCCAGCCCCAAGTAGATATATTTGCCTTGAAGCCAAAGCGTTTGGTATAGCAGATAGCCTTAATGGTCATGGCAAGACATATATGCACTACACCTATACATAGTGCCATCACCATCTGAATGTCGTAACCTGCCACTTCGCCCTTTATCATCAGGTGCTTCAGGCTCTCGGGCACCCACGAGGCGGTATAGAGATCGATACCGAAGAACGTACCGAGAAAGAAACCAACAATCAGCGTACCAACGCCCAGCGTGGTGATGATAGGACCGAGTCCGCTGAACATCTCGATATTGAGTTTGCCTTTGGTGGTAAGTATGCCAAACAGGATGAGCAATATGCCGTAACCGGCGTCGCCCATACAGAGCGCGAAGAACAGGAGGAAGAATGGTGCGAGGATGGGCGTAGGGTCGAACTCGCCATATACAGGCCAGCCGTACATACCGGTCAACGGCTCGAACATCTTAGTGAAGCGGTTGTTGCGCAGTTTGACCGGCGTATCATCCTCTTCTGTGGGTTCCGACGCAATAAAATAAATATGTTCGTCGACAAGCATAGCCTCTAACTCCGGCACATTGTCCACCGGACAGAATCCTTCGAGCATGAGAATGCGATTATCGGCTACCGCTTTTCCGCTCTTGCTCACGCGCTGCCACGAGATGAGCAGGTCGGTTTGCTTCTCCGCCCATCTCAGCTCCGGCAGATGAGCAAGCGCCCATGCTTCTATTTGAGCTTGCTTGGCGGCGAGCAGATGGCGCATACCGTCGATATCAACACGGAGCTGACTGCTGCTATGCGGAGCAATCTGTTGTTCTTCGGCGGGCAGGTCCAAATCCTCACCCTCGTGACCGATGACAACGAAATACACCCGTCCTGCCTGTTCTGCCACCACTACTGCCTGATACTGTGCTTCCCAAGCCGCGTCGTATTGCTTCTTGGGACACGAGAAGAAGCGCAGTGCATAACCTGCCTTGGCGAGGTCAGCAAGACGTTGTTCTGAGAAGTCGCCCCAGACCATCATACGCTTGGCTTCTTTGTCAGTAGCTGCTATATTGAGTGTCAGCGTCTGCTTCTGCTCCTCTAACTCTCGCAGCTGAGCCACGAGTTCACGCAGTTGCTCAGCGGTCAAGGTGGCGTCCTGGAGCTCTTGAACATTAGCATCTTCCACCAAATACGTCTCTGCATCGACACGTGCCTTATGCACGAGTTCGCGCAGAGCGAACTGCTCTTGGAGCAACTCGTCGTCGGCGAGTGCTTCGCCCTTCTCGCTCACATGCACCACGCCCACATCGCGCAACCTCTCAAGGAAACGCTCGTACTCGCGGTGAAAAACGAGAAAGGTATATTTTTGCATTTTAGTTATCATCGATGTATATTATATTAGCTTTTTATTATCAAAGAGGTATAATTAAGTTTGATTTTTA
>CAMHGK010000142.1 GCA_946184695.1 uncultured Bacteroidales bacterium | reverse complement strand
GTCGCTCAGGCACTTGTCCGTCTTCTATACGCTGAGCGAGTCCGTATATCAGGGCGGTCTTCCCTACCCCCGCCTCACCTACGTGCAGCGGGTTGTTCTTGTCGCGGCGACAAAGTACCTGAATAGTACGCTCCAATTCCTGCTCCCTACCTATCAGAGGGTTATGTTGTGAGAGGTTGTCATTGATACAAGTGACCAGATCGGTCCATTTCGTTTTCCTCTCTTCAGAAAACAGGCCATCTAAGTCGTAGTCGTCTAAATAAGAGTCTAACTCAGGGTGGTGATCGGGCAACTTACGTCCTTCGTATGCATCTATGATAGAGCGTTTGAGTTCGGTTATATCTTCCGTAAACCGAGTGCGTAGCAAGTAGTTGGCAAACGACTCGTCCAAATCGAGCATGGCAAAGAGGATATGCGTCACGTCTAACTCGCTGCGACCAGCACCCGCAGCATTTTGCTCTGCCAACTCAAACATACGTGAATACTGTACTGACGGATAGATATCATATTCGCCAAACTCATCGGGCACATGCTCCGTCATCTTGGCATAAATAGGCTCTTTCAGTTCATGCTGATAGTCCACATGGTAGCTTTCGCACAAAGCCACAAAGGCTTCCGTGCGACAACATATACCCACCAGCATGAGCTCTGGTGTGAGAAACTCCGAGCGGTTCTCTATAGCAAAATGTTCAACAAATTGCAAAGCATCGTTGAGACGTTCAGTATAATTCATAAGCGGTTAGTTGCAAAGTTTGTTGTTAGCGTCAGAAAGAACAAATCGTAAAATAGTCGGGATTTCAGTACGGCAGGTCATCAAGTCAGAAGGGCAGGTCGGGTGCCTGCACCACTGACACGCGGAGCGGGAAGCCTTCGTCGGACGCCATCTGAGTAGCTTTCGAGCTCTTGCTCAGTGCTATATCGTAGCTATAAGTTCCAACCACGGCAGAGCCCTTGTGATGGACATCAAGCATGAGCTGGGTGGCCATCTCCACAGAGCAGAAGAACACACGGCGAAGCACATACACTACAAACTCCATCGTCGTTACATCATCATTATAGAACACCACATTATACATCCGCGGCTCGTCCACACGAGTCTTAGTTTGCGTTTGAGAATGAGAATTAGACATACCGAAAATTAGTTTTAAGTCAGTTAAGGATTTTTAAGAAACTCAGATGCCAAAAGCCTTTTACTTAATGAATATCACATATTTTAGCAAATTCATGATTTATCAATACAACAACCATTATCACAAACCACTACTTATGGTATAACCAATCCGCACTATAATCCGATTTTCCAACCGCATATATACAATAATGTCAGGACGCCGGCAATCCGGCACCCTGACATCAGAATAAATTAGTAGCTCATTACGGGCTTCAGTTCCTTTGCTTGGTCAACCATAGCGGCAACCTCTTTCTCCGACGGAACACGACGGGTCAGATGACGCTCGCCATTCACTTCCTCAAGTTTCTTTACCAAGTTGGCGGGTACGCGGTGCGAAAGCTCCTTAACGGTGTCAACACCTGCTGCCTCAAGCAGTTCGGCGAACTGAGGACCTACGCCCTTGATACGGAACAAATCGCAGTGGTTAGCCCATTTGAGAATCAGATGGTCGGCAATGTCAGCCTGCTCCGAAAGAGCCTTGCGACCTGCGGGTTTTGCACACTTCTCAAGCAATTGGCTTGCTTTCTCAATGCCGACAGCCTTAAGCTTTTCAGCAAACTTAGGACCTACGCCTTCAATGTCAATAACTTTGTAATCCATAGTAATTGATTGTTAATTGGTTGTTATTATATTCAGCCGGCTGCCGACCACCGACAGCCAAGTGAATTCTTTTTGCGAGGCAAAGGTAATATTTTTTGTTTATACAGCAAAAAAAATTATTATCAGATATTTTTTTGCGCTACCACTATTGTGGCACACATTTTGCAGTAGTCTTATGGGCACGCGAATACAACGCAAAGGGTTACTTAATGCAAAATACATTAGTGACAGCCTACATTCAAAACACGACTAACACACAACAGAACAAATAAAAAAACACATACATATAGCTATGAATAATCCTGTTGACATTCGCGAACTTCAAGACCGCATTGAGCGCGAGAGTTCGTTTGTTGATGCCCTCACCATGGGCATGAGTACGCAGATAGTCGGTCAGAAACACTTAGTAGAGTGCCTTCTGATTGGTCTTTTGTCCGATGGTCACATCCTGCTTGAAGGTGTGCCCGGTTTGGCAAAAACGCTTGCTATAAAGACCCTTGCCGACCTTATCAAAGCCGACTTCAGCCGTATTCAGTTTACCCCCGACTTGCTGCCTGCCGATGTTCTCGGTACGCAAATCTATTCGCAGAAGAACGAAGAGTTCCGTATCAAAAAAGGTCCTATCTTCGCCAATTTCGTTCTTGCCGACGAGATCAACCGTGCTCCGGCAAAGGTACAATCGGCTCTGCTCGAAGCTATGCAAGAGCGACAGATAACCATCGGCGAGCAGACCTTCCGGTTGGATGATCCATTCCTCGTTCTTGCCACTCAGAACCCTATCGAGCAAGAAGGAACCTACCCCCTGCCCGAAGCACAGACCGACCGTTTCATGATGAAGGTCGTGATAGGTTATCCTAAGAAGGAAGAAGAGCAGCAGATTATCCGCCAAAACATCTCAGGCAAACGCAAACCCGTGCTACCCATTCTCTCAACCGAAGATATCCGCAAAGCCCGCGAGGTGGTCAGAGAAGTATATCTCGACGAGAAAATTGAGAAGTACATCGTTGACATCGTATTTGCGACACGTCAAGTTGACGCTTACGGACTCGACAAACTGAAACCCATGATTCAGTTCGGCGGTTCGCCTCGTGCAAGTATCAACCTTGCCCTTGCAGCACGTGCCTACGCCTTCATACACCGCCGCGGCTACGTCATTCCTGAAGACGTACGCGCTGTTTGCTACGATGTACTGCGCCACCGCATCGGTCTCACCTACGAAGCCGAGGCCAACAACCTCACCACCGAGGACATCATCACCGAGGTTCTTAATGCAGTGGAAGTACCCTAAGTAATGCATAATGCATAATTAATAATGCATAATTCATAATGCATAATTCATAATGCATAATTCATAATTGAGAATTCTTCGTTTTGCATATAATTTATGACATCAGAAGAACTGCTACAAAAAGTCCGTAAGATTGAGATTAAGACCCGTTCGCTTAGTCGCAACATCTTCGCCGGCGAGTACCACAGCCAATACAAAGGTCGTGGTATGGCGTTTAGCGAGGTGCGCGAGTATCAGCCCGGCGATGACGTGCGTGCTATCGACTGGAACGTGACGGCACGACTCAACCGGCCTTACATCAAAGTTTTCGAGGAAGAGCGCGAGCTGACAGTGATGCTGCTTGTTGATGTGAGCGGCTCGCGCATGTTCGGTACGCTGACGCAAATAAAGCGCGACATGATAGCCGAAATAGCTGCCACACTTGCTTTCTCCACCATCGAAAATAATGATAAGGTAGGCGTCATCTTCTTCTCCGATAAGATTGAGAAGTACATCCCCGCTAAGAAAGGTAAGCAACATGTGCTGCATATCATTCGCGAGCTTCTGAGTTTTGAGCCTACATCCAATGGCGGTGACATAGCCAAAGCTATCGAGTATTTCACCAACGCACAGAAACGTCGCTGCACCGCTTTCCTCATATCAGACTTTATAGGAGCCAAGAAAATCGAAAAGCCTCTGCTTATCGCCAACAACAAGCACGACATCAGCGCCATACAGGTTTATGACCGGCGCGACACAGAACTTGCCGATATCGGACTTGTCAAACTACGTGATGCAGAGACCGGCAAACGCCTCTGGATCGATACCGCATCCCAAGAGATACGTGACAACTACCGGCAAGCATGGCTACATAGCAACGATGTGCTGCGTCAGACATTCACAAAAACCGGTACCTCAAATATCAGTGTCAGAACCGATGAAGATTATGTCAGAGCACTAATGAGACTATTTCATAATTCATAATGCATAATGCACAATGCACAATTAAAATAGCATGAAGTTATTAAGTATCATACTCAGTATTGTGGTCAGCGCCTCTATCGACTCCACCACTCTCAAGGTGGGCGACCAGACGGCGATGCACTTTGAAGTGACACAGGACGCAGGCGACCATATCAGTTTTCCCGTATATGGCAACCAACTCATCGACGGCATCGAGATTGTCAAGCACCTGCCGCAAGACACCACCCGCCTCAAAGACGGGCGTCTTACCATTCGCCAAGACCTCATACTGACATGCTTTCAGGATTCGCTGTTCTATATAGAACCCCAGCGCTTCATCAGCGGTGAGGACACTTTCACCACATCTGCCCTTTCGCTCAACGTGGTGCAACCCTTTATCATCGATACTACCGACGTACAAATTTTCGATGTTAAGGATATCGTCAAAGCACCGATATGGTGGTGGGGAATCATACGTTGGATACTGCTCGGACTTGGAATCATAGCCGTTGGAATAGGTGCGTATTTCTTAGTTCGCTACCTCAAGCAAAGACGCAAGGCAGAAACCGAGCAGCCCGTTGACCCCGAACTGCTCCGACCGGCGCACGAAGTGGCACTCGAGAAATTGGACAAAATACGCGAAGAAAAGCTCTACGTCAAGGGATTAGACAAGCAGTACCAGACCGAGCTGACCGATGTGGTCCGCGAGTATTTAGCCCGCCGGTTCGACGTAAGTTCGCAAGAGATGACCTCCGACGAGATACTCGCCGAGATGAAACCTCTGCTGCAAGAGCAGAAAGAGCTCTACACCCTACTCGACCGCATGCTCCGACTTGCTGACCTTGTCAAATTTGCCAAGCACCGTCCTACACCCGATGAGAACGAAGCGTCGCTCCGCTCTGCATACCGCATAGTGCAGGAGACTATCCCCGCACCGCCGCAAGACGCCGATGCTGATGCTGATGATAATGACGACACCGACGAAGCCGACGAATAACCACGCCTCAGCCGCACGCTGCTAAGGCGAGACAAAAGAAAAAGAAAACCTAACGCTATGACATTACAAAGTCCTGCATATCTATTCCTACTGCTGCTACTCATACCCGTCATCGTATGGTATATCATTGAGTTGCACAAGTCTGACGCGAGTCTGCTCATCTCCGACACCTCAGAACTTCGCCGTCAGCACCGCACTGCCCGCATCTATCTGCTGCACGTACCTTTCGTGCTGCGAGTAGCTGCTATCACGCTGCTATCAGTTGCGCTGGCACGTCCGCAGCTATCAAACCGCTGGCACAAAGAGTCAACCGAAGGTATTGACATCATGATGGCTCTTGATATATCCGGCACGATGCAGGCTGAGGACCTGCGCCCCAACCGACTCGAAGCCGCCAAAGAGAAAGCTACCGAGTTTATCAACAACCGCCCCAACGACAACATCGGTATAGTGGTGTTCGCCGGCGAGAGTTTCTGCCAGTGTCCACTCACCACCGACCATGCCGTGCTCATCAACCTGTTCCGCTCCGTACACTTCGGAATGATAGAAGACGGCACCGCCATCGGACTCGGGCTTGCCAATGCCGTCAACCGAATGAAGGACTCACAGACCAAGTCGAAAGTGGTCATATTGCTCACTGACGGCTCCAAC
>CAMHGK010000141.1 GCA_946184695.1 uncultured Bacteroidales bacterium | reverse complement strand
CGGGATTGAACGGATTCTGAGGTTCCGACGGCAGGTCGGGATTGAACGGATTCTGAGGTTCCGACGGCAGGTCGGGATTGAACGGATTCTGTGGTTCCGACGGCAGGTCGGGATTGAACGGATTCTGTGGTTCCGACGGCAAGTCGGGATTGAACGGATTCTGCGGTTCTGACGGCAGGTCAGGATAGAACGGCGAAGCAGGCTCAGTAGGTGTGGCAGGATTGAAGTCATCATTATGGGCATACATCACCCCGCTGCTAAGCATAAGCAGCAGGATGATGGTGATATAATAATATGCTTTCATATTGCCCCTTTTGACTATTTGACAATGACTTTCTGTACTTGACTTTCTGATTTGATAATATAAACGCCCGCCTGCAGATCAATATCGGTGAGCATGACATCTTCATAGAGCGTAATTCCCGTCAGGGTATATATGCTTACCTTTTCATCTGCATTCCAGATATTATAAATAGAAGTAGGCACCTTAGCTCTTGTTCTGAAGCTGAAACGTGTGGTGTTAGTACCTGCCTCGCTATGGAACAGATATCCGCCCTGACTCATATCGGCAACGACGTTGAGTTCGCTATCATAAAGCTCAATGTCGGTATCCATGCGGTAAGCCATGAGCTTATAGTCGCCTTCTTGAGCAACGGTATAACCTAATGCAATATCAAGTTTCTCGTCGGGACGCTCGTTGATAGCATATTGTGTCTGAGCGTCGTGAGTGAAGATGCGCACAGGTGCAGAGCCTTCCATCTTAACGGCGTCGCGTCCGAGTTCGTAACCAGACATAGCAGCTTCGTTGAATACCACACGTGTATGGTCGTTGCCGTTGTCTCCGCTTATACTCAGTTCTACGAAATAGCGGTTTTGTTCTGCCTGGCGTACATGGGCGGCAAGGACTTGTCGTGGCGCATTGCCAGCATTGCTCCTTATCTGATTCTCCGTTTCGCAACCGCTGCTTAACCATTGCAATGATAAAGGTGTGTTATTAGGATTCTGAACGAAGAATGCTTCATACGGGTGGAAATGATATTCGTCATCGGCAGGCATATATACGTCGTAGTCGTCTTTGTCTTTCGAGCGAATATAGACGGGAGCATTAAAACCGCCTTCGTGCAGTGCTTGCATGTCGTAGTAACTTGGGAACGGGTTGCCTATCAAACTCCAGTTGGCATTGCTATTTGACGATGAGGCATAAGCCGGCAGAGTGGTCTGTTGTGTTTGGCAGGTGAAAGCCGGATTAGCAATACTGATGCTGAGAGTGCCATTGGCGGATGCCTGGAATATATAACCTTTCTTGGCTTCTAATGTAGAGCCCTGCATGCGTACCCAACCGCCGGAACCTTTCTGTGCCCGTATGGCACCATCGTACTCGTAGATAACATACTGCCCGGGGCTGTTTATACTGCTCAGCGGTACGTCAAACGGGAAGCACAGATAGTACCAAGTGCCAGTGTAGGTCTCAATTAGAACTTTTAGCATATCACTCGATAAGTTGTCGGAGCAGGCTATGATAGAAGCTGCTGATGTCAGGCTGATATTCTGCGTGATAGAAGTTGCTTGTTGTACTGCATTGCCATTGACAATCAGAGCCGAACCGAGGGCAATGATGATGTCGCTATTGCTGTCGATGAGGTCACCTGCTGCGCTGATGACTTTGTCGTTGCTTATAACCACCTCACCGGCCTCGTTAGCTTTGTATTGCCCTGTTACGGTAAGGTTAGAGGTAATCTTTGAAAAGTCCTTGTCCCAACCTGTGAACGAATAGCCGCTTGGTGTCTTGGGGTCGGGGGCGGTGGCAGACTTGCCGTATTCTACGGTCTGAGAACCTAAGTCGGCATTGTTGAACCCCACGAATTTGACCGTAAATCGGTCAAGAGCAAAGGTGGCGGTATAGGTGATGTCGCCCTTCGCCTCAACAGAACGAGGGTTATCTGTGTTACCGTCTTGCCACTGTACGAAGTGATAACCTGTGGCAGCCGTAGCGGTTATCACCACCTCGCTACCGCAGTCGAACACCTGCTGTCCGTAGGCGCGCGTCTGTAGCAACGCCGAAAGGATCAAAAATATAGATAAGAATATCTTTTTCATAGTGGTAAAATTCTATGGGTTATGTTATTTCGCCCTTACATTGACCGAACCGCTATTAGCATCTTCAGCCTTACCGCTGATGGTGTAAGTAATCTTATTGAACTCAGCTTTGTAATTACCGTCAGCAGTAACGGTTATAGTGCGAGGGTTGTCTTTATTGCCATCTGACCACTGCTTGAACTCAAGACACTCGTCAGGCACTGCCTGCATCGTTACCACACTACCTTCGGGATATTGGCTGCTGATATTCATTGAGCAGTTCTCACCAGAGATATTTACCTGATAGGCATTGCCTGAAGGCGTTGGCGTACCTGCCGAGCCTTCAGCGAAATAAGCTGTAAAGGTAAGGTCACCGGTTACTTCGACAAGACGAGGATTGTCAGTATTCCCATCGTTCCAGCGTGCGAAGTGATAGCCGTCCTTGGGCATAGCACCAATGACGATATTGTCACCCTCGTCATAGCTGCCGGACGGGGTTGTTGTGCCTTTGGTGTTGTCAGCAGAAGATACTGTGAGCGAGAATACGCGGCTTTCGTTTGCCACAAGACCTATGTGCATGTCTTTCCATATATTGGCTTTCTCGTATGCGTCAAGGGCTTGCTCGCGCACATTGAGGTCGATAACCATAAGGTCGCTGTATTTGGTAAATACAGTATTGTCAATAGTTGGAGGATTGACGGCATAGGTGTTGATGGCGGTAAGTTTACCTCCGTTGCCGAAGGCATAGGTTCCCAAAGTTTGAATACCTTTTCCGAAAGTAACGGTGGCAAGACTTGTGCATGAGCTGAAGGCATACTGGTTGATGGTGGTTACATTGTCGGGTATGCTCAACTCAGTCAACTTTGAACATTCACTAAATGCATACTTGCCTATTTCTGTCAGGCCTACACCGAGTTTGAGTGACACCAAGTTGGTGTTGCCGTAGAAAGCATAATCACCAATGGTCTTCACATTGTCTGGAATATCAAGATTGCGCAATTCTCCTTGGAATTTGTAGCATAGATAGGCAGGAATATGTTCTACTTCATCACCAAAAGTAATTTGTGTCGTCCAATTATTGCCTTTGCCTAATCCCAAATTGCCTCTCGGTTGACCACTGCCCTCCCCAATGCATGAAGAAGTAAAAGAAGAGTTATAGTTAGACATATCATCAAAAGTTGTATATTTAATATTACATCCTTCTGCATAATAACTATATGATGAAAATGGTGCATTTTTTGCATATGTAAAATCCGAGCAGTGTATGGGATTCCATACTATTTTGGCGAGTTTGCGACAGTTATAGAATGATGCTATACCCATATCCTCCACTGTGGATGGTATGGTTATGCTTTTCAGTTTTTGCAGTGCACCGAAAGCATAATCACCTATATAAGTCAGGCCCTCGTTCAATGTTACCTCTGCGAGAGTGGAGCAGTTGGCGAAAGCCTGCTCTTCTATGCGCTTGACGCTTGCAGGGATAACAATTTTGGTAAGTGCGGAGCACCCGTAGAAGGCGTAACTATTGATTACTTCGCAGCTTTCGGCTATGGTGACGCTGTTAAGTGAGGTGCAGCCGTAGAAAGCCTTTGTGTTGATTACTTCGCATCCTTCTGCTATGGTTACGCTGTTCAGCGAGGTGCAATAATAGAAGGCTTGAGTGCTAATCTCGGAGATAGTGCCAGGAATGACAACAGAGGTTATAGACTTTCCGTTGAATGCACTCGCGGCGATAGCCGTTACGGTGTATTCGCGGTTGTTGTAGGTGACTTTTTCGGGAATGACAACAGCACCCGAGTATGTGCCGGTGGCGACAGTGGCAGTGCGGGTGGTGGCATCAAGGTCGTAATAGATGCAGTCGATGGTCTCTGAGGCAAAGACGACATTGGCTCCGAGCAGAGCAAGGAGCAGACAGGAGAAAAGTTTTCTTTTCATTGTAGTAATGTGTTTTATGTCGGTCGGGCAACTCCTCAGACCATTAATTATAAGGATATAAAAAGAATGCGTGGAGTTGCTATGTCGCATATCCTGATTGGAGGTCGTAGGAAAAACCCATCACTAAGAGATATGGAGATAGCAATCCCACACAAACGTGTGAGAAGGCATCATGCTTTCTCTTTAGTGATTATTGAAAATTTCCTACGTTTCCAATCAAAGAGTGCAGCAAACGCTTCTTTATAATTTCAGTATGTCCTCCTGTTTAACGTCAGTGAGTGACGAGGTTATTTACCATTTATTCATTTACGATTTTGTCAGGATTCAGTTGCAAAAGTAGTAATATTTTCTCTATTATGCAAATATATAACAAAAAAAGCACTGCCTTGCTTGCAGTGCTAATGCTTTTAACGTTCTACTTGGTCAATAATATCTTGTGCAGGCGTACCCATCAGAGTTATAGCAGAGAGTTTACGTCCCATATCTTTGAGCGAATGACCACAATGGTAAAGACTATCATCGATTATCAGCCAACGGTCGTGCGAGGGTTTGCTCCATACAAAAGTGTTAATCGGTTCAACGCCGGCTGTCGCATTGTGCGCATCGCGCAGAGCATGAAATTCTTTCTCGCTGTAGATAGCCGCTGTCACGCCGTTCTGTCGCGCATCCAGCATCTCAAAAGTGGTAGCATCGATATATCGGTCAATGATGATAACCCGTTTCTTAGCCGCCTTAATCAGCTTCTCCAACACCACACGTGCTGCAAAAAACTCACCGCCAAAGAACACCTGCTCTACCGGTGTTTGGTTAGTGCGCACAAAGAAATCTATCTTCTCGTGGTGGTCGTGCAACTCGTTTTCAATGGCAAGGATTCGTTTGTCCTGCATATCGAAACGAGAATCAATCTGCCTCTGAATAGCTAACATCTGCTGATTTATTGCATGCCCTTTTAGCAGATATTCTTTGAGAATCTTTAGTGCCCACTGTCGGAATTGTGTTCCACGCTTGGATTTAACACGATAACCAACTGAGATTATCACATCCAAGTTATAGTACTGCACCCGACGAGTTACTTGTCGTCCTCCTTCATTTTGAACTGTCAAGTATTCCTTGACTGTTGCCGATTTTTGGAGTTCCTCTTCCTTAAAGATGTTATTAATGTGCAAACTGATATTTTGCTTCGTTGAATCGAACAATGCCACCATTTGCTGCTGGCTTAGCCAAACAGTCTCTTCCGCCAACTGAACATCTAATTGTAGTGTATTATCATCGGTGCGATAGACTACAATGTTATTTTCAGCAGAATTATATGGCGATAAGTCATTTACCATTTATTTATTTTATCATTTATTCATTTATTTCACCATTCTCACCATTCTCACCATTCTCACCATTCTCACCATTAAAACATTTTCACCATTTTCACCATTAAAACATCATTTTTCCCCTTTCACTATCACTTCCCAGTGTCCTCCATTTTTAGGACCTTTATGTATGATTTGTCCATTAGCTTGCATCTTGTTTGTATTTTTGATAATAGCGCGCTTCGTTAATCCTAATTGTGCTGCCATTTCTTCCGTAGTAATTTCAGAATTGGCTTTTATTAAAGTAATGATACGCTCTTGTGTTTTTGGTGAACTTCTTGGTGAACTTCTTGGTGAATTT
>CAMHGK010000140.1 GCA_946184695.1 uncultured Bacteroidales bacterium | reverse complement strand
TTTAAGAAACTTATAAATCATACATATATGAGAAATGTTAATTTTGGGACAAGAAAGATTACAAAATCAACCTTAACCTTGACTTCAGGCTCAACCTCAGGCTTAACCCCGACCTTAGGCATAAAACACGGCCTGCTGCGCCTTGCAGTAGTGCTGCTGATGCTACCCGTGACAATGATGGCGTGGGCAGGTGGTGGTAGTACTTATTATGCTCGTGCAGGCGTGGCTGTGAAAACAGGTTCGGGTACCGTGTATGTCGATACAAAAAGCGATTTCTCAACTGCTAACAATACATCGACTTCCACAACAGTAACCTATAGTGCTAACTTATCATCAACAAACCAAAATACTGAAGTAGGTCCATTCTATATAAAAGCTGTACCTGCCATTGACTGGCGGTTTGATTCATGGGAGTTTAGCGGCTGGAGTACTAATCCTTCTACTTCTACTGCAAGTACAAACGGAAAAATTAAAGCAAGCGAAACAGGTCAATCTCAAACAACGCATACTGCCAAAGCCACCTTTAAGCAAATTAGCATCGCGAGTGTCAGTCCGGCAACGGTTACGCTTACTCCTACCGATGCGCGGACATCGTGCTCGGACTATACAGGTTCTGTTGCTTTCACGACAACCAACGACAATGCTGCGGCACAGATTGGTACGCCTGCCTTTACCAACTCAGGCTCAGGTACATGGACTGCCACTAAAGATTGGGCAGCTGGCAAATCAACCGTAACTTATACCTTCAAAGGCAATGGTTACTATGGCGGTAGCGGCACCAGCAGTGGCAGCCGCTCAAACTCGGCGACACTCACACTACCCACTGCGGGTGGTACTTCATCGAAGTCGGTTACTTTCACAGCCAACTTCCCGTCGCTTGTGCTTTCTGATGCAGCGGAAAACAACACCGCTTATCCTATCAATCCTACAACCGACGGTACAGGTACTGTAGTATTCCCCGTTAAGTACTGCGACGGTGCTTTCGACTTTACTGCTACAATAACCGGTGCAAGTGGTGGTACATTCACCCCGGGTACAATCAGTTTTACTCAGACCGATGCAGCCACAGGTTCGGGTAACATAACCGTACCTTTCACTTTCAATGCAGGCGGTGCCGAAGGCGATTTCTCCGCCACCCTCACTCTCACCCCACAAGCCAACACCGGTGGCACTGCAAAATCGGTAACTATCACCGCCTACGCCGAAGCCGAAGCGACTAACGATGTGAGCGTGACTACATCGGCTGGTGTAGAGACCGAATATGCAACTTGGGCACAAGGTCTTGCCGCTGCCAATGCAAGTGCAGGCTGTACGCTGACATTACTCCGCAATATAGATTTAACAAGTACTTATGGTATCACATCCACACAGGGTATCACTCAGACTTTCACATTAGATTTGAATGGTAAGACACTAAGTGGTGCTATCAATGGTTCTATTCTTAATCCAAATACTAAAAATAAAACGCTGACCATTAAAGATAGTAAGACCGGTGGTAAGATTCAGAATATTACTCCGGACTTTAATGGTGTTACGTATGGTATAAATCTTTCAGCTGCTTGTACACTTAATCTGGAGAGTGGTACTATCTATGCAGAAAACCAAAAGCAATATAGTTACGGAACATCCACTGTAGGGGGCACTGCTTCAAATGCAACATCAGTAGAAGTTAGGGCTGTAAGATTGGTAGCAGGGGCAAAGTTCAATATGTCCGGCGGTAAGGTTGAGGCACATGGTACACGACAAGTAAGGGCGATTTATCAAGAGAGTAGCGCGGCTAATTCAACAGAGGTAAATATTACAGGAGGTGAAGTATATGCAGAAGCACCATCCTATGTTTATGGAATCGTGGCTTTTGGTAAAGTAAACCTATCGGGAGATGCAAAGGTTAATGTGAAAATAAATGATGAACTTGTAAATGGTAATGCAACATATCAATCTTCCAAGTTTGATAGTTATACAATGCACCGGTATGGTTATGGTATCTATATGACAGCAACTGCCAACAAGACAGCGTCTTCATGTTATTTCGGTACACTTAACATGAACGGCGGAACTGTTAATGTAGAGAATGTAAACAAGACGGTAAATGGCACGACACTGCAAACAGAGCATACGTATGGTATATACATGGGTATCGCCAGTACGGGTATGGGAAATAGTAACGGTGCAGCTACAGATGGAACCAATACCCAGAAAGCAAGTGCAATAGGCTCTATTGAGAACGCAACTATTAATGTTACCCACGAAGGTGTTCAAGTGTATGGTATAGATGTGTTAGGATGCTATAATTCATTCAATAAAACAACGACACCTTTTACAATCAAAAATTCTACAATCAATGTAACAGGTTGGCAAACGGTCTATGGGGTACTGTCGGATGTGTCCATCGATTGGAGTAACTCCCTTACAACTTTTACAGGCACAGGACGTTGCTCTGCCGGTAATGTAGAGCTAACCAACACAACCATTAATGCTACAACCACAGGTGGTACAGGTGCCTATTGCGCGTGGGCAAGTGCAACCTATGGCACGGTGGCGGATGCAAAAGCGAATACCGGGGCGCAGTCAACCGGTAATGCTACCTATAAAGGAGAATATGCGGTAGCAGCAACGCTTACCATTAATAGCGGTAACTATACGGCTAATGCTGCCACATCAAGTGCGTATGCAGTTGGTTCTTCTGATAGAGCGAAAACAATTAGAAATATACGAGGATCCATTATAAGCCGTGACGCTTCAACCGACTCCAATGGCTCGCTTGGCGGAAATGCTGAAGCTTATCCGGAACTATATATCCATGGTGGTACATTCAAAGCCAAAACACTTTCTGCCGGAACGGCGCGTGCTGTTAAGTCCGGCGGTACTACTGTTATTGATGGTGGAACATTTGAAGCTGATGCCGCCACAAGCAGTTCTGTGGCTATTGCTGTACATAGCGGGAAGACAATAGTTACGGGCGTTACAATGACAGCTTACGCAAATACAGATGCTAATGCTGTGTATGTCCCGGCAACCGTTTCTGAATACTCATTGTTCGATTTTGCGGGTGAAGTGGAACTTAATAACTGTGTGGCAACAGTTGTGACCCGCACAGCCGAGAACGCACGCGGTGTATATGTTAATTCTGCAACTCGCACCTATACTCTGGCTCAGTTTAACACAGCAAAAGAAGCCAATAATTCAACCTACAAAACCTATGGCGACTATTGGCAGGTAGGTACAAAAGCCATTTCAGGCAAAGCAACGATAAACGGAGGTTCATATAATGTCAAGTCTGCTACAAAGAATGCTTACGGTGTTCTTTTAACCACTAATGCTTTGTCAACAGATGGTACGGCAAAGGCCGATGGCGAGATAATAGCACGAAACGCTACTTTCATTGTTCAGACCTTAAATGGGGCTACAGCTTATGGCATTCAGGCAGGAGGTAAAGCGACTGTCGATGGTTGTAATTTGACGGTTACAGCATCCACATCTGATGCCCGTGGTGTATATAGCCTTGACGAGAAAACGATAGTCAAAAATTCAACAATAACCACAACTACATCCACTTCGGGTTCGTATGGTACTATAGGTTCAGCAGTAGTGGCAAGTAATGGTGTTGAAAGAGTGGCAGACTTTGAACTTAGCGGAAACACTATAAGTTCTACCGCAGGGACAGAAACCGCTTACGCTATATATATGACAGGAGCATCAGGTGGTCCATACGCAACAGACTATTTTACAGGGAGTATGGCTCTTGCAGCTACGGCTGTGGTTAATAGTGGAACTTACTCTGCCAATGCTTCAACTAAGACGGCGTATGCCGCAGGTGTAGCAGACCCATTGTTAAAAAACGAGGCGACAGCTACTCCATCTATTGTTATTAACGATGGTAAGTTCAAAGGTACTGCAAGCGCAACGGGCGCAGATGTTAGTCTGGCCGGTGAGCCGGGTTATTTCGTCCTCAACGGTGGTTATTATGTCAAGGACGAAAACCTCGACAAGAAACTCGGTGAGGGCATGAATAAAGTAGCCGTTAAGTCAGGCACGCCGGAATATACCGAGGGCTACCGTTGGCGCGTAACGGACAATATGACGGGTGAGTATGTCTGCAAGATTAAAGAGAACAGCACATCCTACGCATCTCTGGAGGAGGCTCTACAGGTAGTCAATGCATCACCATCTACCACTTATACCATCATCATGATTGCCAACTATACCCTCTCCAAGGGCGACTATGTTATGCCGGCAAAGACGACACTGCTTATACCATACTATTCTACTCAGACTGCCATCAATGGTGCAACACCGACATATACCTCTCCTGCTGCCAATGTGGAGAAATATGAAGCACCAACGCCATTATATAAACTGACTTTTGCCAATGGGGTGAATATGTCCGTTTATGGTAAGATTGAGGCAAGTGCCGTAACTTACTTGTCTAACCAAGGCTTAACCTCTCACGGTACCGGTGTTGTTAGCGGCAAGTACGGATGGCTGTATCTGAATGAAGGTTCGCATATCGACCTTGAAAGCGGAGCCGCGTTATATGCGTGGGGCTATGTAACCGGTAAGGGCGAGATAAATGCCAAAAACGGGTCTTCCGTCTATGAGGATTTCCAGATGGGCGACTGGCGAGGTGGTTCAGAAGAAATCAATGTGCAAGGAAACAAAAATGGATTGGATAATAAGGGTGTCTTTCTGATAACGCACTATTACTACCAAAATATCGAATGTCCTATTACCTATCGTGCCGGAGCGCAAGGATTGGCGCATGGTGGTACATACATGTATAAAGATTTGGGATTCTTAGGCACAGTAGATGATAAGGTCCCCACGCAAGAGGCTGTTAAGATGATAGGTACCAGCGGTGCGATGTTCTTGATGGATCCCGCTACAGCCGGAGAAGATACATGGGTACGCAAAGAATATGACACAGAAACCGACTATGTCAACTGGACGATGAATTCCGGTGCCAAGTTAGGAAGTGTTAGCTTGAAAATGGATCTGCCTATGGTAGGAGATATAGACTTGACTTCATCTGACTATGTGTTGCCTATTACCAGTAACTTCAATATAATCGCTAACGATGGTGAGATACAGATAACCAACCATGTATGCTTCCTTCCGGGTTCTAAACTGACCATCAAGAAGGAAGGTGTTTTGACTATTCCGACAAGTCAACGAGTGTTCTTCTATGACCAAGACAATTGGCTTAGTTATGGAGCATACTGGTTCAACCCCTATTACTCTCCTTCATGGAAAGTCAATCCTCGTGTAGCTACTATCGGTGATAAAACCAAAGTGAAGATGCCGGATGCTGAGGTATTGGTAGAAGGACTGCTCAATGTCAATGGAGCTATATATACAACCGCAGGCGGTGCCAATATACACTCAACTCGCGAGAATGCCGGTAAAGTGAAGTTCGGTGCTGCATTGCCGGCAGCAACTGCTGCAACAGGTGAAACGACAGGTTCTACCACCCTCTATCAATGGAAAGCCAGTGGCCCTAAATACGACGGCAAGGCCCTCAACCCTGCATGGCTAAAGAACGAAGATGGCACCTATTCCAAACCGACATCTGCTAATACATCTGCCGGCGATACATGGGTATATATGCAATCACTGACAAGTGACACCTACGAATGGACAAAAGCTTCGGAAGACGGATGCTTCACTATCCGTTCCACAGG
>CAMHGK010000139.1 GCA_946184695.1 uncultured Bacteroidales bacterium | reverse complement strand
GAACGGTCGGCATACGACTCATAGATAGCCCACACGATGGCTGCAATGGTGAGAACTATATATACATACAGACCGGTGTTAAACGGCAAGTGCAGAACATTGACAAACAGAAGCTCGAACCAGCCTGCCACTGTCGGGAAGCCCGGAATGATACCATAGAGCACCACTGCCAACATCACCACCGAGGCAAGCAATGCAAGCAGTATTCCCTTCCACGAGAAGTCGTAGCGGCGGAAGTAATAAACCAATACTATCGCGGGTATGGTGAGCAGGTTGAGCAGGTGGACACCTATCGACAAGCCCATCAGGTAGGCTATGAGTATGAGCCAGCGGTCTGACCCTTCTTCGTCGGCCTTCTCGTCCCATTTGAGTATGAGCCAGAATACTACGGCAGTGAATAGCGACGACGATGCATATACTTCTCCCTCTACTGCTGAAAACCAGAAGGTATCGGAGAACGTATAGGCTAACGCTCCTACTGCACCTGCACCGAGTATGGCTATCGTCTGCCATACTTCAAGCGACTGATTGGCAGACCCTTCTTTTGAGCTCTTGCCGGAGGCTAATTTCCTGCCTAAGGCAGTGATAGTCCAGAAAAGGAATAGTATGGTGAAAGCGGAAGCCAATGCTGACATAGCATTGCAGCACATAGCCACATGACCTGCGTCCATCGCAAAAAGCGTGAAGAAATGCCCCATTAGCATAAAGAATGGTGCTCCGGGCGGGTGACCAACATCCAATTTGTGTGCTGACGAGATAAACTCACCGCAGTCCCAGAACGAAGCTGTGGGCTCTATGGTGAGCAGATAAGTGGCTGCGGCAATGGCAAATACAAGCCAACCACAGCAGGTGTTCCAAAATTTGAATTGCTTCATGAAATGTGTTGATTTATGCTATCTTTGTACTTAATGTGCATTTGCTGCCCGAAGCACTCTGACAATGCTTGAGTTTTTTAGCCCGCAAAGATATGAATTATTTTTTTTATGGCAAAATAAGTTTCTCAGCATTTGACGGTGATAATATCCGAAAGTCGGGTGGAGTAGCATGGTGAGAGGTGCTCGGAGCGCAGTTTGTCGGCTTGCTGTTCGGTTTTTAGCTGTGTGGCTACTCTGATAGTGTTACGTCCCATTTGGCGGTTTAGGCGGTCGATAGTCTGCTGCAGCTGCGAGTCGCGCTGACGGTCGCGTGTGTCGAAGAGTTGCTGTTGCATGGCAGTAGCGTCGCTGATGTTGTGTAGCACAACTCCCGCTCGCTTGTAGCTGTAGCCTTCGATGAAGTTTTTGCGCAGCGTTCTGAGTACATATTCTAACAGCTCTGAGGTGGTGTTTGTGGGCACTGGAAGGTGTATATTTTGATATATCCCTCCAAAATTGTCATATACTCCGCTGTCAGGCATGAAGATGCTGTTCTCTTTGGGCAGAGAATAACTGAAGCGCGATGGCAGTGCGAAGATGATAACATCTGAGCAGAGGCTGTTCTGTGAGCGCAGTTTGCGGGCGCATGTCGCACAGAAATCGGCAATGAATGACTCCATCGTCTTGATGTCGGTGACAGGCGCAGCAAAGGTTCTGGAGCGAGTGATGGATAGATGTTGTGCTAATTCATCGGTGCGGATAACATCTTGCCCGTTAAGCTCTTGCCATGTGTCGAGTCCGGGCTTGTGCATGAGGTTGAGTGCGAACTCGCTTTGCCGTGTTGCAAAATCGAGCGCGGTGTTAATTCCTGCCGTATGCAGCTTCTTAACGCTGCGCCTGCCTATTCCCCAAACATCCTCTATAGGAAACGTGGAAAGGGCTTTCAGGCGCTTCTCTGTGGTGTCAATCATGCATGCTCCGCGGTAGCCTGCATATTGCTTGGCGTATTTTGAGGCTATCTTTGCCAATGTGCGTGAAGGGGCTATCCCAATTGATACAGGTATGCCTATCCCTTGCCGTATCTCCCGGACTATCTGACGCGCCTGCTTTACTTGCTGCTCGGCTGTGAGCATGCTGTCATCGAAGTGCAGGAATGCCTCATCAATGGAGTACTGCTCTAATTGGTCGGTATAGCGTGATAGCAAGTGCCGACAAGTCGCCGTAAAGCTCGAAGTTCGATGAGAAACAGTTGATATGTTCTTGCTCCACCAACTCGCGAATCTGAAAAAGCGGAGTGCCCATCTTTATGCCTAATGCTTTTACTTCGTTCGACCGCGCTATCACACACCCATCGTTGCCCGAGAGAACCATCACGGGCTTGCCTTCAAGGTCAGGGCGAAAAACCCGCTCGCATGAGGCAAAGAAATTATTGCAATCGGCAAGTGCGTACAAATCTTTATAATTGATAATTATGCATTATGCATTATGCATTATGCATTATGAATTATGAATTAGTTAGCGGGTGGATATTGTGAGTTACTACTCCCCAAACGATAAAAGAGTTTTGGTCTGTTACGCGAATTTTCCGGTATTTATCGTTATGCGGTACGAGCCATGCACACTGACCCGACGGGTCAGTCTGATATTCTTTCAGCGTAAACTCGCCATCAATAGATGCTACTACGTAGTCACCATTTTGTGGCTGACGGGAGCGATCTACCACGACGATGTCACCCGTGAATATCCCGGCACCCGACATTGAGTCGCCGTCAACACGGGCATAGAAGGTGGTATCGGGATGTCTGACGAGTTCTCCGACAATGTCTATTCTCTCTTCGTAGTCGGCGGCAGGTGAGGGGAATCCGGCGTGCAGATGTTCGGCAAGCAGACCAATGGCATGTTCGTCGGAGGAGAGGGTAAGGTTGGTTATTGTAGGTTCCATGCTAATATGAATGTCTAATGTGGGAGCAAAGTATTTGTCCTGAGTTGATAGTGTTTGTCAGTCAAGAAGTAAGGTAATGCTCTGCTGATATAACTGGTCGAACTGATGTACAGACTCAAGTGGGAAAGCAAAGACTATGGTCTTGGCAGTGGTGTCGCTGTCGGAGGGCTTCTTGTTGTCGGCGGCTTGCCATAGTACTCCGGCAGGCACTTGCGTATCAAAGAAGCGTGCTATACATTTTGCGTTCTCGCCGTATGGCTGTAGTCCGTCGGGGTTCTCGCTGACGGTCAGATGTTCGTCGGGAGTGGTTTGCAGCTGCAACATCTGAGTCGGGAAAAACTGAGAGCGCATCTGTATTTGACCGGTGCGGGTGGCATGCGAGGAAGCGAAGTCGGCATGCAGTACTCGGCGCATAAACTCGCGATCTGCTTTGTCGTCTTTCATGTCGCCTCCAATGTATGCCCCTGAGACTAAGAGTCTGCCTCCAGCGGAGGTATATTCGATGATTCGCTCTTGCACTTGCTCAGGGAAGGTCTTGAAGTCGGTTGTCAGTTTCTCGGTGCCTAAAGTAGTCTGTTTTTGCTTGCCTAAGATGATGTCGATAGCGTCGTATTGAGCGAGCGGCGAAATGTTATTTTCTTCTTTTTGTTGTGCGAATGAACTAATGCTTGCCGAAACGTATGATATTCGCATCTTTTGTAGCGCCCTGCCATGCATCACGGGATAGTCGAACATATTACCTGCCATAGTGGTCAGAGCTTGGTCGCCATAGCAGCCTCCGGCACCCGTATCGTCATCGCTCTGCCACGGGAGAGCACGGCGAAACTCGTATTGCGGACCGATATAGCAAACATCTTTTTTGTAAGGTACTCCGTAGCTCTCGGGCAGAAAACCACCGTGAACACTATCGGCATAGCTGTCAGGAGCACTCAGGCGCGTAAAGCCGTTGACCACAAGCACAAGCGGACTGTTTGCAAACAGACATGCAGACAAAACCTCGGAGGGCATCGACAGGCCACCCTTGTTGCCCGCAGCTACGTAGAAATCGTACCGGACACCTTCTTCAGGGGTGAAACTATAGGAGTTGGCTCCTACTTTTATGCCATTATCCCAATCGCTTCCTTGTCGCCGTGTATAGACGACGAAATAAGTAGGCTGCGCTGTCGCTTCCAACGTATCTGTCTGCTCGTCCCATGAGAGTTGCAGTTTGGCTCCGTTTTTGCGGATGGCAAAGTTCCTGACGGGCAGGGGCTGAACGGCATAGTCTGTGCCGTATTGCTTGGATATGAATTTGAGCATACCCTTGTATATAGCTCTTGATACAGAGAAGCGTACACGCGGATCCAAGCCGTAGCGCATGTCGGCAATGTTCTGGTGCGAGAGCAGTTCAAGCAGTACTGCCGGCATCTTAGGGTTGCGCGATTCGGCATACGACGAATTGCGAAGTTCGCGCCTCTGCCATTCAGGAGCATAAAGTCGGCGCATGTCATCCACTATTTGCGACTGCACATAATCGGCATAGTCGCGTGCTGCCATGCGCGATGCACCCGTCTCATACAGGGTCTTTTTCTCGTCGTCGAAGTCGGTGTAGATAATAAGTGTGCCTACCACCGAGTCGTTAGGAGTAATGCCGGCATCTGAGTGGAAAGCCAGAAACAGGTCGATAGGTATCGACAGCCCCGGACCTTTTGGAAAGACCTCACTGCCTCCGGCGAGATAGTTAGCCCAACGCCCGCGAGAGGCATAGTCGTCGGTGTAGTCGTTCTTGCTGTTGGAGAAGTTATATACTGAATCAGGTATGCCTGAGTACTGCAAGAAGTAGCGGGCTCCTTCAAGCCAGCGAGGATACCCGCTCGTGTAAGCCGACAAGCGTGCAACTGAGTCTGCCCGAAGCGAGTCGGCAGGAGAGTACTGTTCCAAGGGTTTTTCAAGTAGGGCCTTCAGACCTTCATCGTCTGACGATTTGACGTTCTCTGCAATGTTAAGGCTTCTGTAGCGAGCCACATTCCCTATGCCGCCACCTATCTTTATCGCATCGCTCGTTACCGTCTTGCCATCGCCGGTTGTCGGACTTACCTCGACGTAGTTGCGTGCGGCATCACTGCCGAAGCGGAACGTTCCGAGATATATCCATGTGCTGCCTCCCATAGTCTGATTGACGCTATATGCTGTCTCTATCCCCTCATGAACTATGCGATAGTGAGCCGATGAGGTGCTATTTGGTAGCGACTTGTAGCTTATATACACTGCATATTCGTCTGCTGTCGGCATTGCTGCAATGTAGCGAAGGGGCTCTGCGTTTTGCTTTTTGGAATCGATATAGCTGTAGCCGCCCATAGTGAAGGGATTGTCTTTCTCTAACAGAGGTGTGCTCAGTTGTCCGAAGCCATCCGTCGTGGTGCGTGTCCATGAGGCAGTTGACCGGCAATCGGCATCGTCAACCACCAACTCCTCACTGTGAGTGTCACGCTCGCGGGGCTGCAGCACCACAGCGCCGGCGTTTTCGAGCATCGGAACCAAGAAAGGCATGGTATAAGCGGTGGTATAGACGTCTTCTACTGTAGTCAGCAGTTTTGCACGTTGCCACTTCCATAGGTCGAGACTTTGGTTGTAGTAAATACCATGACTACCGTACATGGCGATGTGTCTGCCGCTCAGACCTTTGGGAGCAGAGTAGGGAATAGATGTGTTGGTGTGGAGCGGAGTGACGGCTTGATGTGTGAATCGGCTGCCTGATGCTCCGCGAACATATTCTGCTATCTCGCGACCATCGGTGAAGATACGAACCTTGCCGCGCTCATGACCTAACGTCATGCGGCTGACCAAGCGGTGCATCTGACTGACGCGCTCTGTTGTGAACGGAGCACCTGATAGTTGTTTGGACGCATAGATATCAATGTT